>JACPBY010000018.1 GCA_016180065.1 Candidatus Woesearchaeota archaeon | reverse complement strand
AAACTATAACAAATAATAAGCGCCGCGGGAGGGATTTGAACCCCCGAGTCCTTTCGGACAGTGAATCCTTGTGTGGTATCGTAGGTATCTTCCCGTAGAGGGATAGATTTGTCGCAATTTGGCGACATTATCTAAAGGACACCTTAATGCCCTTAGCAATCCACCGCGATACCAGGCTACGCGACCGCGGCAATAAGGGCACTCGCAATGCTCGCGCCCTTATCAACCCTCGAAGATTTAGGTGGCTTTTAAAGGTTTTGGGTGTGCGCCGCTAGAAGGCTGTTATCGTTGTAATCCCTGCCACGACAACCACAGCCCCAACGACAACGTGCCAGCTTATTCTTTCAGTCTGACGTAAAAATAAATGCCCAAAAACCGTTGCAAACAGCGGCTGCGCGCTTATCAGCGGAAAAACAACCGTAACATCGCCAAGCTTTATGGCTTCAAAGTTGAGAATCAATCCCAGGCTGTTTATAACGCCTGCTGCCAAGAACAAAGGCATTGCTTTCCCCAAGCTTGGAATTTTGATTCTGCCGTGTTCTTTGACTGCTGATGCTGCGGCCACAACAGTAAGCGTAAATAACGCTGCAGTTAGCCCTACCGCTGCCCCTATTGCAGCATCAGGTATTTTCTCAAGCCCCACTTTGTAGATGTTGGTCATTATTCCGTAAAGAAAGGCTGCGGTGATTGGCAAGGCAAGGTAGGCAGGATTCCATTTTGTCTTTTTGCTCTCCCTGGCCAGAACGGCTATTCCTCCAGCTATTGCCATCGTTCCTAAAAATATAGGCAGGGTCCACTTTTCTCCCCTGAAAAGTATGGCGATTAGTGCCCCAAACAGCGCTGAAGTCGCTAGTGCTATTGTGTTTCTTGCCGGCCCAACCTTGTCAACGCCTGTAAACTGCAGCAGCCTGGCTATGCCGTGGCCGATTGCACCAGCAATTATGAAGAATATTACTGCAGATGAGAATATTACAGTTATCGGCAGAGAAGAAAACAGCAATGCAAAAACCCAGAGGAAGACTGCGTTAATCGCCGTTACCATTAGCGTTCCGTAAAGCGGAGTTGAGTGATCATAACCCTTCTTGAGAAATATCAGCCCCAGCGGGAACATAGCTGCTGAAGCAATCGCGGCTATTTCTGCGGTTTTTGACTGCAGCAGTTCAAAGACTGGCATGCTTCAATTTGTTTCCTAAACCTTTATAAACGTTTGGACAAAACCTGAAAGGTACAGCGAGGTAGGGCAGAGGGTAGTAGCTTCTGCTATTAACCGCCTAACCAGGAGTGCCCGGTGGGCTCATAACCCACAGGTCGGAAGTTCAAATCTTCCCCTCGCTACTGGGGGCGGGTATCCGCCCCTCTTTCTTTCATTACGTAAGAGCTCACCTCATCTACAACTCTTCGCAACAAGACATCACTTATGTAGATATGACAAACGCCATTTTTAGAAGTTTTTACCTTATCACCGTAATATCGAATTTTTTCAACAGGGATGCAAAGTTCACGAGACCAAAAGGCTCTTACAGTTGATTCTGCTTCTTTTGCGTGTAGGACATTTACGCCTGTATTGCTTAAGTTTTCTCTTTGGAACAGATGCATTGACTCTAATTCGTCTAAGACAATTCTCAAAAATTCAGGGTTTGTATTTGTAATAGTGAATCTTCTGTAATTTGATTTACCTAATGCGTTAGAACCTTCTCCCTTGAGAAAACCTAATGCCCAAATAAAGCGAGAACGTAACTTAAGTTCTCGTGGAAATTGTCTGCTTATCTTTCTTTTTACTGGACCAGCAATTTGATAAAAAATCTCAATGTGTTCATTATCGATTGCCTGAATACAAAGAGGATACTGCCTGCCTGTTGTCCAACTGGGATATGTTTTAATGCCATCAACCAGCTTGCCCAGATCAATTGTTAAATTTGCTTCCATCTTCTTCACACTCCGAAGCCTCAATCAAACGTTGAGATTTCTCGCACCTGGCAGAGAAATCTCTCGTTTCTGGCAAGGAGGACGCTGAGCGGAGATGCCTAATGTGATTTTAGGCTGTAAAGCCGACCTTGCCGCGCAAGGGAAAATCACAATTTTGGCAGCTCTGCGGTCCTCCGAGCCTTATGAAGAAGTTGCTTATATACCCTGCCCGGGCAGATGTCCAGTGGCCAGTGAATGCTCTACGTGAAAAGTTCCCAGTTACAGCGTAAAATTTCCGAAATTCTTGCAAAACCGTCAACATTAAAAACCTCAGCAGCAGCAAAAGAGCCATGGCTTTGGTTTGCGGCATTGACGAAGCGGGCCGCGGCCCGATAATAGGGCCGATGGTAATGTGTGGCGTGCTGACTGATGAGGAAGGCGCTGCCGGGCTGAAGAGGATTGGCGCTAAGGATTCAAAGCTCCTGTCTCCGAAGCAGCGTGAGCAGCTTTTCCCGAAGATAGTCAAGATTGTGAAAGCTTACAAGCTTCTCATCATAGGCCCCGCGGAGATTGACGCTTCTGTGCAGTCTGATGGCGGCATGAACCTTAACTGGCTTGAAGCCCACAAGTCTGCTGAGATTATCGACGCGTTGAGGCCTGAAAAGATAATTATTGATTGCCCGAGCAACAATGTTGAGGAATACAAAAATTACCTTTTGCAGCTTCTGAAAAACAGGAAGGTTGAGGCTGTTGTTGAGCACAAGGCAGATGTTAACCATGTTGAGTGCTCTGCTGCTTCAATCCTGGCAAAAGTCACAAGGGACAGTGAAGTTGAAAGGATAAAAAGGGCTGTTGTTGAGGACTTTGGCAGCGGCTATTTAAGTGACCCTAAAACAGTTGAGTTCTTTGACAAGTACTTTGAGGTTTACCCTGACATCTTCAGGAAGAGCTGGGCTCCTTACAGGAAGAAGCTTGATGGAAAGCGGCAGAAAAGGCTTGGGGAGTTTGAAGAGTGATAGAAAACAATAAAAAGAAGCAAAATTCTGCCGTGGCAGAATTTTGAGGGTGATGCTTATGGCAAAAGATGAAAGCAATGGAGATAATTTTGAGGCAGAGGAGCCTGAAAGCGAGGATGACATTTACGAGGAAGAGGAAAGGAACGAGGAGGAAGAATCAGATGAGATAAGCCCTACTGAAGAGGCGTTCATGGAGGGCTATGAGGAAGAGGATAAGGTTGCGGAGTGCGCCCAGTGCAAGAAGTCCCTTCTTGAGGTGAAAAGCGCGGTTGAGCGTGAGTTCAGGGGAAAGCACTACCGGTTCTGCTCTGAGAAGTGCGCAAAGGGCTACAAGTTCCCGAAAATCTAAACCTTTTAATATCTGCAGGGAAGGATATTGCTTATGGCGTTTAAAAATCCTGCGGGGCTTTATGCTTTGCTTGCGCTTGTCCCGTTCATACTGCTTTACCTCAGGAGGCCCAGGCCTAAGGAGAAGACGATTCCGAGCCTTATGTTCTTCCTGAAGGAAGGCGGCTCTACAAAGTTTTCCAGTTTTTTCAGGCAGATTTTCAGGAACCTCCTTTTCCTTGTCCAGCTTGCCATTCTGCTGTTTGTTGCTTTCGCTGTCGCTTCGCCGTTCATTACCAGTGAGAAGGCAGCCTCTGCAAGGCATACGGTGCTGGTTATTGACGGCTCTGCCAGCATGAATGCGCTTCTTGCTGACGGCTCTGGCACGAGGTTCGCAAGGGCTTTGGAGGAATCAGGCTCAAGGCTTGAGGGCAGGGTCAGCATAGTGCTTGCCTTGAACATCCCTGTGGTTGTTGCTGACAAGGCAACAGCAGCGGAAGCCGGTAAGCTCCTGGCAACTTTAAAGGCAAAAGCCACCCAGTCTCATGTTGGTGATGGCATGCTTGCTGCAGGCGAGCTTGTTGATGAGCCTGAAAGCAGCAGGGTTGTTGTATTGAGCGATTTCCAGGCAAACCAGGGAACGGACGTGATTGTGGCAAAGCGCTCCATCGCAGCGAGAGGCGCTAAAGTTGAGCTGGTTAATGTTTTGGGAACAGGTAATGAAGCAAAAGAGGCACTAAGAGGCCTGAGCAATGTTGGCTTTGTCAGCCTGGACATCAACAAGTTTCAGACTACGGCGCTTATAAAGAATTATGACAGCTCGGAGCATAAGGTCGGTGTTGAGGTAAAAAACAGCGGCAGTGGTGTTGCAGAGATGCAGCTTGCCATTGGCCCAAGGTCTGTTGAGGATTTGAGCTTTGACACCCTGCATGGCAGCACAGAGCTCAGGATTCTGCGGAAGGACGACTTTGAAGCTGACAACAGCCTGTTTGTGAGTTCTCCGGCTAAAAAGGCCAGGACTCTTCTTATTACGAATTCTGATGCAAGCTACATCATGGCTGCGCTGAAGGCTTCTCCGAATGTTGAGCTTGACGTGGCTGTGCCTCCTGTTGTGAAGGGCTTCGGCTACGATGTGATAATCATACACAATGCTTCTGCCCAGTTCATGCTGCCCGGCTTTTACAGGGAGATAAACAAGGCTGTTGAAAACGGCACAGGGCTTGTTATAACTGCCCAGGACAGCCTGCCAGCCTACATCAGGCAGTTCAGCATGCCTCTTGAGCTGGCTAAAGATGGGATTGGCAATGCCTCAAGGTCTTCGGTAAGGATTGAGAACTATCTTACCAAGGGTGTTGATTTCGGAATTGTTTCAAGCTACTTGGCTGTGAAGCCTGACACTGACAAGTTCACGAGCCTTGTTGCTGCTGATGACAACAGCACGCTTTTAGGCATTTATTCAAAGGGCAACGGCATTGTTTTTTACTATGGCTTCCTTGATGACAAGAGCACGTTCAGGAGCTCTTACCTTTATCCTGTATTCTGGGATAACCTGCTGAGTTTCCTCACGAAAAGCGAGGACATTGCCAGCTTTAATGTTCTTGCAGGAAAGGTTGAAGGCATAAGCGAGCAGCAGGTTGCAACGCCTTCGGGCAAGGTCAGGACCTCAAGGCTTTTCTTTGGCGATGCAGGCTTTTACGCGCTCGGCTCAAGAGTGGTTGCTGCAAACCTGCTTGACAAGGGCGAGTCGGATATTGCGGCAGAGGACTCGTTTGGTGTGGCAGTCTCTGATTCCATGCTTCTGTCTTCAGCTGTGAAGGCAGGGAATGATGTTTTGTTTGAGGGCAAGCTGGTTTTCGCTGCCCTTGCCCTGCTCCTGCTTGAGCTTCTGATAATAAAAATGAGGGGTGACCTGTGATGGTTGTTTTTGCCCACCCTAAGCTGCTGTTGCTGATTCCTGCTGCAGTCCTGGCCTTGTTTTTCCTTGTCAGAAAGGATTTTGTCAGGCTGAAGGGTGAGCGCTGGGCTTTTTTTCAGAAAGTCAAGGTCAGGAGGCGGCTTGCTGTTTTTGCCCTGAGGTCTGTTGTTGTTGCTGCTCTTCTTGCGGCCCTGGCACAGCCTGCAGCATTAAGGCAGGAAATGTCATCCGGAGACCCTTCCCTTACAATTCTGGTTGACGGCTCAAGGTCTTTTGACCTTTTTGACCGCACTGCAGCTGATAAAATCAGGGAAACAATTCAGGATGATGTGCCTGTGAGGCTTAGGCAGGTTGCTGCCCAAAACTTTTCTGCTCTTGGTGATGAGCTTATTGCCAGCATGCTTGGCAACGACAACCTCCTGCTTGTTTCCGATGGCAGGGTTACTGAAGGCCGCGCTTTGGGGGATGTGATGGTTGTTGCTTCCGCAATTAATTCCACAATAAGCCTTCTTTACCTTGAGCCTGCAAGGGCTGACCTTGCTTTAAGGGTTGAAGGCCCAAGGATAACCACTGTTGGAATTGACAATGAGTTCCTTGTGAGGGTAGATGAGGTAAAGCCACCTAATTCTGAATCCCTTGCTTACAGCGTTGCGGTGAAGGTTGACGGCGAAACGGTTCTTGAAGAAACGTCCTCTGGCACTGACGCTTTCAGGTTCACGAGAAAGCTTGCCGAAGGCTACCATGAAATTAGTGGGCAGCTTAGCGCAAGGGACTTCTTCCAGGAAAACAACGAGTTCTACAAGTCAGTCAAGGTTGAGAAGAAGCCGAAGGTGCTTCTGGTTTCAGGCAAAAGCTCCCCTCTTGAGGCTGTTTTCTCTCCTGTTTATGATCTCACCACTGTTCCCGGCCTTGGCGGCGTGGGCTTATCAGGCTATTCTGCCGTTGTGTTGAATGACCTTCCTTCTTCTGAAATTGATGCTGACAAGCTGTCGCAGTTCATTGATGACGGCAACGGCCTTGTTGTGTTTGGCGGAAGAAGCTCTTATGACAAGGGCGGTTATAAGGGCAGTGTCCTTGAAAATCTCCTGCCGGTAAGTGTTGGCTCCGGAGAGGAGGCGGCCAAGAAGTTTGTGAATGTCGTTCTCCTCATTGACATCTCAGGCAGCACAGGGGAGGGCTTCAGTTCATCCAGCTCATCGACTGTTGAGGAGGTTGAGAAGGCTTTGGCCCTTGGCCTGGTTAATGACCTGAGGCTTGATGACAGGGTTGGTGTTGTTGCTTTCAATGTTGAGCCCCATACGGTTGTTGAGCTTGGCAGGCTTTCAGCCAACAAGAAGGAGCTTCTGGGCACTGTTCCACGGCTGGTTTATACCGGCAGCACGCTAATCTCTGAAGGGCTCAGGGGAGCGAGGCAGATGCTTGGCAAGGTTGAAGGCAGCAGGAACATTGTCCTGCTCTCTGACGGAAAGTCAGGAAGCATGGGTGAGGATATCAGGGGAGCGAGGTATGCGGCGGAGCAGGGAATAAGGGTATACGCAGTTGGTGTTGGCAAAGGCACCAACTCTGAGCACATGCAGGAAATAGCTGAAGCCGGCAATGGCGCTTATTTTGAGCCTGAAGAGGCGCAAAAGCTGAAGGTGATTTTCGGCTCTGCCGAGACTGTTCCTACTGACAGGATGAAGCTGGAAAAGCTTAACAACAACCATTTCATAACCCGGAATGTTAAGCTCAGCGGCAGGCTTGCCGGCTTTAACCAGGCTGTTCCGAAGCCAAATGCTGATGTCCTGGTTGCAACAACCGAAAACAGGCCTGTGGTGACTGTCTGGCGTTTCGGGCTGGGCAGGATAGCGGCCATAACAACAGATGACGGCTCTGGCTGGGCTGGCGAGCTTCTTAACCGGGATAACTCAGTGCTCATAACCAGGGCTGTTAACTGGGCTGTTGGGGATTTGGGCAGGAACAAGAAGTTTGACGTTACGGTAAGGGACACTTTTGTCGGTGATGATTTTAATGTTGAAGTTGTGTCTGATAAGGTGCCAACAGACAGCAGGATGCCCTTCTCAAAGGTTGGGGAAAGGTCATACGCTGCAGAGTTCACTCCATACAAGACAGGCAGGTACTCGTTTTTTGATGCGACAGCAGCAGCGAATTATCCCCTGGAGCTGCTTAACATGGGCTACGACCCTGACCTTTTTACATTAGCCCAGGTAACTGGGGGCGAGACATTCAGGCCCGGCCAGGCAAAGGAATTGCTTGAAAAGGTGAAGGCTGACTCGAAAAGGCTGGTTACCAGGGAGAAAAGCCTTTCATGGATTCCCCTAGTGGTTGCCCTTGCAGTCTTCCTGCTTGAGATAGCTGTGAGGAAGGTGTGGGAAGGAAGCGAGCAGAAAGCAGGCAAAGCATAATAAAGCAGGGCATATTAAAAGCGTAACCGGTTACGGTGGCAAACATGTACCTCAAGAGAAACGTTAACTTCATGCTGTTGGTCCTTGTATTGACCATCCTGGTGGGCACAATCGCCATAACAACCTATTTCCAGTCAACTTACAAGGATGTTTCGGAAGACCTGAAAGAGAAGGAAGAGCAGCTTGAGGTCCTGAGCAGCAACTTCACCATCAAGCTCAGGGAACTTAACCGCACATTCTCTGAATTAACGCTTAAGCAGCTTGATAAGGAAAAGCTTGACCAGCTTTACACAGACCTGACTAAAGAAAAAGAAAGGCTTGATGGGGAGCTTACCGTAACTAAGGAGAAGCTTACCCAGACAATCGGAGAGCTTCAGGAGAAGCAGGCTGAACTGTCTGACGCCAATTACAAGCTGCTGCTGCAGGAGAACGAGATTCTTGACCTCAGGGCTAAGGTTGAAAACCAGCTTGCAACAATAAAAAGCAGGAATGACGCGATTAAAAGCCTGGAGAGGCAGCTGTGTGATGAAAAAGTGGCGCAGGGAAAGACGTGCTGAGAATGGCAAGGAAAGGGATTTTTGGCGAGGCGCTTGGGGAGCTTAAAACTTCCATTGCAAAGCTGTTCCTTTTTGAGGAGCTTCTTAACGCCATCCTTGTTTTCCTTGTTGCTTACCTCATAAGCTCCTTGTTCGGGCTTGGGCTGCTGCTCCCGTCATTGCTTGGCCTTGGCTACCTTGCCTTTGCAGTCTTCAGGGAGCTGCATTTAAGGCCTGAAAAGTCTGTCGAGACAAAATACAAGGACCTGAAGGAAAGGCTGACAACAGCCTCAGAGTATGCCTCTGTTGACAACAGGGTTGTTAACGAGCTTAAGTCAGAAGTGCTTCAGGGTTTAAGGAAGGTTGAGGAGTCTTCTTTCCTTGACGAGAGAAAAGTCTACATCAAGTCAATTGTTGCAATCGTTTTGTGCTTTGCAATACTGCTGCTTTCGCCTGTTTCCATGGGTTTTCTCAAGGCTTCTTTCCCTGACATTTTTTCAGGCTCCGGAGAGGATGGCCAAAGCCCTGGCGCCAAGTTCAAGGTTGGGAAGGAAAAAGCGAAGGGAGACCTGCCGATAGCTGTCCAGTCATCGAAGAAGGACATCTATGGGCAGCCCACTATTGCCAAGTTGGGCTCTGAGGAGCTTAAGGTCGTGCTTAAGCCGGCAGGCACAGAGCTTGGCACCAGCAATGTGAAGCCCCCTGAGGAATTGCAATTTGATGAGCAATACCCTGAAGAAGTCGTTTCAGTGGCTGCCGAAAGCATGGAGGAGCGCATTCCGAAGGAGCAGCAGGAGCTTGTAAGGAGGTATTTTAAGAGCGTTGTTGAGGCTAGCCGTTAGAAATGTCAATAAGTTTATAAAAAATTACAGATTCTCTCGTGGCAGAATGTCTCTTTCATTTAAGCTTGGAATAACGCGTAGAACCAGCAAAACAGGTTATAATCCTGAATTCTTTGGCGTGCAGGCAGGAGTGGAAAATGTTGTTGCAGATAAAATCAAGGGCATGCAATTTGGTGTCCTGAACGAGGCTAAGGATATTACAGGTGTGCAGGCAGGAGTAACGAACTTTGCACAGTACATGCAGGGTGTTCAGGCCGGAGCCGTTAACAGGGGTACAGAAAATTCAATTGGGCGACGGGTGTTACAGGCAGGAATTGTCAACAACATAGAGTCTTGCCTGGGTGTTCAGCTTGGGATATCCAATGCGGCTTGTGTTGTAAGGGGGATCCAAGCAGGATTGTTTAACGGCCTTTTATACTTAAACGGGATTCAGGCAGGAGCAATAAACCGGGCTCTTAATGCAAACGGAATCCAAATAGGAGGCTATAACTCTGTGGCCAGCCTTAACCAGCCTACTCTTAAATCACCTTACTGGTCTTTCCCGGACGGGGCAAAATGCGTCCAGGTTGGCCTTATCTGCCGTGCTGAGAAAACCGGAGCAATCCCCCTCACCCAGCTTGGCCTGCTTACCGTCAGGGGAAACCTGCCATGGTACAAGGGGGGCATAACGCCTTTTGTAGGATGGCACAGGGCCAGGGCATATGGTGCCGGTTCTCGCTGACTTTCAATAACATTTATTAATACCCTATGCGGCTACTGCAGCAGCGATAAGGCAAAAAAACGAGGCGAATTGGATGTTAGCTTACAAGAAGCTTTTTGACGACGTCTTCGCAGAGGTGGAGAAGGTCATTGTCGGCCAGCAGGAGATGGTGACACAGATACTTTCTGCCATCCTTGCGGACGGGAATGCCCTGCTGGAAGGCTACCCTGGGCTTGCCAAGACAATGACGGTAAGGACCCTTGCCAAGGTCATGGACCTGAGGTTCAGCAGGATTCAGAACACGCCAGACCTGATGCCTTCTGACATAACCGGAACGTACATCCTTGAGGAGAGCAACGGCAAGCGGGAGTTCAAGTTCCATCCCGGCCCTGTTTTTGCAAATGTCGTCCTTGCTGATGAGATTAACAGGGCAACTCCCAAAACCCAGTCTGCCCTGCTGGAGGCCATGCAGGAGAAGCAGGTTACGGTTGGCAACACGACTTACAAGCTTGACCTTCCTTTTTTTGTTTTAGCGACGCAGAACCCTATCGAACAAGAAGGGACATATAAATTGCCTGAAGCCCAGGAAGACCGTTTCCTGCTCAAGATAAAAGTCACTTACCCGAGCTTTGATGAGGAGTCTGAGATAGTCAACCGCTATGCTGCAGAGGACAGGGAAAGGAAGCTAAGGATTGTGCTCAGCAAGGAGCAGCTCCTTGACCTTCAGGCATTGACAAGGCAGGTGCCTATAAGCTCTGACCTTAAGCAGTACATACTCAAGCTCGTTGCCGAAACAAGGGAGAGGAAGGACTTAATAGAGTATGGCGCCTCTCCAAGGGCGTCCATAGGCCTTGTTCTTGCTTCAAAGGCCCGTGCCCTGATAAGCGGCCGGAACCACGTTAGCGTTGAAGACGTCAGGGCAATGGCTTATCCTGTTCTGAGGCACAGGATAATCCTCAACTTTGAGGCTGAGAGAAAGGGCCTCACCACTGATGGCGCGATAAAGATGCTGCTTGACAAAATAAAATGATTACAACAGAGTTCTTGGACTGCTTGGACAGGTTCAGGCTTGTCGTGCACAAGAAGGTGACGTCCAAATACGGTGGCAGGAGGTCTTCTCTTTTCACAGGCTCTGGCGCAACCATAAAGGACTACAGGATTTATTCTCCGGGTGATGACTTCAGGCTGATTGACTGGAAGGTTTATGCCAGGACTGATAACCTGTACATCAAGCGCTATGAAGAGGAAAGAAATCTTGTCATGCATGCTGTTGTTGATTCAAGCGCAAGCATGAACTACGGCAGCCCTGTGACAAAGTTCGAGTACGGGGCCATGCTCGGCGTCGGGTTTGCCTACCTTGCCCTTAAGGAGAATGAAAAGTTTCAGTTCTCGACATTCTCCGATGATGTGGCTGTTTTCCAGCCAAGGCGCGGCACAGGGCATCTTGCGAGCATGATTGACTACCTTAACTCTGTCAAGCCAAAAGGCAAGTCAAGGTTCTCTGACATGATGCTGAAATACAGGAAGTTCCTCACCAGCAGGGCGTTCATTGTGCTCGTTTCAGATTTCCTCATTGACATAGACGAGATAAGGCAGGGGCTGCTTGCCCTTTCCTCAGGCAATCATGACATAAAAGTCGTGCAGGTTCTTGATGTTACAGAAAAAGACCTTCGTGTCGAGGGCGATGTTAAGCTTAAGGATGCGGAGTCATCCGAAACATTGCGGACTTACATAGGCCCGAAGCTTGTTGTCGAGTACGAGAACAAGCTGGAGCAGCACATAGCCCGGATTGGAAAGCTCTGCGCAAGCGTGAAGGCAGACTACTTTGTTGCAACCACTGCAACGCCAATCTTTGACATATTTTATGACGCGCTGAGGAAGTGATTTGACGGGAAGAAAGTGCCAAGATTTCGTATAATAGCGTAATTTTCTTACACGTTCAGCAGTATTATCGCAGTCACCGCAAGGCTTATCCCGATAATTTCCTTCATGCCCAGCACTTCTTTGAAAAGCGTGGAGCCAAGAATGGC
>JACPBY010000023.1 GCA_016180065.1 Candidatus Woesearchaeota archaeon | reverse complement strand
CTCTGCAACAACGAAAAGCGTTTCAGACCAGCAACTCATTGCCTCCATGATGTTGATGCCCCTGTCGCTCAGCAAACCTGAGAGGTAGCTGAAAACGCCGGGGGTTTCCTCAATCTCCTCTGGGCTGGCTATAACGACCAGGGCCAGACCAGACCAGGCCTTCATTATGCTGGACTTAAAAGCAGAGTTGATGTCGTCCAGAAAGGCTGCTGCCGTGATAATGGTAATGGCGTCAGTGCCCTCAATTGCGTAGAAAACATTGCGGCTTTTCTTAACCCTCCTTTCAAGCTCAAGCAGGTCATCGGTGAATATGCGCTTGTCAATGACTGCAACGAAGATTTTGTTCTTGATTTCAATCCGGCTGCTGCTCAAAAGCGAACGTATTCTGTCCTCTGCCAAACCTGATTTTGAAAGCTTCCTGAGATATCTCCTTGCAGCTATGAGCACAGCGTCAAAATTGCTGTCCCCGAGATTATTTTCCCTGATAATCTGCCTTGAAAGCTGCGAATAGTTCAGCAGCCTCCTTTTCAGGCAGTCCTTTACGCTGGAATGGCTTTCGATATAGCCTTCTGCTATTTTGGTCATGCTCATAGCGCCTGCTGCAGCCCCAAAGGCTTATAAATGTTTCTTTTAGGACACTTTTGTTTATTTTTGTTGCACATGGGGCGATAGGCTTATAAGCAGGCGGCAGGAAGCGTGACTTGTGGGGCTGGCGGACTTGGTTGCTGAACTTAAGAGCAGGGCAATGCCTGATGCAGAAGCACACGCATCAATGCTTTGCGCAGAAATAGTTGGGCCAAGCGAAGGGGAGGTTTATATTGCGGTTGGCAAACAAACGCCAGTAGTTATAAATGCAAGCAATGCAAACTGCCTGGAATGGCTTGCTGCAAAGCTGGTCGCGCTGTCACAACATGGAGTGGACGTTGCAGTGTTTGCCCGTGAGCAGACTGCAGAAAGGCTATACATTGAGGTTGCCGGGCTGGGCGGAAATGCAGCGCACAGCAAAGGCAACTCTGGCTACGAAGAACTTTCAAACAGGATAACGCAGCCTTAAGTTTTGGATGGTGATGAAGCAAAATGAAACAGGACAGGCAATACACAAAGGTAGCAAGCTACGAGGCAATGAAAGGAGAGGTAAAGAAAGTCGTGCTGCTTTACTCCGGAGGGCTGGACACGAGCTGCATGCTGAGATGGCTGCAGGAAGAGTACGATGCGAAAGTAATCACCCTCACTCTGGACCTTGGACAGCAAGGCGATGACCTGGAAGCGATAAAGCAGAAAGCCCTTAAGTTCGGGGCTGCAAAGGCTTACGTCATTGACCTGAAGGACGAGTTTGCCAACAATTACCTGTCCAAGCTGATAAAGGCAAACGGCTCATACCAGGGAGACTACCACATCAGTACCATAAGCAGGTACCTCATGGCAAAGGTAGCTATAGAGATTGCAGAGAAGGAAGGAGCAGATGCCATAGCGCATGGCTGCACAGGCAAGGGCAATGACCAGGTAAGGATAGAAGCTGCTGCACTGACTTTGAAGCCTGACATAAAGGTAATAGCGCCTGTCAGGGAATGGAGCATGGGAAGGGAGGAGGAAATAGAATACGCAGAAAAGCATGGAATACCTGTGCCAGCCAAGAAAGACTTCCCATACAGTGTGGATGACAACATGTGGGGAATGACCTGGGAATCGGGTGAGATAGAAGACCCCGCTGTTGTGCCACAGTACAGCAGGTTCCTGACAACATACACTTTGCCCGAAAATGCGCCTGATGAAGCGGAGTATGTGAAACTGGAGTTTGATAACGGAATCCCTGTTGCAATAAACGGGAAAAAAATGAAGTTGCCGCAGCTGATAATGGCGCTAAACAGATTAGCCGGGAAACACGGCATTGGCATAGTGACCCACATAGAGGACAGGATAATGGGGCTGAAAGTAAGGGGCGTTTACGAAATGCCCGGCGCACACACCATTATAGAAGCGCATAAAGCAATCGAGAAGTATGTAAGCACCAGGATGGAAAACGAAACAAAGAACATTATGGACACAAAATGGGCTTACATGTGCTACGGCGCACAGTGGTTCGAGCCTTTGATGGATGCGATAAACGCGTTTAACGACAAGGTAAACGAGAAAGTGACCGGAACTGTCACTGTAAAGCTGCTAAAAGGCAAGGCAGAAGCTGTTGCAATTGACACGCCATACGCCCTTTATGACAGCAGGCTGGCAACATTCATGAAGGACATGAGCTTCAACCAGAACGCGAGCGCAGGCTTCATAGAGCTATACAGCCTGCAGATGAAGCTTGCAAAGCAGGCTGAGAAAAAAGCGAAATCGGAAAAATGACAAAATTATGGCATAAGGGAACTGACTCGGATAAGGCAGCAGAGAAGTTCACGGTTGGCAATGACTCCCATCTGGACAAAAAGCTGCTTAAGTATGACGCAATAGCCAGCACCGCCCATGCCGAAATGCTTGCGAAAATCGGCGTTCTCGGCAGCGATGAGCTTTCAAAAATAAAGAGCGCACTAAAAGAAGCCATTGCAGATGCTGAGAAAGGAACATTTGAGATAAGACAAAGCGACGAGGACTGCCATACCGCGCTTGAAAATTACCTTGTGAAAAAGGCAGGGGAGGCAGGCAAGAAGATACACACGGCAAGGTCAAGGAATGACCAGGTTGCTGCCGCACTAAGGCTTTACATGCTGGACAGGCTGGCTGAAACAGCTGCAGAGGCCAAAAAACTGCAAAATGAAATTAATGCAGCTGCCAAAAAAAACGAACATGTCCCGTTGCCAGGCTATACCCACATGCAAAAAGCGATGCCATCATCTGTAAAGATGTGGTGCGCTGCATTTGCCGCTGCTTTGGAAGATGACTTAAAACTCATGGCTGCCGTCAAAGGAATACTTGACCAGAACCCGCTTGGAAGCGGGGCAGGATACGGGCTGCCAATCAATGCTGACAGGGAGCTGACCGCAAAGCTGCTCGGCTTTTCCAAGGTGCAGGAAACAGCTTATGTGCAAAACAGCCGCGGGAAATTTGAACTGCTGGCCCTTCAATCATTGCAGCAACTGATGCTTGATATAAACAAGCTTGCAACCGATCTCATGCTGTTTTCGACCTCTGAATTCGGCTTCGCTTCTTTGCCGCAAGGCTTTCTGACAGGAAGCAGCATAATGCCCCAGAAGAACAACTACGATGTCCTTGAGCTGGCAAGGGGAAAATATGGCGTAATCTGCGGATGTGTTGCGGCTGTAACTGCCATAACCGCAAACCTGCCCAGTGGATACAACAGGGATTTTCAGCTGACAAAGGAACCATTAATGAAAGGGATTGAAACAACGATTGAAACAGCAGGAGTAATGGCTTTAGTAATGAAAAACCTGGAGTTCAACGAGAAGAAATGCAGGGAAGCAATGACCCAAGAGCTTTACGCAACCCAAAAGGCATATGAGCTTGTGAAAAAGGGAAGGCCGTTCAGGGAAGCATACAAAGCAGTTGCGAAGGATATCAACAACCCAACCACCGCAAGCGGCGGGGTATGATAATCGTTGGGTTCAGGAGAACCAGCAGGTTCTTCGTGCTCAGAACCGCTGCGGTTCTGACAGTTGGTCCTTCAATGGGAAAGGTATTCGCCCCAGAGGGGCGGGGTATGGACCCATTGAAGATATCAAGAAGTGACTGCAGAAGCGACTTGTTCACTCTTTGTTGAATAAAGCTTCATTTCGGGAATTTTGAATACCGCTACAAAGCATTAAATACGAACTGGAAAAAAGCCAAGCGCATGATACTTTACCTTCTGCCAATCCTTGATGCCATTACGGCGGCAGTTCTTATGCTCCACACCCGCTTCGGGGTTTTTCCGGCGTCAGTAGTGCTTGTGCACGGCATTTACCTCGGAGTAAAAGGCATGCTGTTTGCAAAATCAGACTTCGCAAGCAAAATAGATGTTTTATGCAGCATCTACATTGTTTTGGTTGCCCTCAACATATTCACCAGCCCGACAGTTTCGCTAATAGTATTCATATGGCTAGTGCAGAAAGCAGCGTTTGCGCTACTGCCGATAAGGTAAAGGGGCGCCACGGCCGGGAACTCCATCCGTTTCGCGGATTTTGAACCCGGATGAGGGGGCTAACCCTCCCTCGCTTTTCAAGCGAGCGCAGTTACCATATCCTGCTCCCGTGGCGGCCCCGTAAGAATGATCGTAAAAAGTCTTGATAACCTTTTCTGCTGATTTTCCGGAAACTTTCCGTCGAAACCGCGTTAATTACATGATTTATCGTAAAGATTTTGCTTAAACAGCCAATTTATGAAAATTTTCCGAAAAATCCGGAATAAAAAAGAAAGGATTAAATATAACATAAGCCTAACATGTTGCTATTGAGGGGGCTAACCTTTAGGCAGTTACTTTTCCTGCCTTTTTTCTTTATTTTTGGTTGTTGCAACTGCAAATAAAGCTGCACAAAACCAAACAACAAACTTTATAAAGCTGCTTCAGCTCCGAATTTTTTTTGATGGCTGGGAAAAAGACAGCATTAAAGGAAGCTAAAATTGTTCTTCAAGACGGCACCATTTTTGAGGGCTTTTCGTTCGGGGCTGAAAAGAGCGTTCCCGGAGAGGTTGTGTTCAACACTGGAATGGTCGGCTACCCCGAAAGCCTTACAGACCCAAGCTACAAAGGGCAGATACTTGTTTTAACTTATCCACTAATTGGCAACTACGGAGTCCCAAATGACAGCTGCGACAAATACGGATTGCCGCTGAATTTTGAGTCTGAGAAAATACAGGCAGAGGGGCTTGTAGTTGCAGATTACTCATCAGAATATAGCCATTATACTGCTGTGAAAAGCCTTTCGGACTGGCTCAAAGAGGAAGGCAAGCCTGCAATATTCGGCATAGACACGAGGCAGCTGACGAAGAAGCTTCGGGAAAAAGGAGTTATGCTGGGAAAGATTGTTGTCGAGGGTTGCAGCGATGTTAAGCTTGAGGACCCGAACATACGCAACCTGGCTGCTGAGGTTGCAGTTGGCAAGAAAACTGTTTACAACGAAGGCGGCAAAAGGAAAATAGTGCTTATTGACTGCGGAGTCAAGCTGAACATAATCAGAAGCCTGGTCAACCGCGGCTGCAGCGTTATCAGAGTTCCGTGGGACTACGACTTCCCTGCCGATAAAGAGCTGGACTTTGACGGCATAGCCGTAAGCAACGGGCCCGGAGACCCAAAGATGTGCACGGCAACGATAAAGAATGTTGCAGCTGCGATGAAGAAAGAGCTGCCGATGTTTGGCATCTGCCTTGGGAACCAGATACTTGCATTAGCTGCCGGAGGGGACACTTACAAACTCAAATATGGACATCGGAGCCAGAACCAGCCGTGCATAAGCCCAGCCACGGGAAGGTGCTACATAACTACGCAAAACCACGGCTACGCTGTTAATATGAAAACAATGCCTGCAGGGTGGGAAGAGCTGTTTGTGAATGCGAACGACGGCACAAATGAAGGGCTGAGGCACAGGAGCAAGCCGTTCATGAGCGTGCAGTTCCACCCTGAAGCAACACCCGGGCCGGTTGATGCGGATTACCTGTTTGACGAGTTTTTGAGGATGGTGAAATGACAGTCGGCACCCTTGAAGAAATGGTAAAAGCCTACACAGCTGATGAAAAATTCGTAGGGATAGTGACAAAGAACGAGGCACATTATAAAAACTACTTAACGTGGACAAGCCAGGTTGTAGTGCGCAGAACACAAGACGTCCAGACCCAGTTTCTGTTGACACTCAGAACCAGAGGAATGCACAGATGGTATGTATTGTGTTGGCAGTTAGGGTATACTGAAACAATTGATGCAAACGAAGACGCTATTTCGGCTGGAGCAAGGGGAGCGCGGGAAGAGCTTGGAGCTGAAGAGGAAAGTGTTCGCCCGCTATTGCAAGAGCTATTTGAAATCCACTACCGCAACCCAAATGATAAAAGAGACATGAAAAACGCGGTAGTTTCAGAGCTTAATTACAACGGCGGCATCATCCCAAACAGGGCTGAGATTGTCAAAGTAAAGTGGGTTACACTTGCCGAACTTGAGCAGATAATTACAGCCGGAACTGTTGAAGAACAACCGATTACACCACTCAGCATAGAAGTGTGGGGGATGTACAAAACAAAGGTGCTTGGCAGATAAAAGAGGAATTAATTGATGTTGTGGACGATGACGACAACGTGCTCAGGCAAGTGGCATGGAAAGAAATGCACGAGAAAAACCTAACCCACCGGGCTGCAAATATTTTTGTCTTTAACTCGAAAGGCAGGATTTTCCTGCACAGAAGAAACAGAAGCCTTCCGCTTTATCCTGGAATGTACGATGTCAAGGCAGGAGGCGTAGTGCGGGCAGGGGAAAGCTATGAGAAAGCAGCAGGAAGGGAGTTGAAAGAGGAACTTGGAATAGAAGGAGCAGAGCTTGAATACCTGTTCGACCTCAAATTCCGAAGCTCACACAACAATAACAACAGGAAAGTTTACAGGTGCGTTTACGACGGAAAAATAAGGCTGCAGAAGGAAGAAGTTGAGGAAGGAAAGTTCATAACAGTGGCGGAAGCAAAGAAGATGCTTCAGGAAGGAAAACTGTCACCTTCTGCCACTGCTGTTTTCAATGAATATTTGAAGAGGCAAAAATGAACGATTTCCATAAAATTTGCGAAAAAGTTGCACGAAGCACTGGACACTGGACATCCCTCCGGCTAAGCTTTATTAATGACTTCACCGACGACGACTATGAGCTTCGGGCACACGCAGAGCTGCCAAATAATGCTTTTCCCTCTGATGAGGCCGCTTCACTAAAAGCAATTATGCAGCTCCTCTCAACGTGCCCTTCGCTCCGGAACGAGAATTCCCAGTCAAGCGCGGGAATTCTCACGCTAGATGAGTTTTCCGGAGACAAGAAGATGAAAAGGAAACAGATTAGAACAAAAAAGGAGTTAGTTAAGGACGTGCAGTCCTTAGCGGAACTTGACAACAGATATCTAAACTACAATTTTGTAAGAGGACTAAAAAGGAATGATCTCCTATTTGATGCTGTTAAGCTTTTCGGTGGTTGGAGAGGCGCTATTGAAGCTGCAGGTTATAGACCAATTCAGAAAGGTTGGACTGAAAATGAAATACCAAGAGATGTTCAACTTGTACAAAAACGATTTGGACAAATACCACCATATAAGAGACTATCGGGACTAGGTTATTCAGGTCTAACAAGAGCAGCCATGAGACGATTTGGCAGCTGGAATAAAGCAGTCATTAAAGCTGGATTCGTACCGATCAAGAAAGAATGGTCAAAGAATTCTGTCACAAAAGAACTTAAGACGGTTGCGCAGAATTTAAACCGTACTCCAAGTATGCGAGATCTAAAGAGATTAGGCAAAGACGACCTTTTAAATGCGATGATATCCCGGTTTGGAAAATATAATTCTGCCATAAAAGAGGCAAACTTACCAACAGTTCTTGAGATGAATAAGCGGACAAGGAAGAAAGTTGTGACAGAACTCAAAATTATTGCAAAAAAACTTGGGAAAAAGCCCACCAGTTCCGAGGTGAAATCACTAGGAAGACACGACGCGTATAATGCCGCTTTAAGTGAATTTGGTTCTTGGAATAAGGCAATGATTGCGGCAGGGTTTACCCCAAATACAGATGCAGTACATAATAAACTAGGACAAATATGGGAGAACATTGTTCTAAAGATAGCATCTGAGATTTATCCAGATTCCGGTGTACATTTTAAACTGCCAAACAGAGGGCTTCCTGACTTGTATGTACCAGATGAAAAACTCGTAATTGAAGCAAAAATCAACATTTCTGAAAACAACGTCAAAGCAGATACCGAAAAATATTTGCCTTATTGCGACAGGCTTCAGATATGGCATCTTTATGGAATACCGCCATCTACCTTTTCTGATAAAATAGAAGTCGTGGGCATTGACATTATTAAAAAGTTTATCATGGCTGACTCAAAGTTGAAAAATAAATTCAAATCATTAATACGTGAAGTAGGAGGAAAATATGTGACAAAAGAAAAACCGAACAAAGTCTTAATGCTTGGGAGTGGCGCACTGAATGCATAAGCTTTAGTGGCTTAGCATCGCGATTTCAAAATCGGAGAAGCAGGCGAGAGTGCAAAAAGCACCGCCATTTCGACTACTCCGGTTCCCAGGCAATAAAAGCTTTGAAACAGGAAGGCGTAAGGGTAATATTGGTTAACCCAAATATTGCTACATGTCAAACCGATAAACAGTTTGCTGACAAGATCTACTTCCTTCCCGTAACCCCATATTTCGTCGAGAAAATCATAGCAAAGGAACGCCCAGACGGAATCCTCCTCGGCTTCGGAGGCCAGACAGCGCTGAACTGCGGCATTGCTTTGCATGACAGCGGGGTGCTGCAAAGATATAATGTGAAAGTTCTTGGGACGCAGATAGATGCAATAAAGGCTACTGAAGACAGGGAGCTGTTCGTGAAGGCAGTGGAAACTGCAGGGCTGAAGACGCCAAGAAGCTTTGCTGTCACGAATGCCAATGACGCTCTAAAGGCTGCTGAGAAGATAAAATACCCTGTGATGATAAGGTCAGCTTATGCGCTTGGAGGCTTGGGAAGCGGCGTGTGCCGGGATGCTAAAGAGCTTTCTGACATGGCAAGGCAGGCACTTGCAAGCGCTCCCCAGATACTTGTTGAAGAATACCTTGAGCACTGGAAAGAGATAGAATACGAGGTTGTGAGGGATGCCTCTGACAACTGCATTACAGTCTGCAACATGGAAAACTTCGACCCCATGGGAATACACACTGGCGAGAGCATAGTTGTTGCGCCATCACAGACCTTGACAAACCATGATTACCACAAGCTGAGAGAGATAGCGATAAGGCTGATACGGCACCTTGGTATCATTGGGGAGTGCAACATACAGTATGCGCTTGACCCGAACAGCGACGAATACAGGATAATTGAGGTAAATGCGAGGCTGTCAAGAAGCTCGGCACTGGCGTCAAAGGCGACAGGCTACCCGCTAGCGTTTGTCGCTGCGAAGCTGGCGCTGGGGTATTCGCTTACTGAAATTAAAAACTCAGTAACGCAAACGACAACGGCCTGCTTTGAGCCTGCTTTAGACTACATTGTTGTCAAGATTCCCAGATGGGACTTGAAGAAGTTCAGGAACGTAAGCAGAAAGGTTGGGAGCTCAATGAAATCTGTTGGAGAGGCCATGGCAATAGGCAGGACATTTGAGGAGGCAATCCAGAAAGCTATGAGGATGCTTGACATAGGAGCATACGGGCTTGTGGGAAATTCTGACAACAAAGCAAACCCAAAGAGCAGAAGGGGAAGCCGCGGAATTTCCGGAATGCAGAGCTATGACCTGGATGATGAGCTTGCCAACCCAACTGACGAGAGAATCTTTGCCATTGTAGATGCAATAAAAGAAGGCTACAGCATTAAACAACTACATGACCTTACCGGGATTGACGAATGGTTCCTTTACAAGATCATAAATGTTGTTGAAATTGAGAAGGAACTTGCTGAAGCAGCAACGAAAGAGCTTACGCCGGGGTTGCTAAAAAAAGCGAAACAAAACGGGTTTGCAGACCGGCAGATTGCAAAAATAACCTGCGCAAAGGCGAATGACATAAGGGCTCTTCGGAAAAAACACGGCATAGCCCCTGTTGTGAAGCAGATAGACACGCTAGCTGCAGAATACCCTGCAAAGACCAACTATCTTTACCTGACTTATAATGGCAACGGGGACGACATCACCTTCAGCAGCAGCCACAAAAAGATTATTGTCCTCGGAAGTGGAGTGTATAGAATTGGCAGCTCGGTAGAGTTTGACTGGTGCTGCGTCAATGCGGTCTTCACACTGAGACAACTGGGCTACGAAGCAATCATGATAAATTACAATCCTGAAACCGTAAGCACAGACTACGATGTCTGTGATAAGCTGTACTTTGACGAGATAAGCTCAGAAACTGTCGCTGACATCTACGAGAAAGAAAGCCCTGAAGGGGCAATAGTCTCAATGGGTGGGCAGATACCAAACAACATAACGCTCAAGCTGAATGAGTTCGGCGTAAGGATACTTGGCACAACCCCCGGAAGCATAGACCAGGCAGAAGACAGGCAGAAATTCTCCCAGCTCCTTGACAAGCTGGGCATAGACCAGCCGCAATGGGAGGAACTGACCAGCATAGAAGAAGCAAAAGAGTTCGCTGCAAAAGCAGGATACCCCGTGCTTGTCAGGCCATCCTATGTATTGAGCGGGGCAGCGATGAGCATTGCATTTGCAGATGACGACCTTGAGCAGTACCTTGCAAAGGCATCAAAAGTGAACGAAGAATATCCAGTGGTCATAAGCAAGTTCATAATGAATTCCAAGGAAGTTGAAATAGACGCTGTTGCTGCCTGCGGGAAAATAATAATTGAAGCCATAACAGAGCATGTGGAAAACGCAGGAGTGCATTCCGGGGATGCAACAATGGTATTCCCGCCAAAGAAGCTTTACGTAGAAACAACAAGAAAGATTTCAGAAATTGCTGCCAAGATAGCTGAGGCGCTGAGCATAACAGGGCCGTTCAACATGCAGTTCCTTGCCAAAGAAAACGAAGTGAAAGTCATAGAGTGCAACCTAAGGGCTTCCAGAAGCTTTCCGTTTGTTTCAAAAGTGTCAAAGAAGAACTTTGCTGAAATTGCAACGAAAGCGATACTCGGGCTTGAAAAAGCCAATGGCAGACCAACTGACGCTGCAAACGGCGTAAGCTGCGTGGGAGTGAAGTCCCCGCAGTTCTCATTCACAAGGCTGAAGGGCGCAGACCCGATAATAAGCGTTGAAATGGCGTCAACAGGAGAAGTAGCATGCCTTGGCAGCACAACATACGACGCCTTCCTCAAGGCAATAATGGCTGCAGGGTTTAAACTGCCTGAAAAGAACATCCTTCTCAGCGTGGGAGGAGATGATGCAAAGATTAAGTTCTTGCCCTATGCAAAGAAGCTTTCAGAGCTTGGCTACAGCCTGTTTGCAACTCACCACACCGCAATGTTTTTTGAGAAAAACGGCATAAAGGCAACAATGCTGCACAAGGTTTCGGAGGACAAAAAGCCGAACATACTTGACTACCTTGATGGCAGGAATGAAGAGAAGCTGCATCTGGTCGTAAATATCCCGACTGCATTCACAAAAAAGGAGCTGGAGGACGAATATGTTATAAGGAGAAAGGCTGCAGACTATGGAATACCTCTCATAACCAACCTGCAGCTCGCAAGGCTGCTCGCTGAAGCAATAGCTGCTGTAAAGCCGGAAGAGCTGGAAGTCAAGGCGTGGGATGAATACTGAACAGATTGAGATTAACGGAAGAGGATGTCTTGTAAAGATACATCAAGAACACAGACATAATGCTCGCGTGTCTATAACTAAAAATTCAATAAACATAAGATTGCCTGATTTTATGAGCTGGGATGAAAAAGCCAGGGAGTTACTGAAGCTGAAACTTTGGGCAGTAAACAAACTGGAGGAAAACCCAGAACAGTTCAAGCCAGAGCCACCAAAAGACTACAAAGATGGCGACATCCTTAAGGTAGGAAATGAGGAATACACCCTTAAGATTGGATTCAAAGAAAAAGAAAGCAGTTCTGCCATGACAACCAACCCAACCACAGCAAGCTGCGGGGTATGTAATTCGTTGGGTTCAGGAGAACCAGCAGGTTCTTCGTGCTCAGAACCGCTGCGGTTCTGACAGTTGGTCCTTCAATGGGAAATCATATCGCCCCAGAGGGGCGGGGTAAGCGCCCATTGAAGAAATCTTGAGTGGTTTGACCACAAAGAATATGAAAAGAGGTTCAACTATTAACTCAAATGGCAAAAACAGACATAACCACAAGAATACTGAACGTGAAACTGGCAAACCCCACTATACTTGCATCAGGCATCATGGGCGTTTCAGGAGCGTCCTGCTGCTACGCTGCAAAGAACGGGGCTGGCGCTGTGGTAATGAAGTCAATCGGGCCCAAGGAACGAGAGGGGCATAACAACCCGATTCTGGTTGAATTCAAAGGAGGATTTTTGAATGCTGTCGGGCTGCCAAACGCCGGAATAGACAACAGCCTGGGCGAAGTTGAGTTTGCGATGAAAAACGCGGGAGTCCCTGTCATTCCAAGCATATTTGGCGGGACAAAAGAGGAGTTTGGGATTGTTGCTGAGAAGATGGCGACACTGAAGCCGCAACTGATTGAAGTCAACTTATCCTGCCCTAACACTGCCAGTGATTTTGGGGAGGCATTCTCTTTGTCTGAGAAAGCGGCTGCGGATGTGATACGGCTTGTGAAAAATAAAACTAAAATACCAGTAATGGCCAAGCTTGCGCCAAACGTGCCGGACATCAAAAGGATAGCAAAAGCTGTTGAAGAAGCCGGAGCAGACGCAATAACTGCAACAAACACTATGCCCGGCATGGTGATAGACATTAAAACCGCAAAGCCCATCCTGCACAATAAATCGGGGGGAATAAGCGGGCCGGCGCTCAAGCCAATAGCTGTAAAATGCGTTTACGACATTCACGAAGCTGTTGAGATACCAATAGTCGGGGTTGGAGGGGTAACATACGGGGAGGACGCTGTTGAAATGATAATGGCAGGGGCAGCTGCTGTAGAGATCGGAACAGCAATATACTACCGGGGAATTGACGTGTTCAAGAAGGTAAGCGATGAAATAAAGCAGTTCATGGAAGAGAACGGATACTCAACGATAAAGGAAATGGTGGGGAAGGCGCACAAGTAGCTATCACGCAGTAGTTACGAAATCGAAAAGTTTAAAAAGGAAAGCTTCTTCCATGTGAACAAATGACACCAACCACTGAGCCGGAAACAATGCCTTGGGGCGAAAGGGCAGTAAGCACACACGAAGCCACTTATTTTTATGCAGTGCCAGGATTGGATGCGTTGGCTAACGGCCAGAAATGGGTAGCAGAGGAAAAACATGGAGAAGGCCGCCATCTTGCATCAAGCAGGGAAATGCTTGAGGAACTGGTCAGAATCAGAACTGCCTTACCTACGCTCGGGATTACTACAGTTACTGAAGAAATTTTCGGCCTTGACCCTGAAGGCAGGATAGGAGCAAAGGACGAAGCTATCATGCTTACATTGCATGGCCGCGGAATTGGAGACGGAATAATTCTGCAAAGCCCACAAAGCCTGCAAGCAGCCTACACAAAAAGAACACCAAAGGGAGAGCCTTCGGTGCAGCAGGAAAAAATAACGGCAGCGCTCTCAGGCAGGCTTCCGAACGGGCAGCTGATAAAAGTTTACACATATGCTGAGCTAGTGAAGGAAGAGCCTG
>JACPBY010000004.1 GCA_016180065.1 Candidatus Woesearchaeota archaeon | reverse complement strand
CCAGCTTAAGCCATAAGTCAGTAGGAGAAGCTGAAAAGTGGCTTGCGAACGGGTCTGCAAAATCCTCCCCCTCAAGTATAAGGCACTCAAGCTTTGAGCTGTATTGCGCAGTCCTGTCAATGAATTCCCTTAGCGTTGTCATTTTATCTTCCCTGCCCATGACAAATGGCTTGCAAAGATTGTGAGGTAAAAAACAGACTGGAGGTCTCTTGTCCCGTTTACTGCGCTGCTGATGGCATGCTTCAGTTCCGGCTCTGCAATCCTGCTTTGGTAGAAGTCTATTGCGGCCAGAAGGACCAGGTGAAATGCCGTGCTTGACCTCTTCAGCCTTTCTTCAAATCCCGGGAAGTTGGTGCAGTATGCGTTTGCAGCCATTACAGCCTTCGGGTCCAATGGGAGCAGCCCTTGAAGTGTGTCCTGGTAGGCTTCAGGTTTTTCCTTAACGTGAAATGACCTTGCCTTCAATACCTGTGTAGTGGGCAGGCCGAAATTCCTGTGGTAGAACTCTATGGCAAACTTTTCATAAAGCGCCCATGCAACATCGTCTGCAAGCTTCTCCAGGGGCTTTTGCGCCTCAGCCACTTCAGCGGCAAGCCATTCCTTGCTCGGCTGCAGTTTCCTATGTTGTGCATCATCGCCTTCTGTTATGCGGCTGCGCTGCCTTGTGCGGCGGCGCCGCATTCCCAACAAGCTGTCCGAATCCTGCTCCGGCCTGAAAGCTTCGTCTTTTGAAAAAAGGTAGCTCTGCCTTACCCTCATAAGGGCTATCTTGTACAACGCCTCTCTGGAGCTGCCTGCCTTGGCAATGATGTCCATCAGAATCCGGCCGTTCCGGTTGGGCCTTCGCAGGCCTGAGCCTAAATATTCAAACAGCAAAAAATCAGCGGCCTCGTAGAAAGGCCTTCTCAGGTCTGCAATGGTGGGCTCTCTCCATTCCCAGGAATATCTGCTCGTCCTCTCATTTCCCGAAATTACGCTGGCGTAAACCGCGTCGTGGAAATACCGCAGCAGCGAGGATATCTTGGTCCTTGACAGGATTGACGCAATTTTCATGACAGGGTCAAACTGTGCTGCTTCCACGGCAGGCAGGGCCTCCTGCTGCCTGCCAAGCTCAATCTGCCGCCTAAGTTCCTTTGCCACAAGCTCTGCAATGTCCTCAGATGCCATGCTGCATTTCTCCCCCGCTAAATGCGCAGCTGCCTGCTTTGCTGTTCACAAACAGCCTTGACTCCTGGCTTGGGTCATACATGACCATTCCGTTCGGGACACTGCCATACCTGTCTGGATTAAATACATTAACGATAAGCATTGCTGCCAGTGCGCCAACGCTCTGGTTTACCCATGTGTTTTGTGGCGTGAACTCCACAACACAGCTGTTCCTCCTGTCAGCCTCCTCCTTCTCGGCCAGCCTGCCCAGCCCGAAGTTGCAGTCAAAGCACAGCGTCTGGCCTGGAACATAGGTTTCCATGTCAAACCCGTCAAACCTGCCGGAAGCGCTCAGGACCGGTGTTTTATTCTGAATGCCGAGCCTGTGAACCAGGCTTCTCGCAAGAAAATTGTCAAAGCCGTCAACATAAATGCTGTAATCCTGCCCAGGCTCCCATCCGGGCGCAAGCTTCACGTTAAATGACTTGGATTCTGTGCTGCCGCAGGATAGCGCCTTTATTTTTTGTGACGCAACCTCAGCCTTCAGTTCGCCAACGTGCTGGTGGTAGAATAATGTCCTCATGACGTTTGTGATTTCAACCACGTCATAGTCCAATGTATCAACCCTTCCCATGCCGATTTTTGACAGCCAGAATGCAACATTCGCCCCAACTGCGCCAAGGCCGAAGAGCAGCGCTGATTTGCTGCCAAACATGCCCGGCACAACATACCGCAGCTCGTCGTGCTCTTGTTTTGGTGAAAAAACATCAGAGCCATAGCCAAATTTCAGGTAAAGCGGCCTGTTTAATGGCTGGCCTTTGCCAAGAATCAGCCTGACTGTTTCGTCAGCAGCCATGCCTCCCATGAACATTCCCATCATTTCTTTTGTGATGCTTGCTCCTGCCTCATGCAATGGGTTTCCGCGGATTGTTGCCGCAAGGCCTGCTTCCATTTCTGCCATGCCAGGCATAAGCACTGATGTACCAACCTTCCGGTTGTCAGGGGCAGCAAGCTCAAGCCTTGCATAGCCGGGCACAACTGATATGCTTATGAAGCTGGCTTTGGCTTTTCTTGCAAAGCTCAGGCACGCTTCCTTGGAAAGCTGGCTGTTGGTGCAGTCTATGACAACTGAAGAGCCGCCAAGAAGCGCTGTTGAGCCGTGGAAGCCCATTGCCGCTTCCACGCCAATAATGGTTTCAAGGCTGGGGTTGCCATTGAATTGCCTTAGCGCTCCAGCATAGCTGTGTGCCATTTCTGCCTGCTGCAAAGGGATGTCGATAAGCTGCTCCCAAACATGTTTTTGTGAAGCGCTGACAAGCACGAGTGGAATGCCTGAAGCAGCAAGCGGCAGCGCCACATACTTTCCAACCTCACTGTCAAAAACCACTGAAACCTGGGATTTTTTAAGCTTCTCATAACCGTCTGCTCCTATTCCAAGCATAAGCCTGTGCAGCCTTGCGGTGTCAATCTCTGCTGCCGTTGTCATTTTGCTTTGCCTGCCGCCAAGAGCATTGGGACATATTTTTCCAAAACCCTGCTTACGCCATCTGTGCCTGCGCTTGTAAGCTCCCTCATAAACGAATACTCCAAGCCCTGTGTTTCCCGCCTAGGAGAGCATATGTTTGCAACTATGCTGCCTGCTTTCAGGCTCTCAACCGGCGGCCTCTGGAACCTGCCTCCCTGATATACCGGGTCTTTGAACAGCCTACCAACATTTTTCACCGCCTGGGTAAGTGGCACTTGGCCTTGCTGCATTGCTGCCATGACCGAAAACAGGTAACACGCATAGTCCACTTTTGGAGCTTTGCAATTGTTAACATAGCCTGCAGCTGCCAGGAAAAAGCTGACTGCCGTTTCTTTCATGCCCGGAGCATCGCCTCTTCTTACAAGTTCTATGGCTGATTCAACGGGCCAGAACCGCTCCCATAAGTCAATCCCTGCGCTTCCAATCAATTCAGATGCTTCTCTCCGCGAGGCTATAATCTCCCGCGCCTTTCCAGGTAAGCGTATCTGTACCTTTTTCCTTGCCCAGCTTATTTTGGCATCAACCTCTCTTTCAAGGCCAGACAATGACCATTCACAGCCGCCAGTTCCTGGCAGGACGCTGACTGGCACTTCGAAGGCTTTCTCATATTTTCCTTCCACTGAGCCAGTCGCAAGTACAATGATTTCCCCGAATGGGCTGTTTCCATCGCGGTTGTAAATTAAGCTGGTGGCATAGCTCACAAACCGGTTTTGCTCAGCGCTTATTTTTGCTCCGCTGCCAAGAATATCACCGACAAGCCTGGCCAACCCCCCATTAGCGCGGACACGCTCAGCATCAAGCCCAAGCTTGTAAAGAAGCAAGTCACCAGCCCCTGCAAAATCGTAGCTTAAAATCAGGTTGTCTCCTGACTTTGGGACAAGCCTCAGGGTGGAGCCACTCACTTGCACTGCAAACTGCCCAACCTGCTCAAACCGGTCTGTTTGCGTGCTGAGAAACTCAGTCTGGGCCGCCTGCAATTGGACATAGTAGGATAAGTTCCTCACGTCAGACTGCGACCTGAACGGCTTCCGGGCTGAAAAGCCGTGCCTGTGGACAATCCCGACAGGCACAAGCTCGCTGCCGCTGCCAAGCCTGCCTTCGGCAGCGTTTCTTACCTGCAACTCGTCAAAAGCCTTCTTGGCTTCTATGGGGGCAAAGTCCACATCAACCCCTGAAACTGTCTGGTTTGGCTGTATCAGCGTGTCAACAATGACTGCCAGGCTTCTCTTTTCTGCCAGGCTGTAGCCATACCACTCAAAATGCTTGCCGCTCATGCCATCGAGAATTCTGCCAACCTCAGCATTCTTCTGGTGGGCTTCCTCTGTAATGCTTATTGCTGAAAATGGCAAAAGGCTGAGAAGCGAAGGCGATTCGCTTGCCGCAGCCTCAACCGCTGCCGTTTCCCTTTCCTCAAAGCTCTTAATCTTTATCATCTTTCGATGTGGTGTATGTTTGTCAGCATGAAGCCCTGCTCCAATGCCGCGCTTTTTGCCATCAAAACACCAGCGTTAAGCAATCTGGCTTGCTCTGCAGCATCATAGTGCTGCTCAACAAACTTTGTCCTGAAGCTATCCAGGAAGTTGGAAAGGGCATAAGTCATAAACTCCAAAAAGCCATCGGGAGTCAGCGGAAAATGCGGATACCCTCCAACATGGCAGATTGTCCGCAGCTGGCCGTATCTGGCACGCATTACAGGGTCTATTATGTCAACCCTGCTGTGGAATGGCGCATCTTCTTTTATCGGCCCTCTGTAAACAACCCCCCCTTCCTGCTCATGATAGCCCAAATACCTCATTTCTCCTCCCTTATAATGCAGCCCTATGCCGAACTCGCCTGCATACCCGTCCTTATCAGATTCCTTTGCAATGAAAAGGCCTTCGTCATACGTCGTTTGCCTGGCAAATCGAGGGATTCTCCTGAAAACGTAGTAAACAGTGCCGTTGCGGAAAAAGCCAATGTCCCTGAACCTGAACTCGTCCACATCCATAAGCGGCATATATTCAACATCCTTCAGAACAGCAGTTTCCATGGTATCCAAGGCAGCTTTCAGGTCTGAAAAGGCTTCAAGCCTTATTGCCCTGGAAACAGCTTCACTGTAAGCTTTGATTATGCCCTGCGGGTATCTGGGCACCGGAATGTAGCCCAAAACCCTGCCCATCACGTTAATCTCAAGGCTTGATTCCTCAGGCGGCCTGTCGCAAATATATGGCTTTCCTCCAATCACGAGAACAGGTGTGTTGCCGCTTAGCCGCGAGAATATTGAAGGCTTATCAACATCTGATGCCCTGAACTCGCTGCTCAAAAGGTAGGTGGCAAAGTATTCCTGTCCTTGCAGCTCTGAATTAGCCAACTGATGTTCCAGCCTATCCACGCTATGCCGGGTTATGTCAATGTTGATGACCGAACCTTTAATCTGTGAGCCAAGTTCCTGCTGCACAATCTCCTTGCCGGTTATCGTTTCCTTCCCTCCTGAGAGAATGGCTTCCAGCCGCTCTTCTACAGGCGCTGCGACCATTCTCGGAAAGAGCTCATCAACAATAAACCTCAGAAGCTTGTACCTGCTCACATAATCCATAATTGAAACAGAGTCCCTGTCAAGGTTATCCATCACCCAGCTTTGCTTTATTTCCCTGACCTCTTCCCGGTTTCGAAAGAAATCCAGCTCCTCTAAATCAGAAAGAGGAGTTCCATGGCCCAGTGGAAAATAAGCACGCCTGCTGCCAGCCTTCTGGACAATATGGTTCCCATTCACAGGGCTTGGGCTGGGATTTCCCAGCCAATAAATCCTGTCTCCAAAAAGGAGAAAAGAGCCAAACTGTGAGATTGCCTGCTCTATTGTTGTAGTGAGCATTTTGCCAGGTGGGTTTCATAGCTTCCTGTAGTTCAGACCTCACAGCATCACACTAAAAGCTCCAGTCTGCTGCCAGGGCTGCCCTTCCTTGCAACAGTTGACACTGCCCTTGCCACCTGCGGCTTTTGGGGCTGGGCAGGTGCGCCTGCTGCAGCAGGAGGGACTGCTGCTCCAGCCTGCCCTTCCTGTTTAACCACTGCCTGCACACTGTACTTGCCACTCTGGGCAGGGGTTGTGAAATAATCCTTAAGCTTTTTCTGCGTAGCTTTGGTAACCGGCTCGTTTCCTATTGTGAAGACAAGCTCTTCCAATGCCCTTTCCCTTTGTGCCCTTGCCACAACATCATTCAGCCTGCCTGCTATCCTCCTGTCTGTTGAGTCAGCAAAAACAGACTTGTCATCGTGATGTGCGATTAAGTGCATCACAGCATCGTATGCTGTCATGCCAAGCACATCCTCCCTGACAATGGCAATGGCAGAGTCATCGCCCTTGCTTGTCGGCCCAATGTGCAGGATGTAAACCATCTGCGCAGCAGCGGTAACTGGGCGCCCTGCTGGTGTAGCCATTGGATTCTGAGCAGCCACAGGCCTCTGAACTGGTGGTGCAGCTGCGGTTCTGGCTTGCTGGCCAGGTAGTGGAGCATACCTTGCAAAATCGGCAGGTCCAGGCACTACTTGGTAGCCAACAATTGAGACAAAATCCCCAACATGGAGCCCTTTTGGAACCTCAGAGACAAAAACAGTTTTTCCGTCAGGATTTCGGATCCTCGCATCGCCCCTTACTCCAAACCCCTGAATAACATACCGCTTCCCTTCATACTGGCTTCCTGATGACTGGCTTTCTGCCGGCATAGTTACACCCCCAAAGTTTCAATCTGCTAACGCGGGTTTATTTATAAATTTACTCCTTAAGAAGTGAAGACACAAGACTGTTTACTCCAACGAATGGAAAAAAAGAAGAAAGCGCCGCGGCAGGGATTTGAACCCCGAAGCCCTTGCGGGCATCAGTTTGCTTTTTTCTCTAGTTCAAGACTGACGCACTACCAGGTTATGCGACCGCGGCAATAAGGGAGCTCTACGCTCCCTTATCAACCCTTATTACAGTTTGACAAGGCAAGCCCTGCCCTTATCAACCCTACGGGTTTTAGGGCGGTTTATAAATCTGTTGCGGAAAGTTGCGCCTTAGCCCCCAAGCCCTTTCATCCCGCCCATTTTCCTCATCATCTGCTGCATCTTCTTTGGGGTTGCTCCCTTGAACATCTTTACAACCTTCTTGCTTTGCCTGTACTGCTTGAGCAGCTCTTTTATCTCGCCTGTGCTTATGCCTGAGCCTTTGGCTATGCGCTCTGCCCTGTCGCTGCTGATCAGCTCAGGGTCTTCAAGCTCTTCTTTTGTCATGCTGTCCATGGCGAATTTCCATTTTTTCAGCTTCCCTTCCTGCACGTCAAGCATTTCCTTGGGCAGCTTCAGCTGGCCGAATCCGGGAATCATTTCAACCACCTTGGCAATGGGCCCCATCTTCCTCATCGCCTGCATCTGCTCGTAAAGGTCCAGCAGTGTGAACTCGCCTTTGAGGAATTTTTCGCTTATGTCCTTTGCCTCTTCCTCTGTCACCGCTTCCTGCGCTTTTTCCAGCAGGGCTTCTATGTCTCCCATGCCCAGCAGCCTGCCGACAAACCCTTTCGGGTTGAAGCGCTCAAGGTCGTCAATCTTCTCTCCAACCCCTACAAACTTCACAGGCGCTCCTGAAAGTGCGCAGGCGCTCAGCGCTCCCCCGCCTTTTGCTGTGCCTTCAAGCTTGGTGATGATTACGCCTGTTATCCTGCAGGCCTCATGGAAGGCTGTTGCTTGCTTCTCTGCTGCCTGCCCGATGTCTGCGCTTATTATAAGGAGGTTTTCCTTTGGCTTTATTGCCTCTGCAACAGACTTTAGCTCCTCAAGCAGGTCTGCGGAAAGCGCATCCCTTCCTGCTGTGTCAACAATCACAACATCAAACCTTTTCAGGTCATTCTCGAAGCTGCGGTAAATCCTTAGCGGGTCTTTTTCGCCTTTATTGCCAAAAACAGGCACGTTAATCTGCCTTCCAAGCTGCTGCAGCTGGTCAAATGCCGCAGGCCTGTAAACGTCAAGCTGCACAAGCGCAACCTTGAGGCCGCGCTTTGCGAAGTGCTTTGCAAGCTTGGCAGAAGTTGTTGTCTTTCCTGAGCCAAAAAGCCCTGAAAGCATCAGCACAGACGGCCTTGCAGACACGTCTATCTGGCTTTCCTCCTTTCCGAGGAATTTTACAAGCTCTTCATAAACGACATTCACCAGGTACTCTTTTTTTGTAAGCCCTGCCGGAATCTCCTCTTTCAGAACCCTGTCCCTGATGCGCTGGCTGAGGTCAAAAACAAGCTTTACGTTTACGTCTGACTGCAGGAGAGCGCGTTGCAGCTCCTTGACCAGCTCGTTGACTGCTGCATCATCTACAAATATGCTCCTTGCGACTTTCTGCAACGCATTCCTGAGCGATTCGCCAAGCCTGTCCAAGACCATCGTGCCAAGCAGGCTAATCCTGCTCTTTTAAAAATCTTCTGGGAAAAACAAAATGTTTAAATCCGGCAGGTCCTAAAATCAGGTGTAATGGGAAAAGAGGTTAAGTTTGGAGAGAAATTCCTGTTATGGCAGCCTCCACGCGACCATAACATCGGGAATTCCCGCTCTGTAAGCATGGAAGGGGGGCTTCAGGCAGTAGTAGAGCTTTCGAGCATTATGGATACCGGCAAGCTTCAAGGCTTAGCTAATGCACATTATGAAGTTGAAAGCACGCCCGGGTTTAAGGTGCTTGAATTCCAAAGGGACGGCACTCCCTGCGGTATTTTGTACATCCCTCCCCAGCTTGAAGAGGATATTGCCGCGTTGGTTCATGAAGGTGCGTTCCCTGATAACCTGCTGCGCTGCTTTGACATCACAGCAGCCATACTCAACGAAGAAGGCAGTTTTGAGGGGCGCGGGTTGGTAGCGGGGCAGGACAAGCCTGCTGTGCCCTTGTTCTTGGCCATGGAATCTCCTTTCGGGCGATTTTATAGCCCAGGCAGAGTTTCTGTGCACAGGAGTACAGGAAAAATCTCAGGAATCATTTACAACGGCGGATGGCGCATGGCGGATTATGCAGCTCCGTACTATTCTCTTGGCGGCGCAGCACCTGCCATGATAGTGCCACACGGCATTCTGCCACAGGTCACGTTATCGTTTGACAAGGTTCCCATGGAGCAGGCTCTGAGGGAACAAGGCAGGTTTTAATGCGTTTTATTTCCCGCCAAGCTCGCGCTCGATTTTCTTCAGTGCAGCTTCAACGGCAAAGAACAGGCTAAGGTCTGTGGTTGTTGACGTGTAAAGCCGGCTTTTGGCTGCCAGTGATGCGCATATTTCGTATTTTTCAGAATGTTCCTGCGCATGCACTTTTTTCAGGTGCAGAGAGAGCTTTTCAAACCCTTGGCGGTTACGCGAGAATCGCTTTGCATAGCCGCCAACCAGCTTTTTGAGGACAATGAGCGCAGGCTCATCAATCCCCTTAAAGCCGGAAAGCTCTATGCTGCCTCCCGATGCGGCCATTCCATCTGCTGCACTACCAGGCGTATTGTCTGCCATTTTCGCAAGCCAGTATTGCGGGAAGCAGGTATAAAAAATTTGCGGCGGCAGCTTTTTATAATGGCAATTGCTCAGGCAGCGCATGGCACTGAAAGTCTTTATCGAAACCTATGGCTGCTCGGCAAACTCAAGCGATTCCGAGATTATGGCGGGGCTGCTCGGCAAAGGCGGGCACCATGTGGTTGCTGCTGCTGAGGATTCTGACGTGATTGTTGTTAATACCTGCACGGTAAAGGGTCCGACAGAGGAGAAAATCCGAAGCAGGATAAGGGAACTGTCCGGCCGTGGGAAAAGGCTGGTCGTTTCGGGCTGCATGGCCGAGGCGCAGACTGGGACAGTGCAAAAGCTTGCCCCGGCTGCCGCAATAATCGGAACGCACAAAATCGACAGGATTGTTGATGTTGTTGAAGGCAATGCCCATCTTGCTGTTGGCGAGGGCAGGCTTAACAAGGCCGGGCTGCCGAAAGCAAGCCTTAACAGGGCCATCAGCATAGTGCAGATTAACGAAGGCTGCCTTGGAAGCTGCACGTTCTGCATTACAAAACTAGCCAGGGGCAGCACGTTCTCTTATCCTGTTGGCACAATCTGCAACAGCGTAGAGGATGCTGTTAAAAATGGCTGCAGGGAGATTTGGCTCACCAGCCAGGACACGGGAACATACGGCATGGACAGGCGTTCAAGCCTTCCTTTGCTGCTGCAGGAAGTGTGCAAGGTTGAAGGGGATTTCTTTGTCAGGGTTGGGATGATGAACCCGACGCTTGCAAACCATCTGCTACAGCCCCTCATCGGCGCCTATAAGAATGGGAAGATGTTCAAGTTTCTGCACATCCCGCTGCAATCAGGGAGCAACAAAGTCCTGGCAGCAATGAAACGGGGTTACAGGGCTGAAACCTTCAAAAAGATCGTTGCTGAGTTCAGAAGGCAGCTGCCTCAGATAACAATAAGCACTGACATAATCTGCGGCTTCCCTGCAGAGACAGAAGATGACTTCAAGGAAACGCTGGCAGTTGTTGAAGAAACAAGGCCTGATACGATTAATATCTCAAGGTTTTGGCCAAGGCCCGGAACTGCGGCTGCAGGGATGAAAAGGCTGCCGGACAGTGTTGTGAAAGGAAGAAGCAAAAGGCTTGCCAGCCTGTGCAAAAAAATATCGCTTGGCAACAACAGGAAGTGGCTCGGCTGGAAGGGCAGGATTGTTGTTGATGAGAACGGAAAAGTTCCCGGCACATTTGTGGGGAGGAATTTTGCTTATAAGCAGGCAGTAATCAGCACCGGCAGGAATTTGCTTGGAAGAACAACTGAAGCTGAAATCACAGGCGCAACCGCGACATGGCTGAAGGCCAGGCTAGTGTGAGCTTGCCAAGGCGGTTTATTCCGGCTGCTCTTCTGCTGACAGCTCTCCGGTGAAACCCATCATGAAGCCTTCTTCCCATGCGCTTATCTCGTCATCTTCAAGCTCGCTCTCAAATGTTTCATAAAAGTCATCCAAGCCTTCTTCCATACCAATCACCTCCTGCTCTTTTGGTTGCGTCTTTGCTTTTATGAGCGCCCCTTCACAAAGTATGACAACGTATGATAACATATGACGCTGATATATAAACCTTTCGTATATATTACCTTTTCACACAAAGCGAAATGTTTAAATACAGAACTGCCCTGTTTGGTGTGAAACGCATAAAACTGAGGTGGGGATTTCAGGATGAAGGAAAGGGTAACTCTTACGCTTGATAACAACCTGCTTGGCCAGGTTGACCGCAAGGTTGATGGCTACAAGATAAAGAACAGAAGCCATGCCATGGAGCTTCTTTTGATGCAGGCGCTTGGCAACGCCGATATGCCAAAGACCACAGTCATACTGGCAGGGGGGGTTGGCACAAGGCTTCAGCCCATAACATTTGAGATTCCAAAGCCGCTTGTGCTTGTCCATGACCGCACTCTTTTGGAGCACCAGTTTGACCTTTTTAAGAAGTTCGGAATAAGGAACATAGTGCTTTCCATCGGCTACAAGGGCGACAAGATAAAGCATGCCATTGGCGACGGCAAGAGGTTCGGCGTGAATGTGGCATACGTTGAGGAAACAAAGCCTCTCGGGACTGCCGGCCCGCTGAAGCTTGCAAAGCCCTTCCTGACCGGGACATTCATAGCAACCAATTCCGATGAGCTCAAGGAGCTTGACCTGCATGACATGTACCTCTTCCACAAGGAAAACCATGCCTTGGTCACCATTGCCCTCACAACAGTTGATAATCCCAGCATGTATGGCGTTGCAAGGATGCAGGGGCCAAGGATACTTGAATTTGTGGAGAAGCCGAAAAAGGACGAGGCGCCTTCCAACCTTATCAATTCCGGGCTGTACATGATGGAAGCCGAGGTTATTGACTACATTGGGGAGGGCTACTGCATGCTTGAAAAGGACGTGTTCCCGAAACTGGCGAAGGATGGCAGGCTCTTTGGCTACCCATTCTCGGGGCAGTGGTACAACACAGGCACTCTGGAGCTTTACGAGAAAGCGATAAAGGAATGGAAGGACATCATCTGATGGGCACCAGCTTTTTCCACGCATACGACATTCGGGGCCTGATTGACAGCGAGCTTAATGACGAAACTGCTGAGAGGATTGGCAGGGCACTTGGCACGCTTATCAGGGGCAAGCCGGTTGTTGTCGGAAGGGACATCCGCTATTCCTCAAAGAAGATTCAGCCCGCATTCATTAAGGGGCTCATGTCGACTGGCTGTGCTGTTACGGACATTGGCGAGTGCCCCAGCCCTGTGCTTTTCTTCAATGCCTTCAGCAGGAAACAGTTCGGCGCAATAATTACGGCGAGCCACAACCCTGCAGAATACACCGGCTTCAAGTTTGTTGAGCCAAACGGCCTCTCTTTCCTGCACCAGTATGAAGAGATGAAAAGGATTTATGAAAGCCAGGCATTTTCCAGTGGTAAAGGCAGTATCATGCAGGCAGATGGCTATGCTCCCTACCGAGACTTTCTGAAAGGCATAATCCGGCTCAATCCAAAGAAAAAAATGAGGGTTGCAGTCGAGTGCCTTTATGCCTCAGGAGCGCTCATAATCCCAAGGCTGTATGAGGAGTTTGGAATAGAGGTTGTGCCCTCGCACTGCATTGCAAAGCCTGACTTCAACAAAGAAAGGCCTGAGCCAAAGGGCGAAAACCTGAAGGAGCTGGGCAGGCTGGTTGTTGAGAAGAAGGCTGAGTTCGGAGTTGCGCTGGATGGCGACTGTGACAGGTCTGTGTTTATTGACGATAATGGCAGGGAATTGAATGGCAGCATAAGCTCCGCCATTTTTATTAAAAAAATCCTTCCTCAGCATCCGCAGGACAGGAGGAACGCTGTTATCACAGTTGACTGCAACAGCGAGTTAAAGCCGCTTGCCGAAAGCATGGGAGGGAAACTGGTGTGGAGCGATGTTGGGCACAGTTTCATCGGGAAAGCGGTTTATGACAGCAAGGCGGTTTATGGCGGCGAGATGAGCAGCCACATGTGGTTTGAGCACCACCCTTTCAGCGACGGCTTCCTCTCCGGCCTGAAGATGGCTGAGATAATCAGCAACGGCAGCGGGAAGCTTTCCGAGCTTGCTGATGAAGTGAAGTTCGCGCCCATGTTCAAGGAATACGTTGCCTGCGGCACTCATGAGAAGAAGGAAAAAGTCATCGCAAAGCTCGTTGCCGCGATGAAGGAGCAGCATCCCGGTGCTACCCTGACAAGGGACGGCATCAAGTTCTTCCTCAACGGGCTTGAGTGGGTGATGCTGAGGAAGAGCAACAACCTGCCTGAGGTGTGCATCGTGATTGAGGCAAGGGATGACGCAAGGCTGAAGCAGCTGCACGCTGAGTACAGGAAGCTTGTTGATGCTGCCATAGCTGCCGCATAAAATTCTGATATGGTGAATTTCGCAGCTTATAGCCTAAAATAGGCGAAATTCACCGATAGACAATTTCGTAAAAAGTGAGTCATAAGCCACGAAATTGTCTATAACAAGCCGCATAGAAACCCTTTCTCGATAAACTTTTAAGATAAGGGTCTCCTCAGACCCTTTCGGGAAAACGAAGGGGAGAGAGGAGAACCCCAAAATGCAAGAGGAAAAAGAGGACACCCAGTATATAAAACATGCGAAAAGAATAATAGAAATGTGCAAAAGAAGCGGACTGCCAAAATACACGAGCAAGTTCAGCAACCACGTATACACCACCTACCAACACATAGCCCTGCTTTGCTTCAGACAGTACGAGCGAAAAGGGTACGAAAGATTCATGCAGGACCTGCCTGACAAGGCTCCGCTAATACAGTTCCTAAAGCTTGAAACGCTACAACACTTCACAGCACTGCAAAAGTTCGCCAAGCGAATAAAGCAAACCATCCTTGACTTGGTTCTTGCTATGGCTTTAGCAAGAACAGGCATTAAGAAAGTCTTCGGAGGCTTGGATGGTACTGGTAATAAGCCTAGACGTGTTAGTGCTTACTATGTTAACAGGCTTGAAAGCTTCTCAAGAAAGAACAAGAAAAAGAAGCGGGGAAGGCCTGCTAAGAAGCGTAAAGTCCGACGCTACATTAAAGTTTTCCCTTTCATAGACCTCAGGCTGCAGCTTCCAATAGCTGCAGGCTTCAGCAGAAGGTCAGGCAGCGAAAGCCCTTACTTCATTCCTGTTGGGAAAAAGGCTATGCGTTGCGGAAAACCTTTCAGCAAGATTAGTTTAGACATGGGCTATGATGCCGAGTACGTGCACGAGTTCATCAGGGAAGTGATGAATGCTTTAAGCATCATTCCTGCAAGGAATGAAGACGTGCCTGTGTGGAGAACTCAAGGCAGGTATCGGAAGAAGATGAAACGAGGCTATAGTAAGAAAGATTATCATCAGCGTAGTAAGAATGAGACTGTTAATGGTGTTCTTGATGCTTTGATGGGAGACCACGTTAACGCCTTAGATTGGAGAATGCAAAACAAAGAGTTGATGTTCAGGCTTATCATGTACGCTGCTTACCGGTTCGTTAAAGTTAAAGCAAAAATTTTTGCCACCTTGATTTTACTGTTCAGAGCACTTGTTTCTCACCCTTTTTATATTTCCTGAAGTAAAACCGCATTAGCGACGAAAAGGGTTTCTATATAGCCCTATAACAGCAATCTTTTTAAACAAATTCTTGGTTGCTGCCTGTTAGTGGGCCCATAGCTTAGCCTGGTAGAGCGAGTGGCTGGTATTCAACGCTCGAAACTCTTAATCACTAGGTCCAGGGTTCAAATACTTGGTGACTATGTCAACAAGGACAGAGGCGCCAAGCCGAAAGTCCCTGTGGGCCCGCTTATTTTTCTTTGCAAAATCTTTATAAAACAGGCAGCAGCAGCAGCAAGATATGAAACCGCAGGATAATAACCGCAGCGAAGGAAATAAAAAAATAGGCGGAAAAGAAAAGGAGGACTTTGACCTCTTCTGGGCAGACCAGCTTGCTGGGAAGATTATAAAGCGTGACAGGTTCCGCTATTCCGACAGGAAAGCCGGGAAACCCGCCGAGTTTGTTGTTAAAACCGCAGCCTCCCTGTCCGGAGTCCTGCACATCGGAAGGCTCAGCGACACGACAAGGGCAGCTTCTGTCCACAGGGCGCTGCTTGATGCCGGAGAGAAATCAAGGCTCATCTGGGTAGCTGACGACACTGACCCTCTGAGAAAGATTCCAAAAGGCGTTCCTGCTGAGTTTGAGAAATACCTTGGCAGCCCTGTCAGCAGGATACCAGACCCCGAAGGATGCCATGAGTCGTATGCAAAGCATCATGTTGAGGAATATCTTTCTGTTATCGGTAAATTTGTGTTTGAAGACACCGAAATTTACTCAATGAAGGATGAGTATGCAAAAGGGAATTTTGTTCCTTTCATCAGGAAGCTGATTGCGCATGCAGAGGCAATAAGGGAAATCCAGAACAAGCACCGCACCAATCCGCTGAAGAGGGAGTGGATGCCCTGGAACCCATTGTGCAGCAACTGCGACAAGATAATCACCACAAGGGTAACTTCCGTGGATGAAACGACAGGTGTTGTTTCGTATGCCTGCAAAGACTACCTTTTTGAAACGGCCATTGCAAAGGGCTGCGGCCACAAGGGAGAGAATGACCCTCAAAAAGACGCGGGGAAGCTTGCTTACAAGAGCGAGTGGGCTGCGCAGTGGGCGCGCTGGCAAGTGAGTTGCGAAGGCGCTGGCAAGGAATACCAGGTTCCTAATTCCGCGTTTTGGATTAATGCTGAGATTTGCGAAAAAGTGCTTGACTTTCCAAGCCCTGAGCCGTTCTTTTATGAGCACCTCACAATTGACGGTGTTAAGATGTCCGCCTCTCTGGGCAATGTTGTTTATCCCAGGCAGTGGCTGGAGGTTGCATCTCCACAGCTGCTGCGCTTTTTCTACAACAAGCGGCTGATGACTGAAAGGAGCTTTTCGTGGAAGGATTTGCCATTGCTGTATGACGAGTATGACAAAGCAGCGGCAGTTTATTCCGGCAAAACCGTGGTTGAGAATGAGAAGGAAAAAGCCCACCTTAAGAGGCTTTACGAAATCTCCAACAGCCCTGATAAGGCGAAGATTGAGCCTCCAATCAGCCTGCCATTCAGCCACGCTGCAATGGTTGCGCAGGTGTTTGAGGACGAAAAGGACATTGCCGGCAGCCTTGAAAAGACAGGGCATTATCAAAAAGAGCAGCATAAGCAGATTATGAGCCGCATCAGCCTTGCAAAGGCTTGGATAAGAATGTATGCCCCTGATGATGCCAGGTATGTGCTGCAACAGGACATTTCTGAAGAAACGAGGCCAAAATTGTCTCAGCAGCAGCAAAACGCATTGAAAGCTTTGGCTGCAAAATTAAAATCAAAGAAGTGGGAGGAAAAGGAACTTTACAACGAGTGCTACTCCATTGCAAAAGAAGCTGGCCTGCAGCCGCCGGAATTCTTCAGGGCAGCTTACAGTGTTTTGCTGAACAGGGAAAGAGGGCCTAAGCTGGCGCCATTTTTGCTGGCACTTGGAGAGAAGGCTGTCAGGGTGCTGGAAAAAATATAATTTTCAGTATAACCAAAAATTATATAAATGGGTGTTGCTAAAGCGTTTTTATGGCAACAATAACGGTGGCAAGGAAGTGGGGAAATTCCCTGGGCGTAGTTCTGCCAAAAGAGCTTGTTGAACAGCAGAACATCAAGGAAGGCGATGTATTATCACTGCCCATCGTTATAAAAAAGGCAGACCTTAGCGATGTGTTTGGCATTGCAAAGACGAAGGAGAGCGGCCAGAAGTTCAAAGACAGGGTTAGGAAAGGCTGGGAAAGCGTATGAATTACTTCTTTGACACTTACGCACTTCAGGAGATAGCGCAGGCAAGCGGCAGCTATTTGCCTTATGCCACGAATACAGGCGTAGTTACGACAAAGCTTAACCTGATGGAGCTGTATTATGGTTATGTGAGCAAGGGCGAGCCTGAAACCGCTGAGAAGCTGTTTGAAAAGTTCAGTCAATTCTGTGTAAAAATTGGTGATGACACTCTAAAAGAGGCGATGTGGGAGAAGGTAAGGCTAAGAAAAATTTTGAAAAAAAGCAATGTTTCCTACGTTGACTGCATCGGCTATGTCGTGGCAAGGAAGCTGAAAGTGAAGTTCCTGACAGGCGACAGTGAGTTTGAAGGGCTTGACAATGTGGAGTTTGTGAAGTAATAGCCTTTACTCCAGCCTCACTCCTGTCCACATCGTCCATGCTTCCGGGTCCGGGGCTGATTCTCCGTAGAGGAATGATGGGGGTGCAGTGCGGCCGAAGTAGCTTCTTTCAAGGCCTGCCCAGCTTTCCTTCTGTCCCATTGATGTGCCGTAGATGGACGAGCCAAACACCCTCCAGCCTCCAAGAAGCGCGCGGTAGTCCTGGTGCGCAGGCTCAACAATGACATCTATTTCTCCCTTGTCAACCTTATCCCTGATGAGTTGGATAAATTCCTTTATGGGAGCGATGCCCTGCCCGGGTATGACATGCTCGTCCTCCCAGCCGAAGTTGTCTGAAACGTGCACGTGCCCCATCACGCCCTGGTCCTTCCACTCTTTTGCCTTGTCAAGGTACCACTTCTTGAACTCCTCATCAGAGCCCTTGAAGTATTTTTTCCATATGAACGCATGCCCTGTGTCCCAGGTTGCCTTGATGTGCTCTTTTGCCATTTTCTCAGCTTCCCCTACGCCGATTTCGCCGTATTTCTCGCTGTTCCTTGGGTCTGTAAGCTCTGCAACCATCTTTTTCCTTGACTCTTCAACTATTCTTTTAATCTCGTCAGGGTGGCCGCCGTACTGCTCGGGAAAGAAGTTTTCAACCGAAATGAACAGGGGCTTCTCAAGCTTCTCGCCTTTGGTAACGTCCTCGCGAAGGTGCTTTCCCTTGTCCCATGCATACATGGCTGCCCTCGCGACAGTGTCTGCTGTCTTGCCCAGGGCATACTGCTCGATGGGCTTTATTTTTGTAATGTTCTCTGCCTGTGTTGCTGCCTCTGCATCAGCCGCAGCAGATGCCTCGTGCATGAACCTGAGGTTGTCATCTTCCCTCTTCAAAAGCTCTTTCAGGTATTCAACAGGGTGCCGTGTTTCAGGCGGCACGAGGCCGGCAAAATGGGCGAATTGAGGCTCCTGAAACGCCATTTTCCACGCCTCCTCGGGGGGAACTGTCTTTTCCAGTTGCTCGTAAAACTTTAAGGCTCTGACCACTTTGTCCCTGTCCTTCCTTGAGCGCTCGTAGTCCCTTGCATAGAACAATGATGAGCCCTTTGCCCTGAGTATGGCGTTTTCTGTCTGTATCCTGAACCACATCTCTTCAGCGGTTTTTTTGTCATCAGGGTGAAGCTTGTTCCACTCACCTGCCCTTTGGGCAAAATAATCCCAGTCCCGCCGTTCTGTTTTAAAGTCTGTTCCCTCCTCATTAAATTCCGGAACGCGCTGGAACAATTTGCGGTATAGCTCTTCCGGCTTTATTACTTTCCCATCCTTGACCCATTCGCCTTTCTCATTTACCTGGTGGTAAAGCAGGTCCTTCGGGATGGGCTTTCCGTCAATGTCAAGCCATGCTGTCTTGTCTTCGGTTTCTTTGTACAGAGGCTCATGCACAGGCATATTTTTCCTGACCGGGACAAGCTGTCCTGTCCTTTCGTCAACAAGGTAGAGCACTGCCCTTTCCTCCTCTTCAGGGTATGCCTCAAACCTTTCCTTCTCAAAGTATTCCTTTATGGCTCTCGGGTATTCATTTGCGTGCACGACTATTGCCCCGCCTCTCGAGACGTCTGCTGCAAAGTCAACAGCCCTTTCAATCTCGTGAAGCGATTGTTCGCGGACATGCTCGTCAAAGCCCTGCTGGCCGAACCCTGCAAGGCTGCCCGCTGCTGTGGTTGCGTGTGTTGTGAGCTGAATCTTGTTTATCTTCGCAAGCTCACGCATGTCAATGCGCTCTTCCTTGCCGTACATTTCCGGAGTGGTATTCCCGCCCTGGAACGAGCCTTTGCCCCTTCCAAAGAAGCCAAGCTCAACCTTGCTGGCTCCCTGGAATATTCTGGCTTTCACCTGCTGGAGCTGGTCCTGCGCAGGGTGTGCTGAGACGCCTATGTCTTTCGGGCTGATCCCGATTTCAGGAACATCCTCCACCCTCTCTCCTGGCATCCCCTGGCCAGGCTGGAGTGGCATGTAATAGCCTCGGTCCATTGCAGTGAAGTATGACTGGTTGAAAATCATTTTATGGCGCTCCTTTGCTGTAAAATTCCTGAGCTTGTTTTCTTTGCTGCCCTTCTGCATTTCTTGCTTCGTATCCTCCGCTCACTGTTTCTGACTTGTAAGACTGTCTCATTGTATCTGTTGGCTCTGTATCTGCAATCGCCCTTTGCCTGTAAAACTCCGTTACCTTATCCTCTATCTGGCTGGCAGGGCCGCTGACGCCTCCGCCGCCTGTAACGCTCTGCTCTGATGCCCGGGCATATTCTGTAAATGCTGATTTCCGCTGTTCGCCGCTTATGGCGTAAGCCGGCCTTTCAAATTGCTGTGTTTTTGATAAACCTTTTTCGCCAAAAAGGTTTTGCTGGGGCTGTTGAGCTTGAGCGGGTAATGCTTCTTCAGCCGCAACTTCCTCCAGGCTTTTTGGCTGCTGCTCAGGAGCTGCGGGTGCTGCTGGTGTTCCCTCAGCCATCAGGTGGTGGGTCGCAACAAGCTGCTTCTCTTCTGCTGTTGTGAGCGCTGATGACAGGTCTGTCGCCCTTGCCTGGGGTATTGGTATTTTCCTCTTTTCTTCTGCCTCGGCAATCTCGCGGCTTGTTTCCTTTATGAGCTCTTCAGCCTGCTCTATCTCTTTCCTGCGCTCTTCCTCAAGCTCCCTGAGGCACCTTATCCTTTCCTGCGGGCTTAGCTTCTTCAGCTCCTCAATAGTCGCCATGGCTGCTGTTTAATCCTGCAACTAATAAAAACCTTCTTATGATTACCAGGTCAGCATGCCGTGAAGCTTCTTGTAGTTGTGGTATATTCCGTAAATTGCTGACTTTACCTCTACTTTTACATCCTCCAGCTCTCCTGCAAGCTGGACATCGCTTTTTCCGCCTGTAATCTGCTTTTTCACGCTTTGCTTTCCGGCAGGCCTTATGCCTCCAAATGCACTGAAGATATCCTTAACTCCTCCAAAAACGCCTATGAACGGCTCAAGGGGGCTGTTGGACGGCTTTTTTTCAGGCTCTTTAGCCTCATCTTCGGGAAATGTTTCCCCTGCCTCTTTAAGGTATTGCTTCAGCTCATCTCCCAAAGCGTCCATTGATGCTTTTATGTCTTCGTTTATCATGCCAAGCATTTTGAGGTCTTCTTCTTCCTTCATCCTGATGTAGTTCTTTATCTGCTCATCGCTCCACGCATATCCCCTGAACGTCATGTCAAATTTTCCTGTGTGGGCCGGGCCTCGCTGGTAGCCTTCCTGCACATAGGTAAGGGAGGGTGTTGTCCTGTAGAATATGTTAAGCAGGATGCAGGGGTGGAATTTCCTGCCGGGATTGTGCTTGTACGTCAGCACCTCAACCTCCATCAGGGCTCCTTCAAAAGCTGTTATCAGCTCGTAAGCCTTATCTCCTTCAATCAGCTTCTCAGCCATCTGGAGCTTTGCAATATTTCTCAGGTAAGGCTTTATCCAGCCCATGTAGAGCTTTATAGTGTCGTAATGCTGCCTGAGGTACCTTATCGTGAACTTCCTTCTTGCGTCAAGTTCCCTGAATGTCCTTAGCTTCCACATGTAATACTGCGTCAGCTTCCTCTTCAGGACTTCCTTTACCTTCTCGTTGAAGCCTTCCATCTTTGCCACTGCCTTGTCTGATTCGTCAATGACCTTTTTGACAAAGGCATCATACCCTTCCGGCTTTACCTTGTCAGCGCCAGTGTCGTCTGACCTCGCCCTGAAGAACAGGTCAGGCAGGACAGAGAAGCCAACGGTCTGTGAGAGCCCGAAAACCGATGCGGGATTCTTTACCCCGCCTTCCACCTGGTCAATCCAAACCCCTTTCAGCGTTATCTCGGAGCCGACAGCGTCTTCTTCGCTTTTCCTTTCAAAAGTGTGCTTGTAATAACCCATGCGCTCGTCAATTATCCTCAGCTCCCTGACTATCTGGAACAGCGCCTTGAGCATCTCGCTTATCCCCCTGAGATAGCCTGCGGCTTTTTCCTGCTGGAGGCTAAGCCTCTGCTCTGAAACCCCGAAGAACGCTGACTGCGCAGAAGCGGCATGGACATCGGTTATCTTGACAAACTTGTTGAAGTTCCTGCCGAGCCTTATCTCGTCAATGGTCCAGAAGTATGCCTCTTCGATGTAGGCGTTTATTGCCTCAACAACAACCCTGTGCCTGAATTCCGGCGCGGGATAGCCTGTTTTTTCATTCGGTATGCCGCTGACAAGTTCTGCAGTTTCTTCTTCAAAATGGTATTTCTCCAGCAATGCCTTTTCTGCCATCTTCTCCTCTTTTCCGCAGCAATCCAACTATCGCCAGTATACTAATTAATAAACTGATATATAAATGTTTTACTTTCGGATATTGAAATTTTCATTTGTAGATTTTTCTGAACTCTGAAACTGTCCGTGCCTTATTGCCAACTTCAGGGATAGCTTCAAAATGCTTTTTGTTCTGCGTTATCAAAAAGTCGGATTTGGTGACTGCGAAGGTGGCTGCTATGGCGACGTCCTGATACTCAAGAGGCGTGCCTTTGGACGCCAGATAGGCCATGTACTGTGCAATTGTCTCAGTTATTGGCTGATTCAATTCTACAACATTAAACTGGCTCAGCAGCCTTTTTGCAGATGCCAAAGCCCTTTCCTGTCCAGTCAAATAGGGACCTGTCAGCAGCTCAGACACAACTACCACGCTCACCAAGAGCTCCTCGCCGCTAGCAGAAAGTTCTGCAAGCAGTTCAGCGGCTTCTTTGTTACGCCGCTCAAGCTCAATCAGCACGTTCGTATCCAGCAGAATCCTCAACTTTCCCCCTCTTTCGGCACACTCTTCTCCTTTCCTGTGCCTGGTGGAATTATTCCAAGACGCTCAAGCCGCTTTCGTGAATCAGTTCTGAACATTTTCAGAACATTCTCAAAATTAGCTGGCAGGAAAGGTTCGATGTTGCCAAACACAGAAGGGTCCCTTTTTGCCACGACAATGGTGTTGCCAATCACGTTCAGCATTACCTTGTCTCCTTCAGCAATGCCTACTTTCTCCCTTACCTCTTTTGTAAGGGTTATCTGGCTTCCTCTTGTTACTGTCGTCATCTCACTCATGGAATTTACTAAGAATGTTAGTATTTATAAAGTTTACTAAATTTCTAAGTATTTTGCGCTATACTCTTTACTTTTGGCAATAACCAGCGCCAAATGTGCCTCATTATGTTATCACTATTAAGTAGTTAAAAATAGAAACATTTAAATAGTGGTGTTGATTATCCCGGCAGCGACAAAAAATGGGAAATCGGCAATGCTTAACGGATAAACTGAAATAGATTACACTGAATTACACTTATCGCGGTCTTGAGTGGGTAGTAAGGCTGCCACCTCCGATGCTTTTTCCTTCGCAGGACGCGATTGTTTTTGACAGGTTTTACTCTCCTGAAGGCTATGCTCACGAAGGGGTTTGCACAGAACTTAACAATCAGGCTTTTCTGGACATTATCAGTGACAAAGGCTTTGGAAACCTTTATGGCGAAGGGAGGATTTATCGGGTATGTGGCGCAGACCTTGTTTTTTTCGGCAAACGAAGGCTGGCTCCAAGTGTTCATGGTTTAAAAAAAACAGTCAGAAATGGAACGCATTATTTTTTGGCAATTACGGATAAAAGGGTTGTTGATAGAGGCGAATCCTTGTCTGGCAAAGCAGCCAAAGATGCATTACTAAAAGGAAATGCTGTCATATTTGACCCTTCTTTTAGAACTGTTAAACCCTTTGCAGGTTCAGGGTATCTCGCCGATGATATCTGGGCAGACGGGTGCAAGTCATCGACTTCTTCAATGTCGGCAGTTTTCCAGACTGGTAAGAACTATGGGCAGAACGATGTTATCGGACTCTCGGGCAATGAGGTTTTTTATCTTCAGGCTTTTTTTGTGAATAAGGATACGCCCGTGAATTACCAGGTTAACTATGCGTTCAGGGTCCAAAAATAGAAAACATCATGCTTAATCTTTACGACCCGTTTTGGGATCGCTGCGCTAAACAAGTCAAAGGGCTTGCTGGGATGCTATCGCACATGAGAAAAATATGTAAGGATGCCCAGATTGGAACTGATTTGGCACAATACCAACGAGGCGTTTCAGTTTGGTAAAACTAAACGCCCCACAGCCCCTTCAGCACAGCCGGCAGCTCGTTAAGCAGGTCGCTTGCCGTGAAGCCGTAGCCGTATTTCTTCAGCAGCAGGTCGCCGGCTTTTCCATTAGCATAGGCAGCTGCGCAGGCTGATTTGAACAGGTCTTTCTCCTGGGCCAGCAATCCCGCACAGAGCCCTGCGAGGACATCTCCTGTTCCGCCAACAGTCATTCCTGCGTTGCCTGTTTTGTTGTAGGCTGATTTGTCTTTGGAAACAATCCTGTCAATCCTGCCTTTCAGAAGCACGACGTTGCTGCCAACAGCATTTTGCAGCTGTTTCCCGGCAACTCCGGTATTTCGCAGCAGCAAATCGTACTCTGCATAGTGCGGCGTGAATATCGCGTTCTGCACGTCCTGAAGCCTTACTGCTGCTATTGCGTCAGCATCAATGACCTTGCAGCCGCTAATCTTTTTGCAGGCTGCTGCAGCAAATTTCAGCGTCGCAACATTCCTGCCGATGCCGTTGCCAATCAAAGTAACGTCAAACTTTTTGCCCAGCTCAATAATTTCTTTTGCTGCTGATTCTGTGAAAAAGTCGCCCTTAAACTTCTTGGTAATGAAGTCTGGAGAAAGGCAGTTGATTGCCCACGCAGCCTTTTCCGGGGCAGCAACAACGACAGCATCAGCTCCAGAACGAAAAGCGGCCATGCCTGCAAGGTAAGCTGCACCAACATAGTCAATTGAGCCGGCTATGACCAGAACCCTGCCGTTTTCGCCCTTGTGGCTGTCCGGATTTCTCGGTTTAAGCTTTACGCTTGCTGCTGTGATGAAGCGCATGCAGAACCTCATTAACTCCTTATTATCCTGACCAGTGCTTCTTCAACCTCATTAATTTTCCCCTGCCGAAGCGAGCCTGCTTTGTATAGAACTATGGACTCTTCTGCAGTAAACATCCTGTTTGGCCTTATCCTGCTTGGCACGTTCAGCTTTCCTTTTTCAAAATCAGCATCACTAAGGCTTATTGAATAGCCATCAAATTTCTTTTTGCTTGTTATCTGGCAAAGAATGATGTCGTTTCCGGTTAAAGATGCAATCACAAGTGCGGGTCTTTTCTTTGAGGCGCTCAGGTCGGAAAACGGAAACGGTACGATAACTACATCCCCTTTCACAGGCTTTTCCATGCATCGTCTTCCTCTTTGGTGTCCCAATCCTTTGCAAGCACTTTTTCGCTTGCCAATGCCGTGAGTGCAGCCTTGGTGATTTGGTTCATAGGCTTTAACTCAACCCTATCGCAAAACGCGAGTATTGCCACCTTTGAGCCTTCGCTAAACCCTTCAATTTTTCTCACGCTTTTCGGAATTGCAATCTGGCCCTTTTTTGTTATCTTTGCACTTCTCATCTCCAGCAGCTCCATTTTCAACAGCCTCCGTGCACCATACTTCGTTATTTGTAAGAAAAGTAAGAATATAAAGCTTTTGGTTACAAGACAGACTGCAAAGCAAATCCAAAGATTTATATACATGCATGCATACATGCATGTTGTGACAAGGGTTATTTCGCTTTCAGATGAGGCGTACGAGAGGCTGAAATCGCTGAAGGAGGAAGGAGAATCTTTTTCAGAAGTAGTTAACAAGATAGCCGCTGATAAGAAAAAAGGCTCCATAATGGACTTTGCCGGCAAGTGGGTCGGCAGCAAGGAAGAGCTTGACAAGATTGAAAAAATGATTTATGAAGACAGGAAAAAGTTTAAACTTCGGACGGTCAAGTTTTGATGCACTGCTTAGACACTAACATTGTTATTGACCACTTTAGAGGTTCTGAAAGCATTACAGGTAAGATCCAACAGCTGAAAAATGAGGGTTTTGAAATAGCCATAACTACAATAACGCTCTGTGAACTCTGCAAAGGCTTCTACCTGTCCGAGCAGAAGGAAGCTAACCTAGCTGTGCTTAACGGCTTCCTGAACACTGTAACGCTCCTAAGCCAAAGCCGATTGAGCTGCATTTTGTTCGGAAAGGACTTTGCGCTGCTAAAAACAAAAGGGCTCATGACGCAAGAAATGGCTTTGATGATAGCAAGTATCTGCAAGGCAAACAACAGCATACTTATAACCAGAAACATAAAAGACTTCAAGAATATCCCTGACCTGGCTGTTAACTCATGGTAAAGCAGCTGCTGCGGTGTTGCGAAACATTTAAAAACATGGGCAGCAGTAAAATGTAAAAGCGGTTTTAAGAGGTGTGTAAAATAGCATTTTCGCTACTTGGCTGTTTAGCTGGCAGAAAAGCCCAGTTTGGAATGGGAATGGGCATGATGGGCCCGAGGAAGCCAGTAAGCCTTATCCTTGGGCTTGTGTTCCTGGCTTTTGGCATCATTCCGCTCCTTAACCAGTTCAAGGTTATTGGCTTCTCAATACCTGCTTTGCCGAATATTGTGCTGCATGTCATCAGCATAATCGGGGCAGTAATCCTGCTGTGGGATGCTATCAGCGAGGGCAGCATGGGCATGGCTATGGGCATAGGCGCTATGCTTACCCCTGCAACGTTCATCATGGCGCTGGCTCTCCTTGCTATTGGCCTTATCCCGCTGCTTAACAGCTTGGGCGTTATCGGCTTTAACATCCCGCAGCTTGCGCAAATCATAATGAATGTCCTCTATGTTGCAACAGGAGGGCTGCTGCTTTACGGCGGCACTCAGGGGATGTAGGCCAAACTAGGATTTAAGACAAAAAAACCGGTGCATACTGAATATGAACTTTGGCAGGCTTAATAAGAAGCAGTTGCTCCTGCTGCTGCTCTTCTCGATAATTACTGTTCAGGCTGTTGCAGCTGCCAATGTGTTTGACACCTCCTTCAAGATGCTTGAGGGTTTTGATGGCGAGGGTTTCTACAACAAGCACTGGTTCTGGCTTGACATGACCGCTTACCTGTTCTTATTCATAATCATAAGCAGGATGGCGCTTCAGAAACAGTTCGAGGGCCAGGGGTCAAAGCTGGGCATTGTAGTTGGGGCCATACTTGCTGTTGCATTGGCTGTTTACGAGTCAAGGGCAGGCTGGAACCTTGGTTCTCTCGGGCCTTTCGCAGGGCTTTTCGTGGCATTTATCTTTGGCGCTTTGATTTTCAAGTTTGCCAGCGGCATGGGGGCTCACAAAGTGCCTGCATTCTCCTTCGCCTATCTGGGCACTTATGCATTGCTTAATTTCCTCGCCAATGACCTCATTAACACGCTTAAGAGTCTGGCTGAGACCTCTGAAAACCCCGCTGCAGGGTTCCTTGTTTTGGGCTTAAACATCGGCTTTATTATTGCAACCATCGGCCTTCTTTACAGCATCATCAAGGGTGTTGGGCATCTTTTTAGCGGCGGGTTCTTTGGAAAACAGGATTTTGAAAAAGGGCTTGCAGAAAAAGGCAAAGATACGGCAGCAGCTGTAAAGGACCATTTCAAGAAGACTGAGGAAGACGTAAGGCAGATTGGCAATGTGGAGCAGTATGAAACAAAGCTTGATGACTTTGCAAAAAGGCTTGGCAGGGCTGAGATAAAGGACGTGCAGCAGTTTAAGGAGAGCATCCAGAACGCCATAGGGCTCGCTGAAGAGCTTGAAAGGGTTGAAATTGAGCTGGAGAAGGTCATGGCGCAGGTCAAGGGGGGACAGCTTAACCCTGCAACAGAAAGCAAGGTAAAGGAGCTTAGGGAGAAGTACCAGCAATATGTAGGGAAGCTGTTCAGCCGCGTCCAGGCTGCTGACACTTTTGCAAAGATGGAACGCCAGGCATTAATACAAGAGGTTAATGACCTCATTAAGAACTCGCAGGAAGATGCCCGTATTCTAAAGATTGTAGGGCAAGTGTCGCTGGTGATTGGCAGTGACAGGAACAGGTTCATCGCAACTCACAGTCTTACAGGCCAGGTTAAGAAAGACGTTGAGATGATAGACAAGGAAATAAAAGATTTCGAGAGGCTGGAGCAGGATAAGAGAAACATATTGCTGCCTGCAGTAAGGCAGCTAGAGGCAATCGCTGACCAAACGAAGCAGGAGATTACAAGCCTTGACAACCTGCTTATTAACATGAAGGCGCTTGCAAAGCGCGGCCAGCTTTGGAGACCCCAGCTTAACGATGTTGTCACGCACCTTAACTCTTTGCTGAAAATGGCCCAGGTGCAGCAGCCGGGCATACAGCAATCCCAGGACATCCTTAAAAGAGTAAACAGCCTTGACCAAAAGCTTAGAAGTGTGCTGCAGGTTTTTGACAAGCTGCTGCGGAACGAGTTCCAGGCGCTGGGAGGAGGCGTGAAAGGCAGGTCTAATCAGGCGCTTAAAAATCTGGCTGGCTTCAGGATTTAAGTCATTGCCCTGCGAACAGCGCTTAAGCCCCTTCGCATTATTTGTGATGGGCCTGGCACTGATGCCAGCAGCGCCCCAAGCGGGCTATAATCTTGCTGGGATAAAGAAGGCTGGGTTCCGGCAGCATACCTAAGCGTGCTGCAAGCATCAGCAATCCAGAGATGGGTTTCCTTCCGGTTAGGGTCAAGGGCTAACGATTTTTGAAGAAGCTCAAGCCCAAGTGAAGGGTGCACTGGCTTGATTGACAGGTAGGCTGCGCCAAGAGTGTAAAGCTGTGATGCCTTTTGCTGCTGTGTTGCGCTTGATGCCTGTATCTCTTCAGGGCCAAGGTTGTCCCTTGCATCAACCATTGCAGCGTAAGGCACAACCTGAGGCTCAACTCTCCTGCGCGTTTGTGCTGCCTTTTGCCTGTGCAGCCCTGTCAAAGCCTCAAGCGCTTCAGGATTCATCGGGGAGTCTGCTAATGCCGCGGTGTATGCGCCTATTGCCTGGCCTGTATCACCAAGGCCTTGGTAAGCCTCTCCGATGCCAAGCTTGACAGAAGGGTCGTCATAGCCAAGCTGAACTGCCATAGCCAGCTCACCCAACGCCTCGTTATGCTTTCCGCCTTCAAGCAGAAGCAACCCTGTCTCTGAGAACAGGTAGCCCCACGCCTCGCCTCTGAGCAAGTTGTTGACAAAAAAGTAGTCCCTTACACCGTGCTCAACGCCTAATGGGATTTGCCCGCGGGGTCCTTGTGCCTGCAGAATGTCATCAAGAAACTCAGTAACGGGCATGGCTGCAAGCTCACCCTGAGAAACAAGCTGCTGCGCCTCGTGCCTGAGCCTTGTGTTGTCAGCCCTCACATCGGCGTAGTTTATTGAAACATCAACAATGGCGAGGCTCCTGAGCAGCCTAAGGTTTTGCTGAATGCCTGTTACGGTTTGCTGGTCCCTCGGGCCTGCCATGACCGTTTCAATGGTTTGCAGGAGCGCTCCTATCTGCGCCCTTCTCTGCCTTACCGGCTGCATCGCAGTATCGTAAGCTGCCTGTGCTGCCTGGTTTGCCTGCGCCATCACTGCAGCTGTTGCTGGTGAGAAAGGCCCTCTGGCTTCTGCAATGTGAATTTCCAATCCGGAGTCAACAACTTCAGCTTGGACCACGTTTCCGTAGTGGTCTTGGCCGTCAAGAACGTGCAGGGCCCTGGCAGCAATAAGGTTTCCTCTAACCATCCTTTCGCCAGGACTTGCAATTTCATTAAAGCGTATCTGACTCATTGAAAGCAGCTCCTTGTTTAAATTAAAAAAATAAAAAAAAAGCCCTCAGCGTATTGCATACTGGGCAAGCATGACTGTAGCTGCTGTCTGTGTAGGCAGCTGGTACTGCACATCCTGCCTTCGCTGTGCCATGAACCTGTTTGCGGCCAGGCACTGGTTCAGCCCTTCAAGCACAGGGTTTGGCTGTGCTTGAGCGCCGGCAGGTGGCTGAGGCTGCATAAGCTCAACAACCATCGCAAGCCTTCTCACAGTGTCATATAAGTCGCTGGGCTTTATCGTTGTTGCCATGTTGCCGGTTGTGTTAAGTGTCCCGACAAGGCCGAGAACAGCCTGCATTGCCTGCTGCGGGCCCATGGCTCTCAAGCCTGCCTCATCAGCTATCTGGGTCAAAGCATTGCCGATGTTGATTCTATGCTGAAGAATAGCGTCAAGGCTCAACCTTGCAGTGGTTTCAGCAGTTTGCGCTGAAGTGTCCCATGCAGCCCTGCTAAGGCCGCTTCTTGCCTCAGGCACTGTCACATCCCCTTGAGGATGGTAAACCTCTGTGTTGTCCTGCCTGACTACTGCAACTGTTGGCCTATAGTTTGTTGCAGGATCAGCAGCAACGCCGCCATAAGGCGCCTGCATCACGTGTTGCACGTTCTGGCCGTTAGCTGCAATGTTATCAACAGCCATGAGAATTCCTTCCACCATTGCCTGTATGCCCTCTTGGACAGTAGGACCTGTCTGTTGGCGTCGCGTTAAATTCAAATTCCAAGGACCAATCTGTACCATTTTCTTTTCACCCTCCACTAGTTTGATTCAAAACAGTGATTTTATCACTGCGTAATAAATACTACGAAGGGGCAGGAAAGAAACTCCCATATTTAAATCTTTCGGTTATAACCACTAGAGAGTAGTTTAATTCTGTTGGCTGGCGGGATTAGTAAGCCTTCCCGAACCATGTTGTTATGCCTTCTTTCCCGCAGGCAGCGCACTTTCCCTGCTCATCGCGTTTTTGGATTGGCCCTTTTTCTAAAGGGGCCATGCTCATGCACCTTGAGGCTGCTCCGTCTGCCTTGGCTTTAATTTCTTCCTCGCACTTTGCAGAGCCGCAGAAAAATCCTCTTGCAAGCTTTTTGCCTTTCACCGCAGCGGTGATGTCGGCAACGCTTTTCACAGTCACAATGTTTATTTCAAGCTGCTGCTTTGACTTCTGGTAGAGTGACTGCTGGATTTCGGCAAGGGTTTTCCCGGCTGCTGCTGCAACCGACTCCAGCTTTACGGTTTCCTTGGCTGCTGTGTCCCTTCTGAACAGGACTGCCTGCTTCTGCTGCAAGTCCCTTGGGCCGAGCTCTATCCTGAGCGGGACGCCTTTGAGCTCCCACACGTTGAACTTCCAGCCTGCGGTGTAAGTTTCGCGGTCATCAAGTTCAACAATGATATTTTCCTTCTCCAGCTCTTTTTTCAGCTTTGCAGCTGCTGCCAGGACCTCTTTTTTTGAATCCTCAAAAAGTATTGGCACAATCACAGCTTGTATGGGCGCGATGTTTGGTGGCAGGACAAGGCCGTGGTCATCGCCGTGCGCCATTATCAGCGCTCCTATGACTCTTGTGCTCATTCCCCAGCTTGTCTGCCAGGGCGTCTCGCGCTTGCCGCCTTTTCCCAGGAAGCTTATCCCGAATGCCTTGCCGAAGTTTTGTCCGAGGTTGTGGCTCGTGCCCATCTGCAGGGCCTTTCCGTCAGGCATCAGTGCCTCTATTGTTGTTGTGTAAACCGCTCCGGCGAACTTTTCCTGCTCGCTTTTCCTTCCGGGTATTACATGGATTGCCAAGGCTTGTTCTACAATTTCGCGGTATATGCCAAGGATCGCCAGGACCATGTCGCCAGCCTGCTTCTCTGTTTCATGAACTGTATGGCCTTCCTGCCAAAGGAATTCCCTTGTCCTTATGAACGGCTTTGGGTACTTGAATTCCCACCTTACGACATTGCACCACTGGTTTATCAGGAGAGGCAGGTCGCGCCAGCTCCTTATCCATTTTGAGTAAGACTCGTATATTATTGTCTCTGATGTCGGCCTTACAGCCAGTCTTTCATCCAGCTTTGTATCCCCTGCCTGCGTCACCCAGGCGACCTCAGGCGTGAACCCTTCAACGTGCTCTGCCTCCTTCTTGAACAGGCTTTCAGGTATGAAAAGCGGGAAGTATGCGTTTTTGACTCCAAGCTGCTTAAGCCTTGCGTCAAGGAGCTGCCGTACTTTTTCCCAGATTGCGTAGCTGTATGGCTTGAACACCATGCAGCCTGAAACAGAAGTATAGTCTGCGAGGTCTGCCTTCTGGACAACCTGGGTGTACCACTCTGAGAAATCTTCTGATTTTTTTACAGTAACGCCTGTTGTTTTCTTATCGCCATCTCTTTGGCTTTTGCCCTTGTCGTTTTTTCCATCAGCCATAGCTACCACAGCTGCGTCAGCCCTGAAGCGTATTTAAATGTTTTTGTGGCTTATGCAGGGCTGGAAATGGAAAAATATTTCATGAAATTGCTATTAACTTGCCACATGCCGCCATATGAGCTGGTTAGCGAGGTGCCCCGCCATCTCCTTGAAGAAGTAATCAATGGCAAGTACAGCACAGAGCTGACAACTGCTGAGAAGGCTGTTCTTGAGTCTGTTCCTCCTCCTATGCAACAATGGTTTAAGCAGGCAGTAAACGATTTCTACCTGCCGTTAAGAAGCGTTGTAAGGCAGGATACCATTGGCAATCACCACAGCAAGCTAAGCTTTCTTGAGACTCTTGTTGCAGAGCTCTTGCCGGCAACTGCCTATGAAGGAAGCAAAGGTGCTCATGTAAAAAACATGAGGGCGAGGTATGAAAAGAAGCAAAGTATTGCGCCCAGCAGCAGCTTGCACAGGAGGCCTGGGAAGAGCTTTGATGATGCTTTGCCAGCCGCGTTGCAAGCCTACAAGAAAATTGTCGTGACAAACCTGGGAATCCATCTTAAAAGAAACCTGCCCTTCAGCTACTTAAGCCCCAGCAGCGTCCTTCATGGCATCGAGGGAAGGCTGCCGGGCTGACTTTCGATAATGTTTTATATTCAGCCTTCACCTCTATGCTTTTTATGGTAAGGGCGTGGCTTGTCTCGCTATATGGATATGGCCGGGAGCACAGGCAGTACGTGACATCCTTTTTTGTCTTCATCCTTCTGTTTGTGCTGTTCACTGAGCAGGTGAAGGCTTTTATCATCATAACCATACTCGGGCTGGCCGGCACATTTTCCCAGTTTTACAAAAGGGTTTTTCAGGCTCCTCCTGCCTTTGAGCTGGTCATACTGGCAACAGTAGCTGTCAGCGTATTCTACGGCCCTGTGATTGGGGCACTATTTGCGGTGGTGGTCAGCATCACTTCTGAAATAGCCTCGCAGGCTCTTGACCCGTTCAGCATAACATATACGTTCCCCAGGGCAGTGATTGCCTTTGTTGCGCCGTGGCTTTACAGTAACGGCATGAGCCTGCCTATGCTTGGCTTCCTCATGAGCCTTCTTTACAACGCGCTGCAGCAGCCTGTTTACTGGCTCCTTACCGACCCTGAAAAGCGCATCAAGTCAATTTACTTTGGCTCGCTTAACATACCGCTTAATTTTCTTATCTTCAAGTTCATTGGCGAGCCGTTGTTTGCAATCCTCAAGGCAGTCGCTTAAATTCTTTATAATTTTGATAAGATAGGTTTATATCTGTTTTTCAATTTCTGGGAGCAATGAGTGGGGATAAGGGAGGAAAAGTGAATGCTGGGCAGTTTCAGAGTTTGAAGAGCCTTTTTGGCCCGGGCGCGACTGCCCGTTACCTTGCTTTGCTGCTGCGCCACAAAGCCCTGCTTTTCGCCACCATAGGAGGAATGGCAGTGCTGTTTCTTTTTGGCAATTACATAAAGAATGCTGTCGTCCTCCTGCTTCTCGCCCTTATTGCAGTATTGTCAACAATATACAAAAGGTATATGAGAGTTCCTCCGGCTGTTGAGCTTGTGACTTTCTCAACTGTCCTGGCGGGGGTAGCTTACGGCCCGCTGGTTGGCGCCCTTTTCGGAGCAGTCGTGACAGTTGCTGCGGAAGTGCTTAATTCGGGCATTGACGCATTCATAATAGGCTACATCCCGGCGAGGGCGGTTGTCGGCTTCACCGCAGCATTTTTCCCAGGAGTGAACATAGTAACACTCGGGCTGCTCATGAGCCTGCTTTACAACGCGGTTGCGCAGCCGCTCTACGCCTTTCAGAGTGATGCTGAGCTAAGGTTCAAGCTCTTTGCATTTGTCCTCATTAACGTGCCGTTCAACTTCGTTGTTTTCTCAATAGCAGGGGAATTTGCAAAGGGAATCATCACGTGAACAGCCTAAGAATGGGTTCGGCAGCGAAAGCGAACAATATGTAGTTGACAAAAAAGTTCACCACAATCCCTGTTGCGGCTACGATTTTTATTTCTGTATCCCTCTGAACAAGGAATGTGAAAGCGTGCGTGGCAAATGTTGAAAAAGCGAGGGAAGCCATTCCCAGCGCAACGGTTGGAACTGCTGAGCTCAAGCCTTTGGCAATTGCCCCTATCGCGGCAGTGGCAAGAATAAAGAACAGCGTAGTTGGCCCAATGTCCCTTGATATGGCCACTGACACTGCCGAGACCGCAAGCCCGAACAGGGCGCCGATTAGCGGCCCAAATGCAATTCCAGCCATTACTGCCGTGAATGTAACAAGCTCAAAGCCCACTGCACCGAACGCCTCAAGCTTCCGCTTGTAGTAAGTAGAGAAAGCTCCCAGAACAAAGAGCAGCGCAATGCCCAAAAGCGCCTTGAGAACGCTGAAGAGCAGAACCACTGCCGCAAGAGCCATGATAGCTGTGGCCACAACATGCCTTTTCGCCAGCTTCGTGGCAAAAGCCTCTGAAGCTTTGCGCATTTTTTCCAAAACAACAGCCTTCATTGCATTTAGCCATAGATGAAATAGCTTTAAATACTATTCGGCATTTTACAGGTGTTAACTTTTGGGCCTGTAGCACAATCCGGACAGTGCGATCGGCTTCGGGTGGCCTTTTTGCGAAAAAGGTCAATCAAAAAACTACGAACGAAGTCAGTGGAAACCGATTGATCCGGGTTCAAATCCCGGCGGGCTCATTATAAGGGAGCTCGCTGCTGCTCGCCCCCTTATCAACCCAACAAGAGAAACAAGCTCGCTGCTGCTCGCCCCCTTATTGCTGCGCACCTCACGTTGCGCTCATGGTGTGAAAAATGGAGCCGGGAAACCCGAAGAAGAAAAATGACTTGGTAGCGTGGGCTCACTCGAAAGTTCCCGGGCTGGAGAACCTGGCATCGTTCATCAGGTTTCTGATTGAAAGAAGGCTTATTGCCCTGTTTATGCTTGCTGCTCTTGTGCTGCTCTTCTTTTTTTGGAACTACATCAAAGTTATTATTGTCATGGTATTTTTCATTGCAATTGGGACAGTTTCAATGCTTTACAACAGGTGGATTAAAGTATCACTTGGTGTTGAGCTCATAATGGTTGGCCTTGTGGTAACATCAGTTTCTTTTGGCAGGCTGCCTGGGCTGGTGGTTGGGCTTGTGGGGCTTTTCCTCGCAGAGGTTCTCTCTGAAAGGTTTACTTACTCCACGTTCGTCTCTTTCATAGGAATAGCGGTAGTCGGGCTGGCCGCCCCGAACATTTTTCACCAGGCAGATAGCATAACCTCGACAGGCATAATAATGACGATAATTTACGATGCAATCATAGCCCCGGGCTATATCCTTCTTGGCAGCAATGCCGGCAGGACCGCGCTTTTTATTGTTACGCACATTATCTTCAACATATGGGCGTTCTCGTTTATAGCCCCGGCTGTTTATGGCATTGTACAGCTGCTCTGAGGAGCTAAGGCGTCCATGTTCTTCTTTCCAAGCGTTATCTCTATTGAAGAAACCCTTACCTGCCTGCCTTCATTTGTTGTGAACCCTTCAGAGCTTGTGGAGATGTGCCTTATCTCTGCCTGCCCTTCAAGAAAGCGCTTCGTTGCTACCTCGGCAACGTCAACCGCCCTGCTGATGAATTTGCCCCTTGCTTTCACAACCACTGTTTCTGCATTCCTGGCTGTGAACTGCATTACGACAGCGGTCACGTAACTCATCAGCGGCTTTGTGCCGATAAAGATAAAGTTATCACTCATTGTCTGCGCCCACCGGTGTAATTGTTGAAGTTGCTGTAGCCTGATGCTGCGCTTAACTGGGTTTGTCTTTAAAATTTTTGTGAATTGTGCATGCGCCATCTCAAGGGAAAAGTTTTTAACCGCTGCAAAAGAGAAGCAGTTGCCATGGGTTACAAGCAGGTCATTCTTGTCCGGACAGATTTGAAGCTTCCGAAGGGCAAAGCCTGCGTTCAGGTCGCCCACGCTTCCCTTGAGGCAGCGCTGAAATCTTCAAAGGGCGTTATTGATGAGTGGCGCTCAGGGGGAGGCAAGAAGGTCGTGCTGAAGGCTGCCGGCTTGGATGAGCTGAGGAAGTATGAAGCTCTGGCAAGAAAGGAAAAGCTCGTTACATCACTAATCACTGATGCCGGCCACACAACTGTGGCTCCGGGAACAGTAACCTGCCTGGGAATCGGCCCTGACAATGAAGAGAAGATAGATAAAGTGACAGGAAGCCTCAAGATTCTGTAGCTGCCTGTGGCTGCTCTTTCGCTTCTGCAGCGGTTGCTGTTTCTTTTGCCTCTTTGACTGTTTCCTGTTCCCTGATTTCCGCTTTTATGCCTTCAACCTTTTTCTGAAGGCTTTCGCATTCTGTCTTAATCTGGGAGTACTTGAACTCGTTGTGGCTCTTGTCCCACTCAAGGGTCATCAGCTTCCTCCTGAGGTCTGAAAGCCGCTCTTCCATGCCTGTTAAAGACTGCACTTCTTGCATTTGCATTTTAACACTCACTCCGCCTGCTTTCGTGCTTCTTCTGTGGTCATCCTAACAGCTGTTAGAACAGCAGAATAAAGCCGAAACTGAAACAAATCAAAACAAGATAAGGCTGGGCAGCTTGCCGCGTTTAAATACTTTGCTGTTTCAGTGCGTGAACAAAGGCGTTCTATAAGCAGAAGAAATCCTCAACTCGCCTGTCTGTTGGAGATAATGCTGTTCTGTGAGTAAGTGGCGATACAGGAAACCGACGTCGTGTATCAACCTTCTGTGGAGATTGAGTATTATCACTTTCCAGGCTTCTCCTCGGAGGTAACCTGTGCTGTCACAGTTTTGAAGGGCTAAACGCACTGTTCCCATATACCTCTTTATTTGTACAGGCGGCTCTTTTCCAAAAAGAAGAAGCATGTAGTGGTCAGTTGGGTTGAGTGCCTCTGGAGGTGCATTTGAAAGCCAGTTCCAGATATTATGGCTTGAAACCACAGCCGATTCATCATAACTTTGCGCACTAATGAGATGATTCAAAGCTCCCTCCAGCCGCTCTTTGTCAGGCTTCTTTTTTTCGTTCAAGGACTTTGAGGCTTCTCCAAGCTCATTCTGCACATGCGCAGTTGCCATCAGCACTTTGGAAAATTCATTTGGCTGCAAAGGTGCTGCTCTTCGTTTCCAGAACTTCAAAAACCCAAAAGCCATGCTATTGCTCCTCTTATAACCGTATTTTGTGAGGTTTATCTGCCCTTTCCTCCTGCCTTCCTTGACTGCTTCAACTTTCTCCCCAAGCTGCTGCTTTATGTCTGCAGCAATTTTGCCGCTGCCAAGGATTTGCGTAAGTGTGCTCACATCCGCTGTTTTCACGTCACCGAGGCTTCTTATCCTGTTGCTGAACAGTTTTCTTGCCCTCACCCTCCCTACGCCCTTAAGCTGCAGCAGGGGCAGCAATTCCTCCTTTACGCCGGATTGCACCCGGAACCTTAATTTTGTAATGTGTCGCAGCAGCGGCTGCAGCTGCATCAGTTTTGCAAGCTCGGCAACCGAGTAAAGCAGCCAGTCAGCGTTTTCAAGCTTGGCGTGCACCTCTCCCGGCCTGATTCCATACTTTTCGAGCAGGTATTCCTCGTCCTTTTCATCAATCCACTCCCAAAAGAACCTTGCTGTCTTCACAGACGCAAGGAAGTCCTCATATTCTTCCTCGAACATTGACGGTTCTTCCACAAGCTGCATGCCTCCCTGTTCGGCAAGAATTGCCTGGAAATCCTCAAGCTCCCTCACCTTCACCCTTAGAAGCGGCCTCATTTCAAGTGTTGAGGAGATAAGCTGCAGGAGCTGGAACGGTTCCGGCTCGGAAATTTTTTTTGCAGCTGCCTTTCTCAATCCACACATTATCTCGTGCGCTGTAAGGGGGTCTATGTAAAGCTCAGCTACCCTCTCGCCAACAGGCGTTGGCATGATGGCTTTATCTTTCAGCTCAGAAGCTGAAACAAACTCCGGGCTGCCATTGCTGTTTTTTATGAATTCCCAATCCTCAAGCAGCAGGAGCATCTTGTCAATGGTTTTCTCAAGCTGCCCGAAGTCCTCGAACTGGTGCGCCCAGAATGTTTTTGAAAAGAACTGCATGACCTCTTTCCTGTTCCCGACAAATCTTGTCGCAATCAGTGAAAGCAGGTATGTCCTGAGCACCGGCTCGACAGCCAGCTTTGACAAAATCGGCTCCGGCTCCCCCAGGACATAGCGCTTGGTTATCTCATCCTCTTCGGATTCAGAGTCAGCCAGGATTATCGCCTGGCCTTCAGTGTCAAACCTTGGCCTCCCTGCCCTCCCTGTCATTTGCAAATACTCAAGCACAGGTATCCAGTCAGAGCCTCCGTAGCCGTAGCCGGCCCTCCCTGAAAACCTCTTAAGGTCGCGAATGACTGCCCTGAATGCTGGAAGGTCTACGCCCGCCGCAAGTGTCGGCGTGCAACAGATTATCTTGATTATGCCGCTGCGAAAATTGTCTTCAACCAGCTGCCTCTGTTTTCCGGTAAGGCCGCTGTGGTGGAACGCAGCCCCTCCTTTTATGCACCTGGCAAGCCTTTCGCACTGCTTTGTCGGCCTGGAGAGTGCATGAAGCGCTTCTTCTGCAACAGCAAGAAGATTGGCATTAGCCAGCTTCAGGTGGTTGGCTATTTCTTCAGCTGATTTCTCTGCCGACTGCCTAGTTCCAACAAAGACGAGAGCCTGCTTGCCGATTTTTACAGTATCCAATGCAACATTGACCACAAGATTCGAGGTTTTTCCCTCAATCTCAACATGGTTTTTGACAGCCTCAGCCATAAGGCAGCAGCCAGTTGCTTCTGCTTTTAATCTTTGCTGCTGAACAGATAAAAAGATATTTAAGCCGCGGCTGCGATGAATCAGCTAATGAAGCAGGCAAAGCTGTTCCCGAAAATCAGGCCTTACCGCCACGGCTACCTTTCTGTGGGAGACGGCCACCAGTTATATTACGAGCTGTGCGGCAATCCCAAAGGCAAACCTGTGCTTTACGTTCACGGCGGGCCCGGGGCTGGCTGCGACGGGAACAGCAGGAGATTCTTCAACCCGAAGAAGTGGAACATCATACTTTTTGACCAGCGCGGGGCTAACAGGAGCAAGCCATTTGGTTCTCTTAATGCCAACACAACATGGAAGCTTGTCTCTGATATGAGGAAGCTGCTGGAATTCCTGAACCTGAAAAAGGTCTTTTTGTTTGGCGGCAGCTGGGGCTCAACGCTTTCTCTCGTGTACGCGATAAAGCACCCTGAAACAGTAACGGGCATGCTGCTTCGCGGCGTTTTCCTTGGCAGGAAGAAAGACATCAGGTATACCTATGGCGGCGGTGCAGAGGAGTATTTTCCCGACGCATGGGAAAGGTTCGTGAGCCATGTCCCTCCTGCGCAGAGGGATGACGCTATTGGCTACTATGTAAAGCAGATGAAATCAAGGAACAGGAGGATAAGCAACAAGTTTGCTTTTGAGTTTGCATATTACGAGCTTTCGCTGCTGAAACTTAACACGACACACAGGGACGTGATGAAAATCATGGGAAAGGCAAGCTCCCATCCCGGGCACAAGTCAATGGCCATAATTGAGTCATATTACATGGAAAACGGATGTTTTATGCCAAAGAACTACATCCTTGACAACTGCCACAGGATAGCAGCCGCAAAAATTCATGTATCAATCGCGCAGGGCCGTTACGATGCGTTATGCCCTCCTGCACAGGCATGGCTGCTTCACAAGGCGTTGCCAGGGTCAAGGCTCATCTTTGCAATTTCCGGCCACAGCAGCGGCGACCCACCTCTGACTGCAAAGCTCGTTGAAGAGATGAAGCGCTTTGAGAAAGCAATAAAATAAGGTGGGCCCGACGTGACTTGAACACGTGACCTCCGCCTGACTGATTTTGCCTAATTATCAGACTCGCCTGGCATTTACTTGAGCAAGTGCCATGCGGCGTTCTAGCCAAGCTGAACTACGGGCCCTTGGGTTTCAGAACAAGAAGGAGTTTTATAAAGATTATGATGTGCTGGCTGTTGTAGTATGTTCAAGGTATCTGCCGTCAAGCTTGCTTAGCACGTATTGTTTCCTTCCCAGGGAAAATGTAAATAGTTCACCATAGTCGCGCAGCCTTAGGCTGTGGCACGGCGGCAAGGGCTCAGGAAAACGCCGTACCCAAATCTCCCTTAGCTTGTCTAAATACTCATCCTTTCCGCAATAGCCTGCCACTGCGGTGGTCAGCCAAACGCCTGCCACTTTCTCTTCGTAGAAGATTGCTTTCACCAGCCTTCCAATCATGCTTATTGCATCTTGCCTGTCGTCAACAGGAAGCTGGCCGAGCTTGGCTACAATATCCACTTTAACATGGACTGTGGATTCGTTTATTATTTGCTCGACGTCCATTTTGGGCAAGCATATGGAAAAAGATAAGCGCCCCGGGCCAGAGATTCCCGCCTCAAGCGTTCGCTTAAAAGCGTCTCGAACTGGCGACCTAGTGATTTCTCACCAAGTTGTATAGGCAACGAGGTTAACAGTCACTCGCTCCACCTGTTGCTCCGCTGTTGGCAGCGTCTAAGCTACCGGGGCATAAGAAAACGGCTCTGGCAGGCGGTTTATATACTTTTTGCCGCAGTTAAATATTAATATGACTGCAGCAGCCCAAAAGGAAGGTTGCGAACTGATGCATGATTGCGTGAGGTGTTTTGAATGGAATCGGATAATTTTAAGATGGCGATTGGCTCGCCTGCCATTAACTTTGACCTCAAGGGCACTGACGGCAGGAATTACATGCCAAAGTATTACATGAATAGGGATCTCCTTGTTGTTGTTTTTACCTGCAACCACTGCCCTTATGCCCAGGCGTATGAAGACAGGATTCTTGCTATTGCAAGGGAGTTCTCAAGGAATGTGGCTTTCTTTGCAATTAACTCAAATGACGCTTCAAAATACCCCCAGGACAGCCTGGAGAACATGAGGATAAGGGCAAGGGACAAGAACTATCCTTTCCCTTACCTGCATGATGAACGCCAGGATGTCGCAAGGGCTTTCGGTGCCCTCGTAACGCCTCATGCGTTTGTCTTTGACCAGTCCAACAAGCTCGCCTACCAGGGCGGGATTGACGACAACTGGCAGGACCCGAAAGCGGTGGCAAAGCAGTACCTCAGGGATGCCATCGTTGAGCTGCTTGCCAGAAGAAGAGTAACAAGACAGACAGCCCCTGTCATTGGCTGCTCGATTAAGTGGAAAGATGCATAAGAAAACAATGAAAGTTGCAGCGCTGTATTCGGGAGGGAAGGACAGCACCTTTGCATTGTATTGGGCTCTCAGGGCAGGGCATGATGCCAAGTGCCTTATTACGCTTATTCCTGAACGGAATGATAGCTACATGTTCCAGGTTCCCAATGTGGAGCTTACAACATACCATTCTGAGGCTCTTGGCATTCCGCTGCTGCAGGCAAAAACTTCCGGCGTGAAGGAAAAAGAGCTTGAGGACTTGAAAAAAGTAATTTCTGCAGCGAAGGAAAAATACGGGATTGACGGCGTCGTTGCCGGTGCGCTTGCTTCAGAATACCAGAAAAGCAGGGTTGAAAAAATTTGCAGGAATCTCTGTTTGGAATGCTTTGCGCCTTACTGGCATTATGACGTTGAAAAGTATCTGAAGGAAATTATCGCCGCAGGTTTCAAGGCAGTCATCACGTCAGTTTCTGCGGAAGGGCTTGGCGTGGAGCTGCTTGGCAGGGAGCTTGACCTCGAAATGGTTGAGCGCTTGAAGGCGATTAGCAGCAGAACCATGTTCCACCTGGGCTTTGAAGGCGGGGAAGCAGAAACAATGGTGCTGGACGGCCCAATATTCAGGAAAAGGATTGAGATTGTTGAAGCTGAAAAAGTCATGGAAAGCAGGAATTCAGGCTTTCTCAGGATAAGGAAGCTCAGGCTGGTTGAAAAATAGCGTATGCTAAAGCGCAAAGCTTATTAAAGCGCCTTTGCAATGTAGAAGCTCTTGGATAGCGGCGGATTTGGGTTGTTTAAGTAATGTAGAGTTATCACACTATCTCAGACTGCGTTTCTATTCTGCTTTTTGTTTTCTGCCAGTTACAGTTTCAATGAGCAAGGACACAGATGGAGAATATTGCTGCTCTGAAGCGCGGTTGAGTGTTTGCAGAATGCTGTTGGCATAAAGGACAGGCAATCTTACGTCAGTTATGCTGAATGTGCCTTCTGAAGACTGCTGCAAAGCCCCTTTTTTTGCCATATACGCAAATGCTCTGAGCAGCTCTAAGCGGCAGCTGTCTCCTCTCAGGGCAGGAGCAATTTTTAAGCCTTTGCGTTTTGCATCTTCAACTATTGCGGTAGCAGAGCTTATCAAGCCACAAATATCGGCTTGAATTATGCTATACGGGTTAGTTGTGTTTTCTGGTGGTGCAGCCTGGCTGAGCAATGCAACCGAAAGCGCGCTTTTTGGCGTCAACACCATATTTCTCACCAGCGTATCGGAAATATCTCTTTGGAAGCGTCCAACATTCTTTTTAAGTTCCCTTTCTGTAAGGCTGGCTCTCGAAGGGGCAGCAACATAATCACTCATCTGCATAGGTTTTCCAAACGTGGCGTAAAATGTCCCGTAGCCTTCATCCGCCCATTGCGTGATTTTTCGCCAGTTTATGAGCTTGAACGCCAGCAGCCATGATGCTCCGCTTTTCTTTTCGCCGCACATTGCAGCGGCAAATTTTGTGTCTTCGGGAATTGTTTCATAAGTTACGCTCACAGGAATTGCGCACTCTGCAGACCTGAGCGCTGCTGTGCTTGAATAAACAGAATCAAAAGGCTCAATTTCACCAGTTTTGTATCTTCCCCTGCCTGCAAAGTTCACCACTACATGACCTTCTTCAAACAGGCGATTAAGGTATGCATTCAACACATTCGCAAAAAGAACAGCGTTTTCTCTCCTGTGTTCCTGTCCGTTTTTGAAAAGAGCATCTCCTCTTTTTAGGTAAATCATGCCGGTGTTTCTCAGCAGATAGCCTGTTAATGCCTTAAAAGAGGGTTTTACCATGCGAGCGAACAGCCCGCGCATCAGTCGGGATTTGGACTTGGCACTGCTTTCAAGGTTAACTTCATCAGGCTTGACTTCTGCAAGGTTTTCGCCGCCTAAATAGTAAACGCCTCGCACGCCAGCTTTCCTAAGCAGATATGGCAGGCCTGCGATATCAAGATAAGAGGCGTGAGTTGAAACTACAAATGCTTTCCCTTTGCTCATGGCTTTTACAGCTTCTTCCAGCCCTTCGATAGAGCTGTGCTTGAATTTTGGGAAAGAGAGCAAAACTGCGCCGTGCGCAACGCCGTCCAGCATCAACCTGGCTATTATTGGGTTTATGCGCGTCCGCATGCCAAGAAGGAGCTGTCGGGCAGTTTTTGTTTCTGCAGCAACAGCCTGTGCTTCTGCTTCAGCCGTTTCTCCTCCAGGATTCAAGCGCTTCGAAGTGCGCGCTATTGTAGCTACAACTGGACCGCTTTTAAGGATGTCTTCAATATTTCTGTTAGCCATTATGTGAGCCTTCTGAGATGGATTTGACTGCCGTTTATAACATTTTCCATGCAACTTTTCAACCCAGCACATCACAAAACCCGCTCAATTTTCGCTGTTTCTGACCGAAACATATTTAAAGCAGCGGGGCATAGTTTTTCTTGTAATTTTCCGACGACAAAACAGGGTTGGAAAAACAGTTAAAAATAGCATTTTTAGGCATATTCTGCATCGTTGCAGCATTGAAAGATAGTGGCAAAAATGGCAGATTCAGCGGCAGATAAGGCGAATGAGAAGGTAAAGGGCGCTTACGACGCCTCAAGCATCCAGGTTCTGGAAGGGCTTGAATCGGTTAGGAAAAGGCCTGGCATGTACATTGGCAGCACTGACATTAACGGCCTGCATCATCTTGTTTATGAGGCTGTGGACAATTCTGTTGATGAGGCTCTTGCCGGCTACTGCACAAGGATTTCTATTGTGGTTAATTCTGACGGCTCGGCAACCGTGTCAGACAACGGCAGGGGGATTCCTTTTGACATGATGCCGCAGTTCAACAAGACCGCCCTGGAAGTGGTGATGACAAAGCTCCACGCTGGCGGCAAGTTTGACAAGAAGAGCTACAAGGTCTCTGGCGGGCTGCACGGGGTGGGCGTTTCTGTGGTCAACGGCCTTTCAGCCACAATGGCTGTTGAGGTCAGGCGTGATGGGAAGGTGTGCAGGCAGAGGTATGAGAAGGGTGTTCCTGTAACGCCAGTTGAATTTGTGGGCACAGCCACAGCTGGTGAAAGCGGCACTACTGTGACATTTGCGCCTGATGCTACGATATTTGAGACGGTTGATTTTAATTTTGACATCCTGTCCAGCAGGCTGAGAGAGCTTGCTTTCCTCAACACCGGGCTGGAGATTTCTATCCGGGATGAGCGCTCTGGCAAGGAGCACTCTTTTAGGTATGACGGCGGCATAAAGTCTTTTGTTGGCTTCATCAACCAGAATAAGAAAGCGCTTCATGATGCAATTTACCTGTCAGGCCAGAAGAACGGCACCAGTGTTGAAGCAGCCATGCAGTACAATGAGAGCTACCTGCCGAACATCTTCAGCTTTGTCAACACAATCAACACCACAGAAGGGGGCACTCACCTGTCAGGCTTCAGGACTGCCCTCACAAGGACGATAAACAGCTATGCAGAGAAGCATAACCTTCTTGACAAGGACGCCAAGATTTCCAGCGAGGACACTCTGGAAGGGCTTTCCGCTGTCATTGCGGTTAAGGTCCCTGAGCCGCAGTTTGAGGGCCAGACCAAGAGGAAGCTTGGCAACTCTGAAGTCAAGGGTGTTGTTGACTCAATAGTTGGGCCTTCGCTTTCAGCTTTTTTTGAAGAGAACCCTAAGGTTGCAAGGGCCATTGTTGAAAAGTGCGCCAACGCTGCAACTGCAAGGGAGGCTGCAAGGAAGGCAAAGGACCTTGTCAGGAGAAAGACCTTGTTTGAAGGCAGCTCTTTGCCGGGAAAGCTTGCTGACTGCTCCAGCACCAACCCTGATGAGTGCGAGCTGTTCATTGTTGAGGGGGACAGCGCAGGCGGGAGCTGCAAACAGGCGAGAAACAGGGAGTACCAGGCTGTCCTGCCCCTGAAAGGCAAAATCCTGAACGTGGAGAAGGCCAGGCTGCACAAGGTGTTCTCAAGCAAGGAAATAGTTGCCCTGGCTTCTGCGATAGGCACAGGCGTCGGCGATGATTTTGACATCAAGAAAGCAAGGTACAGGAGGACAATCCTGATGTGTGACGCTGATGTTGACGGCTCTCACATCCGGACGTTGCTGTTGACGTTTTTTTTCAGGTACATGAAACCGCTTATTGAGGCAGGCTACATCTGCATAGCCCAGCCTCCGCTATACAAGGTAACCAAAGGCAGGAAGGACTACTACGTGTACAACGACGCTAAACTGGCTGAATTGCTGCAGCAGGTCGGTGAAGACGGGGCTGCGCTTCAGCGCTACAAGGGGCTTGGCGAGATGAATCCTGAGCAGCTCTGGTCGACAACCATGAACCCCGGCACCAGGGCCCTTGTGAAGGTGAATGTTGATGATGCTGTTGAAGCAGATAAGATATTCACGCTCCTCATGGGCGAGGAAGTGGAGCCGAGAAGGGAGTTCATAGAGCAGCACGCGCTTGAGGTAAAGAACCTTGACGTGTAGGCATCGTGTGCAGGCATCGTAACCTTTTTAAACCACCTGCCAATCCTCAAAAGCCTGATGGCAGATGCAAAGCAGGCATTGAAGGCAAAGGTTGTGAAGAAGAAGTGGCTTCCAATACAGGCTAGCAAGTTCTTTGACAACGCTTTTCTTGGTGAGTGCTATGCACCTGCTCCTGAACTGCTCATTGGCAGGACTGTAGCTGCGAACCTTGCGAACCTTACAGGTGACATAAGGCAGCAGTCGGTAACGCTCAGGTTTGTTGTAATGTCTGTTGAGAATGACACAGGGATTGCAGACGTCGTAGGATGCGAGATGGCGCCTTCTGCCATAAGGCGCATTGTAAGGAGAGGTTCTGACAGGATTGACGAGTCGTTTGTGTGCGAAACCTCGACAGGCCAGAAGGTCATTATAAAGCCTATGCTCATAACAAAAACAGCAACCAAGAGCGCTGTTCACGGCTCGCTGAGGAAGGCTCTCATCAGCGGTGTTGCCAAGTATGTCAAAAAGCATTCCTTTGAGTCACTGATAAATGAAATAATAACTGCAAAGCTCCAGACAACGCTGAAGGCTGAGCTTAAAAAGACCTACCCGCTCAAGGCAGTGGAAGTAAGGATGCTTAACCTCATTCGCGGCGAAGGCAAGGAAAATGAGATAAAAGGTGAAGCAGCAGGCAAAGAAGACAGCCTGCCAGCACCACAAGAGACGGCTGAAGAAGAACAGGCCAGTGCTGATGCCTTACAGGGTCCAGAGTTGGCTCCTCAGGCATAGGCAGTTTGCTTCTTTCTATTAAACAGTGGTTAAAAATCTTCTTAAACGCTGCTGCAAAGACTGGCGTTGCATAGTAGTTAGCAGTCTATTAAAAAGAGGACTTTAAAAGAGGTTTATGAATGTCTGATGCCGAAGCAGGAGTTGAGGAGAAAAAGCCGGAAGAGGTAAAGACAGGCGCTGACAGGCTTCTTAGCCTTGTAAGGAGCTCAAAAGAAGTAGCAATAACTGAGGCAGCGAAGCTGCTTGGAGTTCCAGTGCAGACTATTGAGGCGTGGGCAAACTTTCTTGAGGAGGATGGCTTTGTAGCCATAAGGTACAAGTTCACAACGCCTTACATAACCGTTCCTGAAAGCCCTGCTGGAAAGGCGAAGGCTCATTTTGGGGCATTTGCCAAAAAAGCAGCTGAAAGCTCTGCAGAAAAGGCTGAGGGGGCGGACATCTCAGGGCTGAAAGTGGATTTTGACGAAACAAAAGACCTTCTTACGAAGGCAGCTGAGGAAAAGCTTGCAGGGGAATTCGGGCTTTTGAAGCAGACCTCCTCTGAAATGCTTGGCAAGCTGAGGCTCCTGCATGAAAAGCTTGTTGTCCAGGCAGGGATAGCTCCGCAGAGAAAGGTTGTGCTTAATGATGCGCTGAGGGAAGTTGAGGAAACTTTGCGGGGTGCTGAAAGCTACGTTGCTAAAGGCAAATTCGACCAGGCAAACCTGGCTTATTCAAGGCTTCACGCAACCGCGAAGAAGCTGCTGGATGACTTAAACCGGCTTCATGACCAAATAGTCACGCTCCAGAGCATTCAGGAAACAAAGGAGTACAAGGATATGCTTGGACAGGCTTACCAGCTTATGACTGAAGGCAAGGTTGAGGAAGCCAAGCAGATTTATGAAAAGCTGAATTTTGCGCATGAAAACCTTGCGAAGGAGTTTGTTGAGAAAAAAGTGCAGATGGAGGAGGACATTGCCAAGTTCAACAAGGACTTGTCAAAAAAAGTAGACCAGCTAAACCTTGAAAAGCTTAAAAGAATAAGCAGCCAGGTAACCGCACTGGTGACTGCAGGCAGGCAGTTCCTGAAAAAAGGCGAGTTTGGCACTGCAGAGTCGTATTACCTTGCGATAAAGCGCGAGTACGGCGACCTGCCTCCAGGCTTTGCAGAGGAAAAAAATGGGCTGCAGGAGAAGATACTTGACTTCTACAGCGCCCTGTCAAACCAGAGGGAGAAGTCTGTAAGGGCAAAGTTTGAAGGCTCAGTCAGGCAGATAGAGAGGCTTGTGAAAGAAACCCAGGAGCTTGTAAATGAGGACAGGATAGAAAATGCCATTCAGCATTACAGGCAGATAAAAAAGCTTTACATAAAACTGCCTGTAGGCTTCCTGAAAGAGAAGGCCATACTGCAGGAAAAGCTGCTTGGCCTTTACAACATTATAACAGCGATTTACACGCAAAAGAACCTTGACCGGCTTAAGGCAAAGTCAGCTGAAATAATAGCCCTGCTTTCCACAATGAAGACATACACTGAAAGAGGCGAGCTTATGGAAGCAGAGGAAGCCTATCAGAAAGTAGAGCGGTTATACAATGAAATGCCCAAAGGCTTCCTGCATGAGGAAACAACGCTTCAAAATCTTATAGTGCAGGCCTACGAGGCTTATCTTAGGAAAGCAGAGCAGCTGAAAACAGGCAGCTTTTCCCTGACACTTTCAGCCATAACCAGGCTTCTGGAGGTTGCGGAGAGGCAGCTGCAGAAAAGCAACTATGACCATGCCAACGACACCTACTTCAAAATCATCGGGCTTTACAGCTCATTGCCGAAAGGATTTGCAGCCAGGAAAACAGAAACAAGGGAAAGGGTGCTTCATCTTTACAGGTCGCTGCTTTCCGCGCCAGCCTCGCTTGAGGGTATAGAGGCACAGGCAGCCGCTGCTGGCAGTGCCATAAAGCAGCACGCCAGCCAAATCCGGCAAAAAGAAACATCGGGGCAGATTATCACGCTCATAGCTAATGCGCACTCAGCAGTATTGCGGGGAAACCTTGCGTTTATCCCGCAGGCAGCTTCAGAACTGGCGGCTTTGCAAAAAGGCTTGCCTGGCCTTGCGAAGACAAATCCAACCATTTCTGCAAAGGCTGCAGGCATAACCGAAGAAGCAGAGCTTTACGGAAAGGCCGCCTCGCTCCGGAGGCTTTACGAAACCGGCCAGATTCAGCAGCTAAAGGCAGCGCTGGGCCATGTCAGGATGCGCAATGTCCTGTTAAAGCATCGCTACCCTGAAGACAAAGCCTTATTTGATTATGTTTCAAGCCAGCATGACGCTTACCTCCAGAAGCTCATGGCTGCTGAAGCAGGTAATGCGAGCCAGCCTTCTGCGCCAGTTGCGCTATCTCAGCCTGCAAAACCCGCAGGCATTTCCGCCGCCACATCCATTGAGGCTGCGCCGCAGGTTCTGCAGCAAACGGTACAGGCAGCATCACAAGGCAAAGCTGGAACAAGTGATATTGAAAAGAAAATTGAGGAGCTTAAAAGCCTCAGCAGGGCAACTGTGAAGCGCCCATTATTGCTGCCGCCAACATGGAGAGGTGCCTGATGCCGCCTCCGGGTTCAGAAAGCGTGAAGCAGCTTATTGACGCTTACAAGCTCCAGATAAGCGGAGTGGTTGTTGACGTTAAGATTTACTCAGCAGAAGGGGAGACTGTACCCATATATGCGATTTCTTTCCTGAACATAAGCGACACAACGCTCAGGATTCTTAACAAGCTGAAGGAGGAGTTTCTGTCCAAGGTCATGGTTGGCACCATAAACCTGCCTGAGGCGGAAGGGGGGGAGGACATTGGCAAGAGGTTTGAGGAAGAAATAAGGCTGCTTATAAAAAAATATTTTCCAGGGATAAACAATGAGACAACAAACGTGCTGGTAAGCCATGTCATGCAGCAGAACATCGGGCTGGGAAATATAGAAATCCTTCTGAAAGATGCCAACCTTGAGGAGATTGTCATCAACAATGCAAATGAGCCGGTCTGGGTTTATCACAGGAAGCACGGCTGGCTGAGGACAAACGTTGTAATCCCGACAGAAGCCAGGGTAAGGCACTACGCCACCACAATCGGCAGGGAGGTTGGCAAGGAGATAACGCTTCTTAAGCCATTAATGGATGCCCACCTGAAAACAGGAGACAGGGTAAACGCCACTTTAAACCCTATTTCAAGCAGGGGCAACACGATAACAATCAGGAAGTTTTCCGAAAAGCCCTGGTCCATAACAGACTTGATAAACTCCGGGACCATGAACCCTGAAACAGCAGCATGGGTGTGGCTGTGCATACAGCACGAACTTTCCATGATTATTGCAGGAGGCACAGGCTCTGGCAAGACTTCAGCCCTGAACGCCATAGCCAACTTTTTCCCTCCAAACCAGAGGATAATTTCCATAGAAGACACTCGCGAGCTGACCTTGCCAAACACGCTGCACTGGGTGCCTCTTGAGACAAGGCTTCCCAATCCCGAAGGCAAGGGAGAAGTGACAATGCTTGACCTGGTTGTGAACTCCCTGAGGATGAGGCCTGACCGAATCATAATGGGTGAGATAAGAAGAAAAGCTGAATCAGAAGTTCTTTTTGAGGCTATGCATACCGGGCATTCTGTTTATGGCACTTTTCACGCCAATAATGCTGAGGAAACAATAATGAGGTTCACAAACCCGCCAATTGACGTTCCCAAGGCAGTGCTTTCGGCGCTTTCGGCCATACTTGTCCAGAACAGGAACAGGCGCACTGGAAAGAGAAGGACTTTGCAGTTTGCCGAGATAGAAACCAACGGGGATTCACAGGTGATAATGCAGCTTGACGTCGCCAATGACCGGATTATGCAGACAGGAGCCCCTAAACGGCTGCTTGAAACGCTTGAGCTTTACACAGGGCTCGGCCCTGATGAGATAGCCAGGGAAATACAAGAAAAAGTGAAGGTGCTTAATTGGCTTGTTGCAAACAAGATAAGCGACGTGCACCAGATAGGCGTAATAATGGCAAAATACTATTCTAACAAGCTCAAGGTTTAGCCATGGCAGCGATAGAGAAGATCTTGGTAAGGCGGTTCCCGGGCCTGAAAAAAGACCTCAGGATGGCGCACATCAAGCAGACGCCTGAGCAGTACCTCAAAAGGGCTCTGCGCCTCTCCCAGTACGGCGCTTTGGCTTTCGCAGCCTTTGCCTTTTTCGCCACAGCCAAGGCACTCCCTCCCCAAAAGGTTTTCGCGCTTGTGCTGCTGGCTTCCTTTGGCTCAGCCGTTCTGATGTTTTTTTTCTTCATTAACGTCCCGAAGGGCATGATTAGGAAGAGGCAGCGGGAAATGGACAAGGATGTCCTTTTTGCAGGGCGCTACATCCTGATGAAAATAGAGTCCGGCAGCCCGATTATCGGCACGCTTGTTGACGCTTCAAGGGGCTATGGGGTTGCATCAAAATACTTCAGGGAGATTGTTGATGAGATAAACACCGGAACGCCTGTTGAGGATGCGCTTGAGCAGGCAAGGAACTACACCTCTTCGGAAAAGTTCAGGAGGATACTTTGGCAGCTTCTTGTGACGCTGAAGACCGGGACAGACGTGACAGGGCCCCTCAAGGCAACACTTGCTTCCATTGCTGGCGAGCAGATTATTGAGATAAAGGAATACGGCAAAAAGCTGAATTCACTCATGCTCCTATACATGGTTGCGGCTTGCGTTGCCCCTTCGCTTGGCCTTACCATGTTCCTGATAATAGCAAGCTTCCTCAACATCTCAATAAGCAACGCCCTCTTGATATCTGTGCTTTTTTTGCTCGCAATCATACAGGGATTCTTCCTTGTGATGATTAAGGCTGCAAGGCCTTCGGTTGAGATGTAAGGGTTGAGATGCAAAAATGGGATTCAGCAGCCAGTTGTTTGAAGGGATTGGAAAGGCGTTCGTTTTTGACCGCATGAGGCCAAAGCTCAAGGCTTATTTTGCCAAGGCAGGGATAGACGCTGTGCCTTACTCCTCAATTGGCATCCTTTTCTGGCTTAGCATACTGCCCGTTGCTTACATTTTCATCTTCAAGGTCTGGGGAATAATTATTGAGAAGAGCCAAAGCCTGCCTGTGCAGTTTTTGATGGCACTGCTTGCATGGGCAATCATTCATGGAGCGGTCATAGCAGCAGCTGTTGTGCTGCTGTACTCATTCATTGACCTCAGGATATTCAACCGGACCAAGAAAATGGAGGCTGTGCTTCCTGATTTCCTGCGCCTTGTTTCAGAGAACCTCAAGGGAGGAATGCCATTTGAAAAGTCATTGTGGAGTGCAATCAAGCCGGAGTTTGGCGTGCTGAGCCAGGAAGTAAGGCTGGCTGCCAAGAGAGTGATGACCGGAACAGATGTTGACGAGGCAATCACCAGCTTCACAAAGAAATATGACTCGCCGATGCTGAAAAGGTCCTTTGACCTTATCGTTGAAGGCATGAAGGGAGGAGGCAGGGTTGCCGATGTCATTGACCGGGTTATTGACACCATAGAGCAGACGAAGGAGCTGAAGGCTGACATGGCTGCCACAAACCTGTCTTACGTCATTTTCGTTGTTGTGATAGTCATCATAGTTGCTCCTGGCCTTTTCACGCTCTCGTTCCAGTTCCTCACCATACTCCAGAACATCGGCTCCAAGCTTGGCGAGTCAGGCGGAGGTGGGGCGGCTTCTGCCATGCCGATAAGCTTTGGCAATGTCGCGATAGACCCGCAAAAGTTCAAGGACTTCTCAAAATACGCCATAATGGTCATAGCCCTTTTTGCCGGCATGATTATCTCCATCATAACCAAGGGAAGCATCAAGGGCGGGATAAGGTTCATACCTTTCCTTTTCCTGGGCTCTCAGATAGTCTATGCGATTGGCATGAGCGTAGGCACAAGCATATTCGCAGGCCTTACAGGGTTTGGTTAACGTCTTACTAGCGCCTCAATCTCTTCCCTGCCCAGCTCTCTCCACTTTCCCGGCTTCAGGCTGCCAATCCCGATGCTGCCTATCCTTGTCCTTGTTATCCTAAGAACATAATTGCCAACTGCCTTGAACAGCCTTTTCACAACCTTGTGCATTCCCTCATGCACAACAACCTCTGCAACGTCCTTGTGCAGCAGCCTTATCCTTGCAGCAACCCTTTTGCCATCAATGAAAATCCCGCGCCGTATCCTTTCAACATCCTCGCTGCCAAGATTTTGCCGCAGCTTGACAACATAGGCCTTTTCAGTCTCATATCTTGGATGCGCTATCCTGTTTGCAAACTCGCCGTCGTTTGTCATGATAAGCAGGCCTTCTGCATCCGCATCCAGCCTTCCGACAGGGTAAACCTTTTCAGGCAGGCTCACCAGGTCGGTTACCTTCATTTTCGCAAACCTGTCAGCAGTCGTGGTAACACAGCCTGAGGGCTTGTAAAGGAGAATATACCTCTTCCTTGGAATCCTTATGCTGCTGTCATCTACAGTTATTTCGTCCCTTTCCGCATCAGCCTTCTGGCCTATGACTGCTGTTTTGCCATTGACCTTTACCCTTCGCTGCAGTATAAGGTCTTCAGCCTTTCTCCGTGAAGCTATGCCGGCTGCTGAAATGATTTTCTGGATTCGCTGCAACATCTTTGCCTCACTCACGCTCATCTGGGCTGTCTTCGCATCTTCGCAATGATGCTCTCAAGCTCATCTATCCGCTTTAGCAGGCGCAGCTTCTCGCTATCGGCTGCTGCAAGCTGCTGCGAGAACTTTGTAAGTTGAAAGTCTTCAACCTTTATCGTTGCAGTCACCGCAGAAAGTTTTGTAGCGTCAGCCCTGATCTTGTTCAGCTCATTGCCCACAGAAGCTGCCACAGAGGCTATCTCAGCCTTGAGCCGGTCAGCGCCTTCAAGCTTCGCTTTTACCTCTTCAGTCAGCCTCATCAGGTCTTCGCCGATTTTCTGCTTCACGCTGCCCTGTATGTGCGAAGACAGAGCCTTGATTTCAGCAACAGCTGTCTTTAGCTCATCCTGCATCTGCCTTGCATAGCTTGCTGATTTTTTTATCTCATCAGCCATCTCCGCAGCAGATGCCTTTGCTGCCTCGCTTTCCTTCCTTAGCGCAGCCATGGCCTCAACCTGCTCCCTGACCGCAGCAGTGGTCTGCTTCAGGCTTTCAGACATAGCCTTAACCCCCTCTTTCAACTCATTCCCCGAAACAAGCTCTTTTATCCTTGAAAGCATAAAGGGTGCGGGGGCAGCAGGGGCTTAATAAGCTTTTGGCAGTTTTGCCCTTGCCACAGGAAAAAGCTTAAATAGTGGGAGGGTTGATTAAAGCGGTATGAAGACGGTTATGATATCTGAAGAAGAATACAAGCGCCTGAAGCAGAAGGAAAAGGTAGATGCCGAGCTGGTAGACGATATTGCCAAAGGGATAAGGGACATACTTGCCGGCAAAATCAGAGAGATTTAGAATCTTTGATGATTCTCTCAATCAGCTCTTTGTAAGCATCCAAGCTCAATTTTATCATGTCAATAGCTTGCTGTTGGACTTTTTTCTCAACAATTGTTACCAAAAACACAACTTGATGCTCTGAATAAACTAAGAAAATCAATCTCTTGCCGTCAAATTTCTTCTCACGAAAGAATTCATATCCCAAAGGCTTTCCGCTAAAAGGCTGCTCTTTCAGCGCCTGCTCAAACTTTTCCACTCTTGTCCTTTCAGAACCATCCAACTTTGACAGTTTTTCTTCATACCACTGCGAACGGAAAACTCTGAACAGGGCAGTTTTCCATCTGAAACAGCTTAAAAACGTTGCGAAAAACAGCCGCTGCCACAGCAACATATTTAAACGCCCCATTCCTCGTTTTCTTGATTGACCCTTTCGCCCAGTCATTTCGGCGAGGGTTGATAAAGGCAGGCACAAGTCGGGATGCGCCCGACTGTGCAGTCGGCAACTGCCGACTTGCACTGCCCTTGTTGCCCCTATGGTCCAACGGACAAGATGCGGCCCCGCGAATGACCTTTTTCCCCACTGTGGTGGGCAAAAAGCTCAACCAAAAAACGACACGGCAAGGCTGAGATCTGGGTTCAATTCCCAGTGGGGGCGCTTACCATCCGATTCATGCCCCCTTGGTCTAATCCGGACTATGACAAGAGCTTCCGGAGCTTTTAATCCGGGTTCAAATCCCGGAGGGGGCGCTTATTCTTATTGGGCTAAAAAGCCAAACCTATTTAAGCAGCGTTTCCGGATTGCTGCTCATGGCTGCTGTAAGGATTCAAGGCTTGCTTTTCGCGGCAATAGCCGCTATGGCAGTTATTGTTTCTGGCTGCGACATTGGGAAGCTGGATAGTGAAAGCATTGGCCTTGGCAGGGTGCTTGGCGAAAGCCATGTAACGCTGGCATTCTCAATCAATGAGACAGGAGAAGTTGTTGATGGCAAGGTTTTCCTTAACGGCCAGGCGCTTGGCAATACAAGCAACGGCACGGTAACAATTGCCAAAAAAGCGTTGGTGCCCGGAACTCTCATCTTTCTTGGCAATGACAAAACTTCAGGAAGCAGCTTTGAATTTCGCTTTGAGTTTCTAAGCTATGACGTGGGCTTTGACATGATAAACCTTGAGATTCCGCTGAAGGAATACAAAACTGCTGTTTTTGACGCATCCAGCCTTGATGCTGAAAAGATTGAGCAGAAAATATTCGGCCTTGCTAATGAGGAAAGGAAAAAAGCAGGCATAAAGGCTTTGAGGTGGAACGAGAGAATAGCTGAAGTGGCAAGGTCTTACGCAGAGGCTTTGCCTATTGAGGGCTTCCACCACACGGACTCGGCAGGGAACGACGTGAAGAAACGCCTTTCCAGCAGGGGCGTAATCTTTGTGGTTGCAAACGAGAACCTGTTCTTCTCCAGCTCAATAACGGAAGAAACAGACCTCTCAAGGGCCGCTGTGGATGGCTGGCTTGGCAGTCCTGGCCACAGGGCAACGCTTCTGGACAGGGATGGCCTTTACAGCGATGCCGGAGTGGGAATGCATTGCGAGAGAAAAGAGTGCTATGTTGTGATGAATTTTGCAGCCACAAGGCAGGAGCAGAAGCTTAGCCTGAATAAGGGGTGGGTGACTTTCCAGTATCTTCACAACCCTGCTTATAATTTTGCGCAGGATGCCATAACCGTAGACTTTGAGCTGTCATCAACAAGCCCGGTCAATGTTTACGTCGTGCAGGACTACAGCGCGTATAAGGATTTTGTTGAGAACTCCCGAAATGAGCCATCAGGCTACCTGTCAAGGTTTGAGGGCACTGTCTTTATCAATGAAAGATTCAATGCAGGCAGGGGAAGTGGCGTAATCATAGAATCCCCAACAGGCGATTCAAACATTCAGTTTTTGCTTGAGTTCAGTTAAATTTATAAACTGGCTGGCCAAGTTCAGGGTTGGTCAAAAAACATGGCTTGGCTTTGCAGGATGAGCAAGTGCAGGCGGTTTGGCGGGCCTTGCATGCACGACGTGATAGTTGTAATTATAGCAGTGGTAGCTGCACTTTTTATTATTTTGAAGTTAAGCTAGCAGGGAGGAAGTAAAAAATGCCTGACGTGACAGTCTACAGCACTCCTACATGCCCTTGGTGCGAGAGGGCGAAGGCCTTTTTGAAGGAGAACAACATTCAGTATAGTGAGGTAAATGTTGCGGCAGACCAAAAGGCTTTGCAGCACATGGTTGACAAGTCAGGCCAGATGGGCGTTCCTGTAATAGAGATTGACGGCCAGTTCATCGTGGGCTTTGACAAGAACGCTATGAAGAAGGCGCTGAAGCTAAACTAGCGGCAAACTTCTCCTCATATTCAATGACGTTTTTTTCAGAGGTAGTGCCCAATCACCGGCACCATCAGGCAGCCCATGAGGAGCTGCCTGCTTGACCTGGTGAGGACAGGCACCATGCCGATTGCGGTTGCTGTAGCCAGCACAAGCAGCCCGATAATGCCTGAGATTAGTGCAACGAAAGCAATGATAAAAGCAATCGTCAGCCAGCTTATAAGGCAGTAGTTCATTTTTCCAGCAGCCATAACAAACAGCTTGGAAACCATGGCAACAGTTATGCATGCTGCAGAAGCTGCAACAGCTGCAACTGCGAGCAGCAGGCTTGCAGAAGCTAAATTGATTTCCAGCAACTCGCCCATCACGGCTATTGAGCCGTTCCTTGCTTTTCCGAAAGAGTAAAGCGTCAGTAGCGCGAAGAGCATTGAGGCTGACGCTATTGTCCCAAGAAGAAACATGTAAGCCGGGGCTTTCAATTTTCTTAATGAGGCAGTGCCAAGCATAGCTGCCTGGGCAGGCCCAAGAGCCGGGAACATGCCCATAAGCGAGCTGGAAAAAAGCCCGACAGATGCCAGTTTTGCAACTTTGAGCGCGCTCCCGGCTTTTATGGCTGCTGCCTTTTGCTGCACTGGAAAGGATGACCCGCTCAGGAGCCCTCCGATGATGGAGCTGAGCCCGAAAAGCCCTGAAAACATCGGCAACAGCGGCTCTTTTAGGTTTGGCAGGCTGAAGACAGCCAGCCCAAAGGCTCCTGAGAGGAAAAGGACAGTTGCGTTTATTGCGAGCGCTTTTGGCTTTTTGCCGCATTTGATAAAGTGGACGGCAATCACTCCAATCAGGATTAGGGCGATGTGGCTTTTTGTTGCAGAAAAAACAGGCTTTATTGCTATCAGCAGCAATGGCGAAATCATGATTAAAGCAAGAGTTCCGGAAAGTGCCCCGAAAGATGCTAACATGACTGCCTTCCTGCCCTGCCCTTTCATGAGCATCCTGTGCCCCGGAAGGACTGAAAGCGCTGATTCTGATTCTGAAAAGCCAAGAAAAACAGAGGGCACAAACTCGTGGAATACGTGGCTGATTGACATTGAAATGATGAAAACCGCAACAGCAACCGGGTCAAGCTCTTTGGCGATTACCATAGATGAAACAGCTACTGCAACAAGGTTTATGTGCAAGCCAGGGAGTATGCCTGTTATTATTCCGGCTGCAACACCTGCTGCCGCAGCAAAGAGAAGGATGAAAAATTCAGCCGGCAAGTTAATCACCTGATTGGCAGAAGCTCGTATTCCTGTTAAGCAGCTTTATTTTTGCAATTACAAAAGACTCCCTGCCCTTGTAACGCCTGAGCTCGCCAAGCGCTTCAACTTCCTGGAACCTTTCAAGGCCAAGGCGCTTTACATAGCTGGTGTCAAAGCTTATCGCTTCAACAGCCTCTAAAGCCGCTATTCCAATAACAGCATGGCTTTCCTTAATGTCTACAGAATCAACAAATCCTGAGATTTTTGCTTTCTGGCTTGCGCTGCTGCCTGTGCTTCCTCTTGCAGCTTCACCCGGCGATAGCCGCAATGGCTCTGCCAGTAAGGAAATAATAAAAATGCTTGCTATGCCTATTAGGGCTGTTGCTGCACAGGCAGCCGTAAGCTTTTTCTCAGACAACACTAACTTCGTCATGCCTCACCGCAGCTGAGAATAGAAGCTGGAATTAATGAACCTTAGCCAATAAAAGCCGCAAGATTTTCGGCAACGCCAGGAAATATTCCGGAAGCGGCGCATAAACAACGCCAAAAACGCATTTCTGCGGAAGGCTTGCGGAATTTTCGGAAAAAACACAATGGCGTGATTGTTGACATAGCAGAGATGGCGAAACAGTCGCTATTGAAATTACAGACAACTTTAATTATCCCAGTTATATAGCAAAGTTGTCTAAGAGAACTTTGAACAAGAATCATAAATATGTGGTTATTCAAAGTTCTCTATAAATGCAAGTAAAGCTTTCACCGGTGACATTAAGCGGGTGATTGAGGCTGCGGCTGATTCTGTGACTTAAGCCTCATCCGTCCTCCAGTATGGCTTTATCGCTGAACGTTCCACAGGCGTCCTTGTGCCTTTCAGGTATTCAAGGATGCCAAGCCAGGCTATCATAGCTCCGTTGTCCACGAGGAACTGCCTTTCGGGCACAAACAGCTTTGCTCCTCTCTCCTCGCACATTATTCTGCACATCTCCTGGAGCCTTGCGTTGCAGGCAACCCCGCCTCCAAGCAGCAACTCAGTCTTGCCTGTGTGTGCAAGCGCCCTCTCCGCCACTTCCACAAGCATGGCAAAGGTAGTTTCCTGCAGCGAGTAGCACAGGTCCTCCTTGCTGTAGCTGCCGTTGTCGTATTTGCGCGTGATGTTTGTAAGTATTCCGCCAAAGCTTACGTCCATCCCCTTTACAACGTAAGGCAGCTCAATGTAATTTTTCCCACCCTTTGCCATCTTCATTACCTGTGGCCCTCCTGGAAAGCCAAGGCCGATATGCCTGGCGAATGCGTCCAGCATGTTGCCCACTCCTTGGTCCAGCGTTTCCCCGAAGATTCTGTATTTTCCTGCCTCAAACGCAATGACCTGAGTGTTTGCTCCTGAAGCGTACAGGAGAACCGGGTCTTTCGCTGCTGTGAGAAGCTTGCCTATTTCAAGGTGCGAAATGCAGTGGTTCACCCCAACGAGCGGCTTTTTGTGCACAACTGCCAGGGTCCTTGCGGCTGCCGCCCCTATCCTGAGGCAGTGCCCTATTCCTGGGCCCTGTGAAAAAGAAATTATGTCAACATCCCTGATCTTGATTGCTGCTGCAGCTAACGCCTCCTTTATTGCAACATCACAAACCTCAACGTGGTGCTCTGCAGCCTCTGCTGGTATTATGCCTCCGGTTTTTGTTGTGAATTGTTTTATAACATTTGCAAGCACCTTGCCTCTTGTTTTTTCAGCCACAGTTGCAGTTGCTATTCCTACACTAAAAGTATGTGCTGTGCTTTCAATGCCTAGGCAGACAATTTCACTTGTTTTCATCTTGTACCGCAATAGCTAAAGAAGAGGGCGGCTTTTTAAATTCTGTCATCCACCCTTGCCACGCCATGGAGGAATAATGCAACGGCCAGTATCGCCAGATAAGCAAGCAGCGGGGCAAAGGCTGGTATTTTGACAGGGCTGTTCTGAAGCAGGTATGCTGCAAAGTCAAGCACTGCGAGGGCAGTCATTGAATATGCGGCTATCTTTATTGTGTCAAGCATGCCCGTGTCCCTCTTTGTAACTTTGATGGCAATGTACCCGATTGCTGCTGCAGCAATGGCAAGCGCCAGGTATTTCACAGCCAGTGAAAGGTATAGCAGGATAAGCAGCCCCGGCAGCATTATGGCAAGGAGTGTTAAGGTTGCACTTGATGCCTTGCCTGCTTTGCCTATATTAAGCTCGGAAATGGGGATTGAGCCCTGCTTAACACCGAACAGCTGGCACACCTCATTTCTGAAAAAGCACAGGGCTGGTTTTGAGCGAAGCTCTGATGACGAGAGGGCAAGGTCATATTTCTCCGCTTCCTTCTCATTCACTGTGGTGTTCACGAAAATCTGGGTGTTTCCCAGCCAGCTGATTTTTGCCTGTATTGGCTCTTTGGTTTCCAGAGCGGCTTTTACCCTGATTTCAAGAAGCTCCTTCAGCTGCAGAGATGGCAGGACAGTTGCTGCTGTCAGCAGCACAATAATGAGCAGCAGATAGAGGACATGGCCAATTATGGTGCCAAGTGGCTTCTGTGTTATAGCGCGATAATAGAGCGGGTTAAATGCGTTGGCAACTGCAAGGAAAAATCCTGCCGTGTTCTTTGCCGTTACGAGCGTTTTCTTTATCATTGCTGTTTAGCTATGGAAATGGCGTTTCTGCGCAGGCAGGAAGCGGGCCTGCACCATCAGGGTCTAATCCGTAGAGGTGGTTTGTTGCGTTGTATTGGGAGGCGTGGTAGCTGCTGATTGCGAACCTGTAGAACTTCTCGGTGTCCTGGTCAACAGGGTTTGTCATGCAGGTAACATTCCACATGCTGCCTGCCTGTGATGAAGTGCAGCGGTTGTTGCCGCCATAGTAGCACCAGTCCACGTATGGCTTTTCCACCCTGCCATTGACAGTTTCCATTGTGAACGGGTTTATCAGGCTTTCAACTCCGCAGCAGGGCGAGCGCTCATCCATGCCGTAAAATCTCATGAGGAAGCTGGAAGCGTTCTCATCATGCTTGTAAAGCCTCCAGTCTGCCTGCCTGTAAAGGTTCGATAAGTTCCACTTTGTGATGTTTGTGGCATTGAAGTAGTTGGTGTAAATGCGCTCGTCAGGGTCGCCGGCTGCGCCCGTGACAGTATCCCCATCTTCGTCAACAAACCAGCTTTCTACAGGATAAAGCGGGTCAGGTATGCCTTCTATGCTGAAAAGGACAGAGATGTTTTTTGAATTGTTGACTGAAATATCCCCGACAGTTATGGAGTAGTTTACTGAGACATTAATGCCAACCTTCCACGGGCCTGTGCGGTTGTCCTGGAAAAGCTCTATTATCCTTGCATCTTTCAGGTCATACCCTCCTATGCTCGTATTCACCCTGAGCGCAACGAACGAGGCATTTTCAATCCGCTTCAAAAGTATGGAGAGGTTTTTATCTCTCATCACCGGCTTTTCCAGGCAGTCATCTATGCTTAGGTGCTTGCTCCGGTCAAGAACATCAGCCTTGACGTCACTGTCGCAGCTTGGCCAGTCCGGAGGGCCTTGTATGTCACAGCAGATTGTGCCGTTAACCATTACTTCGCTGAATGTCAGGTTGAAAAGCTCGGTTGTTGCAAAATATTTTCCTTTTCCCTGCCTGCTTTTTTCCTGCAGGAATTCCGCGAGGGCAGCAAACGTGTTGTACGCTGAAATCCGGATGGCAAGGGGCAGGTAGCTGTTAACAACAGCTTTGGTGTGCTCATTCACCATCCTTGCCCTTGCCTCCATGGCCTGGGTTTCATAAGCAAGGGTTATTGGCCTGGGGGGAGAGAAAGTCAAGACAAGTATTATGACTATTATGAACGCAACTGATGTAAAAAACAATCCCTGCTTGCGCCTCATTTTACTGCCTATGCTGCCCATCTTCTTACTCCCACACGGTCACTTCGCCTATCCACGGGCCCCACAACTCCACGGTGTCGTTTAACACCCCAAACAGCACCTTTCTTGAGGCTATCACAAGCCTGCTTTGGTTTCGCCTTGACCCTTCTCCTGAAGCTCTTGAATAAATTAGTTCGTTGTTTACCCTGACCTCAAAGCTGTACTGCGGGGCTATCAGCCTTGCGCTCACATTCCGTATCAGCTCGGCAGCGCTGGCTGCCATGTTGCGCTTGTAAAACTCTGCTGCCTGCTGCAGGACAGTGTTATCAAGCGCGGTTATTATCCCCTCAGACGTCATGTTAAGGACCAGCGGGTCGTTAAGGTCGCTCAGCTTTGTGGAGCCCAGAGAAGATGCCAGGTCCTGTGAGGCAATAACTGGCTGCTTCAGGTAGCTGGAGCTGTGCCTCGTTGCCAGTATGAGCATTATTCCTACAGCAAGCATCATTGCTGCAATAAAAGCATCAAGGATGATGTATTGGCCCTTTTTACGCATCTTTTTTCCCGTTTTTATGGCGGCATTGTCCCGTTGCACGCCTTTCCGCTTATGTTCACAAACGCATTGCCTATGCCAATCCTGCCATCAGGGAGGGGTATGACATTTCCTTTTTCATCCTCAAAGAATATGCAGAAGTCTGCTGACGTGCCTGCCTGCGCCTTTATCAGCTCATACTGGAGCATGGAAAGCTCTTCAAGCCTGCCAGAGTCAACCTTTGACCCTGACACAATAGAAATGCTGGTGTTCTGTGGGGAACTGAGCAGGCCTGTAAGCTTCTCAGAATCATCCTCAACCTGCACAGACTCCTTGCCCTTGGACTCCCGCCCCGTAATGTAAAACAGCAGTATCACTGCAACAATGAAAAGCCCCACTCCTATGAGGGCATCAAAGGATATTGTCTGGGCTTTTCTCGCGCTTTTCGCTATTCTCATTCTCATGCCTCTTTTTCCATCAGCACGGACAATTTGCTTTAAAACATTTGTTAATCTTCCTGGAATTATTTGCAGCCCATTGTGGCGGTATAATCATAAGTTTTCACTCTGGTGATTGTCGGGGGGTTTACGTTGCAGGGGTCGCTGCAAGGGTAGTCACCTACCCATGTGCTGCAGCCTGAGCCGGAATATTGTCTGCACATCCTGAATGTTCCGCTGCTGCCGCAGGCAGGAATTGAGCTGGTATAGCCTCCTTTACCCGGCAAGCTTGAGCCTGAGCAGCCAGGGTTATTGGCTACTGTTGCAAGACAGTTAAAGCCGGGGTTCGGAGTTTCCAAGCCGTCACAGTCGTAGTCAAAGGTTCCGTCAGAGCGAGGATAGGTAAAATGGCTTGCCTGCCGGGGCTTAACAGCCCATACAGAGTCATCGCAGTCGTAGTTGCCAGGGCCGGGGTCTGGCCTGCATATGCCGCTTCCTGCATCACTGAAGCCATCGTTGTCGTCGTCATCGCCGCACCAGCCCGATGCGCACTCAGCACCGTTATTACATGGCCTCCAGTTTGGCAATCCGCCTCCGCTTCCCACGTAAGTGAACCCTCCGTTCAGCGTGTCTGGTTGAAGGTCAGGATTGGTAACCACCACATCAGCCTGGCCGGCAGCATGCGCAGGAGTTACAGCAGTAAGCTGTGTTATGCTATCGAAGGTAACCGCTGCTGAAGCGCCGCCAAACGAGACGGTTACAGGATTGACAAAGTCTGTGCCGGTAATCACGACAGTTGTTCCGCCAGCGCCTGGCCCTTCTTTTGGGCTGACTGTCAGGATGGCTGGCGGGTTTGCCCCTCTTGCAGGCTTGAATATGATTTCTCCTTTTTCCTTTCTTACTGAGTTGAGCGAGCCGGCTGCCCTGACAAGGTTCCCAAGCACATTTGGCTGGAGCATCCTGTCAGTGTGGTATGTCCTGTCGCCCTGAAGCGCATGAATCCTGATTATGCTTGCGTTTATTTTCACTGTAGAAGTGCTGAGCAATGTTGAGTTTATGAACTCAAAAGTATAGCGGCTTCCTGCAAGCCTGGGCGGCAGGACAAAAGAATGATAATACCCCTCTTCAGCTCCGAGAGCTATGTTCGCCTCAGCTTCCACAACGTCTGCAACGGCCTCAAGCGAGTCCTTATAGTTTTTTTCAACAACATCTGCAAGCTCGTCTGAAAGCACAGCCATGAAGATTGACAGCACAAAAAGCACCATGAGCGTTATCATGGCTGCCTCGTTCGCAGCCTGGCCTCTTTTTCCCATCTTATCACCGCCGAATATACAAGCTTTGTCGAACTATCTTTGTTTTTACGTCAGGACGTAATGAGCTCCTTTGTATTTGCCAATTTTCTTAATCAGCTTCTTCTTTTCAAGTTCTAATAAGTCTTTAATTGCGGTTGGTGTTGAAATCTTATTGATTGAAGCGTAATCCTGAGATTTAACCTTGCCTTTCTGCTTAAGGTATTCAAGGCCTTTAAGCTGCCTGTCGCTCAAATCCGCAACGTTTTTTACAGTTTTTTCAAGTTTTTTTGTCCTTAATATTGCCCTGAAGAATTCTTTTGTAGTAATAAATTCAGGATTGTTAAGCCTGCTCTCCCGCATCAGGCTATACATCTTGGAAATTCCAGAGCCAATTCCTTCCATGTAGCCATAATCCTTCAGAAACTGGTAGATTTTTGGGTTGCGCTGAATGGACAATGCTCCCAGAAGCTCCTTTGACATGCCTTCAGGAAGGCCGCCAGGATTTGTTATCTCAACCCTGTCATCAAACACGCTTATCTGAACCTCGTTTTTGTTAAAGTAATCCCTGTGGGCTACAGCGTTAATCACGGCCTCTCTCACAGCTTCCTCTGGCAGCGCGGGTATCTCTTCCCTTTGGGTGTCCTTTATAACAAATTCCTTGGGAACAAACCTCATGACAAAATTCACAGAATGGTCAATAAGCTGAGGCAAACTGCCTTTCGCATCCTCATATGCCAGCACTTTTATCGGCTCAGAGCCATCAAACCTGACAAGTTTTATCTGCGTGTACGGATAAAACTGCTGCACATCCTTTGCAAAGAATAGCAAGGCAGCGCTTTTAAGCTTCATATCTGGCTGCAGCGAAACAAGCTTCTTGCTAATCAAGAAATCCTTCAGTGAATGGCTATCAAGAAGCGCCGGCTGCCCCCGTTTCTCCATGTACGCTCTAACCTTCCGGAGATCTATATCTTCCAATCTGGCAGAAGGCTCGATAGCCTCGTCAAACAACAAAATCTGCCGGTTCCTGAGGAATTCAACAATGCTCTGGCCCTCAAGCCGCTGGATTGTACTGCCAATTCTCACATAAATAACGCCTTCAACACTGTGGAAAATAGAAGAATCAGCCTTATGTACTGCTGCCACAACTACCTTCTTGTTATCCAAGCTTAAAATCTCCACACTGATCAGCGGAGCAGAGTGAATCATCGAATTTGCATTTGATATCTGCTGCTGAACCTTATCAAGTTCACCCTTCAAACCTTCAATGGTTCCATTATCCTTAACTCCAAGAATGAGAAGCCCTCCCTGTGTGTTAGCAAACGCACAGATATCTTTGGCGATATCCTGAACGCTGTGAAATGACTGCTTCAATTCCACCTCAACATTCTCGCCTTCTGCAATAATCTTCTTCAAAGTCTCTGCATCCACAGCTACCAGCTCACTTAAAGTTTATTTAAAACAAGTTTAAAGTATTCTTAAAGTAATATTTAAATATTTTGATTGCACGCCTAAATTTTCTTAAAACAAACGCTTAACTCATTTAAAGTATTATTTAAAGAAAAACTGCATTCTGGTGAAGTTTTCATCGGCTTCTGCCAATGTTATGGTGAATTTCGCAGCTTATAGCTCACAATAGGCGAAATTCACCGATAGAAAATTTCGTAAAAAGTGAGTCATAAGCCACGAAATTGTCTATAACCATTTCGCCGAAGGGGTCACCCGCACGGGATTCCCTGGATGCTTGCCTCTCTGCTGCCGATGCAGGCTCTCTCCCCCATTGGCACCAGGTTGCCGTTTTCGTCCTCAAAGTGGATTGCGAAATCAGCGTCAAGGCCAAGCTCTTTTTTCACCTGGCTGTATTCCTTTGTAGCAAGGTGCTCCAGCAGCTCAGGGTCAACTGTGTCTTTCACGATAAATCCCATGCCATCCTGCTCTTTTGAGCCTATCACAAATTTTGAAAGGACGAGCTCTTCAACATTCTCCTTTGACAATGCCTTTGCCGCGCTTTTTTTCGCGCCAAGCTGGAACCGCTGGTCAGCCAGCGCATCAAGCAGGAAAATAACAATAATCAGAGCGGCTATGAACAGCAAAACAGCTGCCTTGTCGTTAAGGGACTTGAGCCCTGAAAAGCGGTGTGAAGCTGGTTTCGCAGCCAACTTTCTGCCAGCAGCCTTTCTTTTTCTCATTGCTTAGCCTCTTTTTTGAACCTATGCCTCTTTTGCTGCCTGTCTTTAAATAGGTTTCTATGGCTTCATGAACAGCTCGGGGCTGGGTTACAAACGCAACTTCCGCATAGCCCTGTGGTCGTGCAGAACGTGCTTGCGTCCTGGTCGTCAACGTCGCAGTCGGCGTCATAGTCGGCGTTTGCACATACCATGAACGGGTTGCCTCCGACAGCAATCAGGTCAAACCATCCGCTCTGCCATGTTTTTGACGGCCTGTATTTTGGGCTGCCCGCCACATCACAGTAGCACTGGGCAAAGAATGAGCCGTCAACAGCAGCTTGGTATTCTCCATCGTTGTTAAAGTCGTAAGTTGTGCTTCTCGGGCACCTTCCGCCAAAGTTTATGTATGCAAACGGGATGACGCCTCCTCCGGCTGTTGGCTGCTCGTATGCCTCTATGTTTATCTCCTTAAGCCCTGCGCTGATTGACCTGTTTTCAAGGGCGGCTGTGAACGTGCCGTTGATGCTGACCGGTGAATCGTATGCGAAGGTCTGCACGCCCCTTGCTATTGATGAGGTAACGTTGAACAGCAGGATGTTAATGCCGTTTTGGAGCTTCTGGATGCTTATGTTCAGGACATTGTCAGGCATCCTCGGCTCCATGAGTATCCTTGATGGCGGCCCCATGTAATAAACCTTTTCAGCGGTTGCCACCATGTCCCTTCCCAGCTTGTCCAGCTGGGAGTGGTCTATCCCTTCAAGGGACTCTTTGGAGGAGTGCAGGAACAGGTATATGGCTGGAAGAAGCAGCACTCCTACTACTGTGGCTATCATTGCATACTCAAGCGCTGCCTGGCCTTTTCGCCTTCTGCCCTTAAACTCCACCACAGTATACCACCACGTATAATACTTTAACGTATACTAATTTATTTGAATGTTTCGGAATGCTTTGCCTCTTTTGCTGTTGCTTAACCTGACCGAAGCCGCTTGCAATATAAGCTTTTTGATTGCTTGCTTTCAGAGCTTTCCAAACAGATGATAAGTAAAAAGAAAAAGAAGAAAAAAAGAAAGAAAAGAGATTTTTATCCTGCAACATCCGCTATTAATGTGCCACTTAATGTTTGATCTAATTGCGTACGCAGGTTTGTATATTGGATTATAAGAGGGCCTTTTATCCTCACTCCTTTGGTAAGGCTGGGGTCATTATAGCAACCGTTATAGTTGGCACCTGCAAGGTCATTTCTAGCTGCGGCATCTGTTACAAAAATGTGCTTATAATCCTGGCCTGCTGTTAAAACCTTCGCTACAGTTGTGCCTGTGGCGTTGCACTGGAACAGCGCTGTGTCTGAGCTTATCGCCAGTGAAGTGAGCTTTATGTCTGTGCCCAGGCCGTTGCTCAACACCAATTGGGTTTGACTGGCGGAAAGACCTATTGCATAGTCTGTGCACGCCAATCCTACCGGCAGCTGGCACTTTGTTGGCAGGAATTGTTGAGGATTCAAGACACCGAAGTATGCCAATGCGCCTATGACAACCAGGACAACGAGTATGGCCCAGCCATACGTCATCAGGAATTCCATGGCAGCCTGGCCTTTCTTATAGTTTCCAAAGCGCTTGACAGTGCTCATAATGTATCTACCTCCTCTTTTTCGCTTGTTAAAGCGTTACATCACATCTGACTCTATGAACTCTATGCCTGTTTTTAACCCTCGCTACTGCTATATTTAAACTTTTCTGTTTTGGCCAGCCCTGACATCTCTCACGCTGTTGCCCATCTTCTGGCTATTTCTGCAGCCTGCTCTTCATCCTGAACGCCGCTGCACGACATTATGCGCTGCTTTAGCTCTTCGAGCAGTCTCATCTTGTCCATATTTTACCACCCCACTATACGAAAACCACTCAAAACTGCAAGAACTGTACACTTTTAAGTTTATAAGCATTTCTGTTTTTGCAAATATATGATAAGCTGTTGATTATGCAAAAGCGTAACTCTTCTTAACAACAGTAATGCCGCCAAATACTGGCAGGCCCCGCGCCATGTCTTCTTCCGGGTCAACGCCTACCCTGGTGCCTGCACCAACTCTTGCTCCCTGGGCCAGGATGGCGTGCTTTACAACCGCGCCATCGCCTATCACGTTGTTTCCCAGGCATGCTGACTCGCTTACATCTGCGCCATATCCTATTAGGACAGCGTGTGAAAGAACGCAGTCTCTTACTGATGCAAGGGTGCCAAACCTGTCTCCTCTTGAAACAACGACGTTTGTAAGGTTGGCTCCTTTGCCGTACTCTGGCTCAGGATAAGCTATCCCGTTTGCACGTATCTGCCAAGCCCTGTTGCCAAGGTTTATGGGGCTTGACCTTGCAGCCTCCATGCTTGCCATGTGGAATTGGGTTATGCTGCCAATGTCCCTCCAAAACACGCTTTCTGCGCCGGGCACTTTGTTGTCCATAAAGTTATACATGTGAACTTTCATGCCTTCCTTTAGCATGAAAGGAACAACGTCATGGCCAAAATCCCGCAATTCTGCATCAGCATCGCCGCCCAGCACTTTGCACAGCGCAACAGGATTGAAGGCGTAGTTGCCCATTGAAGCCCAGCAGTATTCCGGGTTGCCGTGCATCGGTGTTGGGTCTTCAGGCTTTTCCTCAAATCCTGTGAGCCTTCCGTTTTTGTTAACAACAAGCACGCCATAATTTCCCGCTGCAAGCTCCCTTCTGACTGGCAGCGCAGAGACTGTCAGGTCAGCCTGTTTCGCAAGATGATAACCATTCATTTGTGAGACATCCATGACGTATACGTGGTCAGCGCAGAAAACGTTGACAACCGCCGGGTTGTGCTGTGCAATATGCTCCAGATTTTGCGCTACAGGAGATGCTGTGCCGTTCCATTGAATGTTTCCGCTGCCGTTTGGCGTCAGTAAAGATATAAATTCACCTTCCTTGCTGTAAGGAGCCCAGACGTGCTTAAGATGGGCTTCAAGAGACCTGACAAAGGGTCCTTGTGCCATCACAAGTATGCCGCGAATGCCTGAGTTGTTCAGGTTGCTCAGGGCAAAGTCAATTACCCTGTGCGGCCCGAACGGAACAGCAGGCTTGGATTCCATTTCAGTCAGGGGCCTGAGCCTTTCGCCCTTCCCTCCTGCAAGCACATATGCCAAAGCATCAATCATTTTTATAACCTTTCATCCTGTCGGATAATGCTGCGAAGCGCTGTTGTTCAGCTGCAACAAAGCTCCATTGAGCCTGAAAATCAGCACAAAGCTGTCATCGTTGAGCAGGGCATTCTGCCTGCTTCCCTCGGCATAAGGAAGCCGCACCCATTTAAAAACCTTTATATTTTTTATAAAGCTTTATAATTTTTAGGCGTGTTCAACAGAAGGTTTTAATTCTCCCGATGTTTCTGGCTGCGTTATGGCAGCTCAAAGGATGATGCTGAAGCTTGTTGAGGCAAGGTCAGAAGCCGGTGATGTCAGGTCTTTCCTGTTTGACCCGTGCAGTTACAAGCCAGACTATAAGCCAGGCCAGCACATCACGATGGCTTTGGACATCAAGGACTGTGATGAGCGCTGCAATGTGAGGCCTTTCACTCTGTCCTCTTCTCCCACTGAGCGCTTCCTGATGGTTTCCACAAGAATCTCGCAAAGCGCGTTCAAGAGAACGCTGAACTCAGTGCCGATTGGCACAGAAGTCAGAGTTACAGGCCCTTCCGGCTCGTTCACGCTGCAGGAGGATTATTCCTTGCAGGCTGTTATGCTTGCAGGAGGCATAGGTATCACTCCTTTCAGGAGCATGATAAGGTTTGCAACCGATAGGCAGCTTCCGCTTAAAATCATTTTGCTCTACTCAAACAGGGCTCCCAAAACAATAACATTCAGGGAAGAGCTGGCGGGGCTTGAAGCGCAGAACCCTAACCTTACAGTCATCAATACTGTTACAGATGAAGATGGCAGCAACAAAGTATGGGCTGGGGAGACCGGCCGGATTAACGCTGATATGATTAAAAGGCACGTTGCAGGGCTTGACAACGCCATCTTTTACGCCTGCGGCCCTCCCGCCATGGTTGACTCCATGCTGGCAGCACTGTCAGGGCTTGGAATCCCAAACGACAGGATAAGGCTTGAGAGGTTTGAGGGCTACTAATTGTTGGTCGGCAGCCACAAGCTTTAAATATATGAAATGCTTATCATATGATTATTCCTTCATGAGAAGAGCGTCAACATGGCACCTCACTGGGCGGGCAGCGTAAGCGAGCTTTCATACAGGCTGTTTTTTTCAGCCATATCCAACAGAGCAAGGTGGCGGATCATCAGCCTGCTGAGGCAAGGCCCTGAAAGTGTTACAGCCCTGTGCGGGGAGCTTGGGCTTGAGCAGAGCAGGGTTTCGCACAGCCTTAAGTGTCTGGTAAAGTGCGGCTTTGCGGACTGTAGCCGGAATGGCAAAAGCAGGATTTACTCTCTGAACCCTGATGCCAGGGCAATACTGGATGCGGTTGACAAGCACCTTGTCAGGTATGAGAGCAGGCTCAGGGAATGCGGCGCAATTCAGAAAACAGTTAGGAGTGATTGGTATGTGCGACAGTTGCGGATGCGGGGGTTCAAGCCCGCCAAAGGCAAGGTAAGATGAACATGGCAAGGTGGTGAAGATTGGCTAACGTGCAGGTATACAGCACGCCCACGTGCCCATGGTGCCAGAAAACCAAGGAGTTCCTGAAGGAGAACAGCATCTCTTTCCATGAGATAAATGTTGCGGCAGACCAAAAGGCTTTGCAGCACATGGTTGACAAGTCAGGCCAGATGGGCGTGCCGGTGATAGATGTAGACGGGCAGATAGTTGTCGGGTTTGACAAGCAGATGCTGAAAAAGCTGCTGAAAATAAGCGGGTAACGCCAGATGGCAAAAGCAATCCGAAGAGGCGGCAAGGCATATTACTCTTGCGAGGAGTGCGGCTTTGCCTACAAGACAAGGGAGCTTGCCCAGAAGTGCCAGGACTGGTGCGGGAAGCATCATAGCTGCAGCCTTGAGATAACGAAACATGCTGTAATGGTTTGAAGTATACTCACGGGCAAACATAATTGAGCAATTGCTGCCCTTTCGTAATAAGTAAAAGCAATAATTTATGCTCAATTATTTGTTGCCTTCACTATAGCAATAGGCTTTTAAAGCGGCAATGGCAAGGTGAAACGCTGAAATGCGTGGCAAAAAAGGTGTGCTGCATGGAAAGCCTCGTTTTGAGTATTCGCAAATAACTCCCTGGCTGTTTCTGGGCACTGACATGTGCTGCACGCCCCACTTCAAGGATGAGCTTTTGAGCAAGGGCATCACAGCAGACGTCAGCCTGAGGGAAAGGCATGTTGACAGTCCTTTCGGGGTTAAGTATTTCCTGTGGCTGCCTTCAAAGGACCATTATGCGCCATCGCAGCAGCAGCTCCTGGCAGGTGCAACATTCATTGATGTGATGGTGATGCAGAAAGTGAAGGTTTATGTTCACTGCAAGGCAGGCCATGGGAGGTCGCCGACGCTTGTTGCAGCTTATTTCGTTCTCAAAGGTAAAAGCGCTAAAGATGCCTTAGCAGCCATAAGAAGGAAAAGGCCGCAAATCCATCCGACTATTCGCCAGCTTGGGGCTTTGGAAATGTTTGAAAAGCGTGTAAGAAAAGTTAATAAGCAAGGCTTACAACAATAGGAGCTGTGGTTGCTGTGTCACGAAAATCTGGGAAAAAGGGAAATAAGCAAAAGAAGCTTTACGTATGCGGACGGTGCGGTTACCGCTCCCACCACAGGATGAAGTGCCATAACTGCGGCTTCCATCTTGAGGAGGAATGCTCAAAGTGCTGCAGCGCAATTGGCAACTGCGTCTGCCTGTTCCACAACAGGTTTGTCAATAGGAAAAAGGCAGCTAAAGTGGCAGCGAAGAAAAAGCGGAAGAGCCGCAGGGCATAAAGCGGTGTGCAGAATGTATGACCTGGTTATTGTAGGCGGCGGCCCGGCGGCGCTGGCAGCAGCGGTTTATGCAGCCAGGCAGAAGATAAGCTTTCTCATGGTTGCCGAAAACATCGGCGGCCAGACCGCAATAAGCGCTGACATTGAAAATTACCTCGGCTTTCCCGCCACGAATGGTGCTGAGCTCTCAGGATTTTTCGAGAAGCACATAAAAAAATACGGGGTTGATGCCAAGGAAGGCGAAAAGGTTGTTGAGTTGCAGCAAAAAAGCAGGAGTTTTGTTGTAAAAACAACGGCAGCGGCTTATGAAACAAGAACAATCCTTGTTGCTTCTGGCAAAAAACCGAGAAAACTTAACGTTCAGGGCGAGGACAGGCTATCTGGAAAAGGGGTAACTTATTGCGCAACCTGTGATGCCCCTGTCTTTTCAGGCAAGGACGTTGCAGTCATTGGTGGGGGCAACTCTGCAATGGATGCTGCATTGCTGGCAGAGAAATACTCTAGCAAGGTCTACATCATAAACATCAATCCTGAGCTGAGGGGCGATGAGATTATGCTGGAAAGCATTGGAAAAAGCAGCAGGATAGCAGTTTTCAACAGCGCAGCAACAACTGAGATTTTGGGAGAAAAAGCATTGAGTGGAGTGAAGTTCAGGCAGGGCAGTGGCAGCGAAAAAACCATTGGCGTGCAAGGAGTTTTTGTGGAAATAGGTTATGTTCCCAGTATTGATTTTGACAAGCTGACAGAAAAAAACAGGTGGAACGAAATAATCATTCACGAAGACAAGGAGCGCTTCATGACAAACCTCACGTCTGTTCAGGGCATATTCGCTGCCGGTGACGTTACCGACGTTCCGGAAAAGCAGGCGCTTGTGGCTGCAGGAGAGGGTGTTAAGGCTGTGCTGAGCGTGTTTAAGTACCTTGGAAGCGCGATGCAAGGCTACTGACTGCAGGAAAGATTTATCTACCCGCTGCCAAAACTCACCGCCATGCATCCAAAGATCAAAATCGTCTTCTTTGACATGGACGGTGTTTTGTTTGACGTTGGCTACTTTGAGCACCGGCAAAATGTTGGGGCTAGCTCGTGGAAGCTGGTTGCGGAAGCCGCAGGAACGCTGGAGGGCGAAGAGAAGCTCAAGCAGCGCTGGATTAACGGCGAGATGAAGCACTTCATCGAGTGGATGAATGAAACAGTCAAGCTGTATGGGCGGCATAACCTCACGAAAGACAGGTTTGAAGGCGCACTCAATGCCATCCCTCTTATGCCTGGCGCAAAAGAGGCTGTTGCCGAGCTGAAAAGGCGCGGCTACATAACAGCAGTCATTACCGGCAGCTTTCACCATCTGGCAAAAAGGGCTAAACTGGAGCTTGGCATTGACTACATCGTTGCCGCATGCGATCTTGTTTTTGACCAGAAGGGCAGGCTCATAGATTGGATATTCTTTCCCTGCGATTACGAGGGCAAGGCAAAGTTTTTTGAGGCAATAATAGCAGGGCTGCACATCAAGCCTGAAGAGGCTGCAATGGTTTGCGACGGGGTTAACGACATCCCAATCGCAAAGGAGTGCGGCCTCGCAATCGCCTTCAACGCAAGGCAGGAGCTCAAAGAGCACTGCGGCGTAATAATTGAAAAGAAGGACTTGAGGGAGATTCTGAAGCATTTGTAAGAAAAAAGAAGGCAGAAACAGCTGCTGCCGTCAGGTGTCAAGCCCCGTGCGAAGTGTTAGAGTTTAAGTTATATTTAACTTTTTCGCTTCCAGTTAGGAAAAATTTTCGGGAAAGCCGTAAGATATTCGCAGTTTTCAGGTGTTTGCGAAAGAATTGCGCTTCTGCCAGAAGTTTCTCCGGCTTTTACGGAAAAATTCCGATATTTTTGGGGCAAAGCATATCAAGACTGAAATAACTGTTGTGATGGGGCTGCCGCGGATGCAGAAACAGTGTCTGCGCCAGTCTTCAGCAACAATATTTTTAAAAGGCTGAATAGCCCGTTTTCCGATTGACCCTTTTTTATAGGGGCTGATAAGGGAGCGACGAGTTCCCTTATTGCGGCGGTGGTCTAACGGCATGACCTCAGCCTTCCAAGCTGATGGTCCGGGTTCAATCATGCGCACTGGCGTTTGCAGCTTTCAGCGCTAGGCGCGTTGGAAGTCCCGGCCGCCGCACCTAATCCTTGTTGAATTTAGTGGAAAACTTTAAATACTTATTTGGTAAGTGATTGATAATGATTACTTTTCCCAAGCATGCTGAGGGGAGATGCTGAAAGATGGCATCTCGAAGGAAGAAGTTGAGTCGTGCCTGGAACATGGCGAACTGGTGATAAAGCAAGTTGTTAAGGGTGAGTTGCGCTACGGAAAGCAACTGCAGCTGAAAGACAACGAGATAGCCGTGATATACACTTTAAGAAAGGAAGAAACAAGGGTGGCAACATGCTACACTATCAGAAGGAAAAAATGGCAACTGAAATGAAAGAAGGCGCTGTTTACTGCGCCAGGTGCGACTCTGAAATGATATCAACGGCGCTTCCAAGTTACGAGTATCTGGAAGGTCACGCTTTAAGTAACGTACCTGCTTACAAGTGCCATAAATGCGGTAATGTTTTCTTCACTGAGCAGCAGGCAGCCAATATGAAGCAAAGGACAAAAACGCTTGTTGAAAGCACTTTTGGCTTTCATAGAAAAATAACCGTTACAGGCAGGAGCCTGGCAGTAACAATTCCTCAGGAGCTAGCCAGCCATCTAAATCTGAGCAAAGGAGTAACCGTCAAAATAATTCCCTCAACAAGCGGCTTTATGGTTAGAAAAGTAAAGGCGTAGCAGGGTGCAATCTGACAGGGTATTGAAATAGAGACTTCGGTCTGCGGACTGAGTATTCAACTCACGACCTTGGTCATTGTTTTATGTTTTTTAATACTTTAAATTTCGCAGTTGATGGCTGAATGTTCATTCCCAAAAGCGTTGGGATTGCTGAAACAAGGTTACCCTCCTGATGTAATGTTATCAACTTTTTAAGTTCTTTCCAATTCGTATATATCTTGACACTTGAATCAGAATCCATGCCCTTTGTTATGTCTGATATTCTGCCGTCTGTTACTTGAAAAGTGTAACCTTCACCTTCTACATCAACACCAATTTTGCTATAGTCTTTTAGTATCTTCTGAACTATGCTGTTATAGTTAAAAGAATCATAAATATCCTGCTTATTCTTTTCAATTTTTGGGAAGTCATAATTAATTGTAGAGTTAATCTGAGAATTAGCGTCGGTTGTACTGCTGGTAGCTGGCGCATTTGGTGAAATTCTGACATTTTTATTAACCGACTGTTGAAATTGCTTGTCTTCCGTATCCCCTTTCTTGAAAAGAAATTCTAAATCTCCAGATTTGATATAATCATATTTTTTCCATAAATCCCATAGCTCATTACGATCAAGAGTCTTATCATTGATGACCAAAGGGAAAATTTCATTGTATTGTAGCAATACACGGTCTTCGGAATAAGGTGTGATACCGTTCTGTACCATTTCAACAATCTTAGATTGATAAACTGGATAGCCCTGAACGCAGAGTAGCAGGTTATAGTGAGCAACTATTTCTGAAGTGTAATACCAATCTTTTGCAGGGTTAAGTGCTTGTCTATAAGCTCGGTCTATGAATGGACGAATAATATCTGAGCAAGTTTCAAAGAGCTTCATGCGGTCATCGATTGGCAATGCAGCTGGATTGTGATATGCTTTTATATCATACCAACAGCAAGTCTTGTTTAAGATGTCTTCATTACCCGCCACGATGTCATCATTTCTGCCAGCATCATATTTTTGAAGAATCGGCTTAGTTTCTTCTATTTGCTTAGCTAAATCTTGCTGACTAGTACTTGCCGTGCTTACGTTGCGGGCATGCGTAGAACTTGCAAATGGTTTGAGAATAAATTTAGCAATGCCACTTAAACTGAAAGCGCCCACAGGTGCAGCTACGAGTAACACAATAATAAGGAAAATCGTTAACAAACCTGTGAATTTAGCCATCTTTGCTCACGCCACAGGAGTCGCTATGCCGCTTATTATGCTTGCCGCGATGATGTTGAAGACCATGGTTATGGCAAACGCGACTATGCCGTAGATGATGGTGCCTTTCATCAGGTTTGAGCCCAGCGAGAATTTTTCAGCTACCTTGTCTGCGCCGTTCTCTATGCCGTTTATAAGTATTGTCAGGATTATGGTTACTTCTATTATGTAAAGCCCTATTATTATCTGGAAGAAGTATGTGGGCACTCCGCTGCCGAAGAGCGTGATGACGCCTGTTGGTATCGCTGTGCCGGAACCTCCTGAGAATTCTGTTATTGCGGAAAGCTGTTCTGTAAGCCTGCCGATTATGGTGATTATCATTGATGTTATGCCTACCACTATGCCTGCTATAGCCGGGGCAAGGACTCCAACCTGCTGCTTCATGTCGCTTATGATGTCTGCCATCAGGTCCTTGACCCTTTCGTCAACCCTGTGTATGTCCTTGACATACTGCGAAACGTTTATCATTGCTGAAGACGCTGCCAGCGGCCCTTTCCTTGCGCTCTCAAGGAGCACTTTCATTGAGCTTTCTATTAATGGTGATGGAAAGGCAAGCAGCGCGCCAACCTTGGGGTCGAAGATTGCTTTCTGCACTGACATTCCCTGCCGGACAATCTTTTGGCTTACCAGCTGGAAGAATTCCCCTGATTTTGTGTTTGCCATCATGGCTCCCACTTTGCTGATTGCCAGCTCGATGGGCAGGCCGTCCCCTATCCTGTTGCCGAGCTGGAACAGGGCAGAAGAGAATTCCTCCTCAAGCGCTTTTGCCTCTTCCCGCAGCTTAAGCACGTTCTTTGACTTTATTAGGAAGTACAGCCCAAGGCCTATTCCTATTCCCAACGGGATGAAAAAGCTCAGCACAGTCGCTCCGAGGCCGTAGGGCCCTGCAAAGCCCATGTCAGTTTTCTTGTAGTCCAGGAGCTTAAAGCCAAGTGTCTGGTCAAAGGTCTTTTCCTGCAGCAGGACATCGTCAGGTATTATTGCTCCAAGCAGGAAGGGCACCGCGCCCATGAATATCATGAAGCCCATAACTCCTATCGTGAGCCATAGGGGGTTGATTATTAATGCCTTTCCTCCCAGCTTCAGCACTATGTTGCGGAGCGGCTGCAGCTCCGGGTTAAGCTCTGAAACGTCTTGCTGGCCGTAGCCGGTAGGCCTTTTTGAGAGCACCATTCTGCTCATGTAAAACAGCACCAGTGGAAGGATGAGGTTGTAAAGCAGGGCTATGTTCAGGGCTATCTTCATGGGAGGGGTGTCTGATGTCAGGAAGCTCGCTGCCATGGGCAGTATAACCAGGCCCAGGACTGGCAGCACTATGCCGAGCATGTAAAGCATCGTGACCGGGCTTTTGAGGTCATGGCTGTATCGCAGCATTTTTTCGTATGTTTCCTGCAGCATGATGTCAAGGCTTTTGTCTATAAGCGTCAGCCTTCTTTCGTCAGATGGCTCGTAAAGCGAGCCTTCTATGAGGTGGAACGACTCTATGAACTCCATGTTCCATTTTCTCCACGTTTCAAGGTAGCTGTCCAGCGAGTCCTTGATGGTATCATACTTTCCTGTTTCAACATCCCACAGTATCTTCTTGAGGTCCAGCGCTAGCGGGGGTATGAGCCTGTCTGCAGAAAACCGGATTGCCAGCTCCAGGTTGGATGTGTGCCTCATGAACGTCGCAACGTAAAATATGCACTGGACCATCTGGTTGGAGGCAGCAAGCCTGAAGTTGTTTGCCAGGAATTCAGGCATCTTTATCAGGGCAGCATAGGCGAACAGCCCCATGCCTGCCGCGTAGATTGTAACCAGTGTTGAGTTTACTACGAGAAAGCCCATTGCTCCGCCAAACAAAACAATGATGAAGGCTGTGATGACTGCAAGGCTCATGGCGCCTGTTGGCGTTGACTCCAGGTGGCACAGTGTCAGGTATTCCTGCAACTCTGCGGTTTTTTTCTTGTCAGGGCTTATCTTTATTATGCGCTCTGCCTTGTTGCAGAGCTTTTCGTAGAATCCCAAGTGCTTGGGTATGTTCTCCTTTTTGAACTCAAGGTAGTTTGAAGACAGAATAGGCTTAACGCTCACCTCCTCCTGCACGGGCTGTGCCGGCTTTGCAGCCTGCTTTCCCTTCTCAGGCTTTCCATCCAAAGCATTTTCAAGAAGCCCGGAGTACTTCCTCGCCATTGACTCTTCCTGCTCAGACAGGCTTTTCATCAGATAAGCTCTACCTCTTTCCTTTTCAGTGCCTTTTTCATCCACTCGCTCCACTCAAAGAATATCTTCTTGCTGTCGTATGCCCCAATCTCATCCTTGATTTGCTCCGAGATTTTGTGAAACTCGTCGTTTGCCTGCACTACAAACTGTGCTTCGAGAAGCTCGTCCTGGCCTGTTTTTTCGGCAGCAGCTACAATGGCTGCTTTTATGTTTGTCCTGAGCATTATGTTGTCCCAGACAGCATCCCAGCTTCCTGCCCATTCCTTGACGTTTGCGGCGATTGACTTAAGGATGTCGCTTTCGCCGTTCAGAAGGTCGAGCGTTGGCTCAAGCTGGTCTGTTTTTGAGTCGTACTTCATGAGATCCTTGAAGCCTTTCTCAAGCAGCGGGTCTGATTCCCAGTATTTTCCAACCTCTGTAATCTGCGTCATCCTTCGCCATCTATGAAGGCCATCAGGGCTTTTTATCGGGTTGGCAACCACAACTATGTCTGTTGCCTTGAATGATGTCCTTGGCACCCTCAGGTCGTTGACTATCCTGTCAAAAACGCCGTATGGCGAGTCGCCGTGGATTGTTCCAGCAACAACATTTGCCAGTGCCCCGACTCTCATTGCCTCGAAAAGCGCTAAAGCTTCAACACTCCTCACTTCGCCGACGATGAGGCAGCTGTCGCCCAGCCTCAGCGTTGCCCTTATGCCCTCATCAGCGCTTACTTCTGTTGTGCCTTTGGTCAGGGCAGATGCAACTTTCATTGGCTGGATGTTGTAGTTGAGCTTCTTCAGGGCGGCAACAGGCAATTCCAAGGTGTCCTCTATTGAAATAACACGGTATTTCCTCATTATCTCAACCATCACTGCCCCAAGCACGGACGTCTTTCCTGCTGACCTTGTTCCGGCTACGAGCATTGTCCTTGAGCCGTCAATGAGGAAGCTCAGAAGCCCTGCTGCCATTGGCGTCATCATCCTGCTTTTTATGAACAAGGGAAATGTCCATGGCTTGTCCCTGTGCCTCCTAAACGCATACGCCAGCCCGTTCGGGTTCAGGGGCTCGCCAATTACAGCCACTCTCGCCTTTCCTCCGGGAACAATCAGCTCTGTGTCCATGATGGGGTTTGCCTCGTCAAGGGGCCTCCCTGACATCAGGCGCAGCTTTGTCGCCCAGGAGTCTGCATCGTTCACCGTCGGGATTATGTTGGTCATGCAGTCATCGTAGTCCTGGTGCACTATGAAAATAGGGTGCCTGCCCATCGGGCTGTTTGCAGTTATGTCCTGGATTTTTTCATCCTGCAGCAGCACTTCAACCAAGCCGAAGCCGATTGTGTACCTGACAAGTATTTCCGAAAGCTCCTCGGTTTCCCTTGTCCTCAGCTTAAGCCCTTTCTGCGCAGATATTTCCTCAAGCAGGTCGCTCCCCACGTTAAAGAAAACCTGCCTCACCCTCTCGGGGTCTATGAACTCCGACCTTGACGGCTTATGCTCTGAAATCACTTTTTTTGCGGCATCAAGAAGCTCGTATTTTTCCTCGGACAGCTTGAACTCCGGCGGCACCATGTGGTAGAGGTACTGCACTGTTGACGGGAGCCGGAATATTGTGACGTCAGTGCCGTGCACGGAGTAAGTGTCAATCTCCTCGCCATCGGCAGGGAAGGCAGCCATGAGCCTCGTGAACATGAAGTCCGGCTTGGCAAGAGGGCTGAATATCCTGTGGTAGATGCTCCTGTCGCCTTCCTTGTATGAGGCAAGGTGCGGCTTTGCCTTTGCCATGAGCTCTGTCTTTTCAAGTGCGCCAAGCAGCGACTCAACCAATGCAAGATGCCTGCCATCTGCAGCGCTTGCTTTTGCTTCATGGGAAAATGCGGCCTTTTCCTCCCTGTGAATCCTGCGCAGCTCCACATACGCCAATACAGGGTCATTCCGCAGCTTGTTGTGCAGGACATCCCTCAGCTCGTAAATCCTTCTTGCCCCTCCCGGGCTGCCCAGCATCTCGCCGAAGGGCGTTGCCGAAAGGACCTGCTGCTTTATTATCTGGTTCCTCAGCTTGCCAATCTCTGCAAGCATCCTTACCTGGCTGTAGTCGTACTCGTAGTCCCTTTTCTGGCTGAACACGACCCTTGTCACGCCTGGGCTTTCAACCATCTTGTCAATAATGGCGGACATGCACACAGGGTTGTCTTCTATTGACGGGAAGAAAGGGCATTCCTCGGCGTCCACTCTTAGGACTATGTCCTCTCCTTCCTTATAGGTATCATAGCCGAAGCACTCGCCCCTTTTTTCAGCCATACTAGCTCACGCCCGTAGCCTAAAAAATCCCTGTTTTTCAGGCATCTTACAAACCTATTTATATAACTCCTTCTTTATATAGTTTTATGGTTGATAACCCTTCTGATTTTGGAAAAAGAGGCCAAAGCCAGCAGGAGAAGGCTTTTGCTCTTGCCAATCCAAACGTACTTCAGGGCATTGCAGAGGTTGAGCGAAGGCTAAGGATGCTGGAGGAGCGCTATTCAAACCTTGAGCGCAGGAGCCAGGTTACCGAAGAGAACATGCTAAGCAGCAACAGGAAGCTAAGGGCTGAAATCAAGCTTACTGGAGAGGATCTCTCTGATGTCAAAGGCCAGGTTGCGGACATGGTGGAAAAGCTTAAGGCACTGATTAAGGAGCTTCAGGGCTTTGCAAGGCTTGAGGATGTTGACGTGATAAGGAAATACCTGAACCTCATAGAGCCGCTTGGATTCGTAACTCAGGGTGAGGTTGAACGGATTGTGCGGCAGGCAGTTGAAGACGCCCTTGTCCAGCAAGTGGCTGAGCAGAGGGAAAAGCTTTAAAAACCGCCGTGCCAATTGATAATGAAATTGAATCAAATTCCAGGTATGGTTGAAAAAAGTAAAAAGTGGTGATTGTGGCTCTTTTCGGTTTTGGAAAAAAAAACGTGCCTGGCCCTCAGGGGCCAAGAGTGCCTGTTGATGAGGTTGTCAGGATGAAGAGGCAGGGCCTTACGACCAACCAGATTGTACAGGCCCTGCAGCGCAACGGATACCAGACCAGCCAGATTTTTGACGCCCTCAGCCAGTCTGACATGAGAGCGCCATCGCCTGTCCAGGGCGCTCCAGGCATGCAGGGAGTGCAACAGGTGCAGCCTGGAAGTCTTGGAAACCCGCCAGGCATGCCACAGCCCCCTTTTGACGAAGGGCTTGAGAGGGAGGCGAGCATTGAAGGTCCCCAGAACCCTGATGAAATGGGAAGCCTCGGGGAAATGCCGGGCATGGGCACCCGTGGAGGAATGCCACAGGGCAGTGAGGGCTTTGGGATGATGGGCGCGCCTTTGCAAGCAGGGACAGGTGCAGGCTATGGCGGAGAAGGGGATATTTCTGCCAAGGTTGAAGAGATAAGCGAGGCCATAATTGAGGAGAAGTGGCAGGATCTTATGAAGGATTTTAACAAGGTCGTGGAGTGGAAAGGCTCTGTTGAGCAGAGGATGGCTGCGTTGGAGCAGCGATTCTCAGACCTGAAAACAGCCTTTGACACCCTCCAGAAAGGTGTTGTCGAAAAAGTGTCTGACTATGACAAGAGCGTGAAGGATGTAGCTTCTGAAATGAAAGCCCTGGAGCAGGTTTTCCAGAAAATCATACCGACACTTACAGAGAATGTTAATGAACTTTCCAGAATCACAAAAGGCATGAAAGCCCCGCTAAAGAAGCAGGCAAGCAGTCAACAGTAGCCTTTTTCTGTTTATTTAATCGCCCCTCCTCCGCTGGCCATCAGTGATATTGCCATGGCTGATATTCCCAGAATGAGAACAAGGCCAAGCACCTTTGGGTTTCTCAGAACCCCAACGAACTCCCTTTGCTGCTCGGGAGCAGGCGTTTCGGCTGTTGAGCCGTCAGTTGAAGGCTGTTCCTGAGGTGCCTGCGTCCATGCTATTATCATTATAATCAGCATCGGTATCGCAAGAATCCATATGACTGCCTTCTTGCCGAAAAGGCTGGGCATGTCCTTCATGTCAGCCCCTGCAAACGATGCAAGAACGAATATGAAAAAGATAAGTGCGGCTATGACAACAAACCATGGTGCCATGGCGGTTATGAGGTTTGTGCCTCCTCCTGTGAGGACTATCACCGCAGTTATGGTAAATGCGAACAGCGCATGCAGTCCTTTGCTCTTCAGAACGTTCGTTGCCTCAAGTGCCCCGTAAACAATGACGAAAACGAGAATCCACACAAACAGGTCAGTGAAGCCTTTCAGAAGCCCGATGTCCAAAACTGTTGCCATTTTTGCAAAACTCTTTTGCGGCAGACATTGCCAGCATTGTCGTACGTCGTTATTAATGGCCGCCAAATAGCCCTTTAATTGTGTCGGTTATTTTCTGGCCGGGTGATTCAGCTGTGATGAGGAATATGACAAGGGCAAACACCAGCACTATGACTACGACTGCCTGGATGTCCGGGTTCGCCAGGAAGCCGAGAGGCGATATTGTCTCCCACCACCCTGCAGCCAGGCCAAATATGAAGATTATCGCTCCCACGCTGAGCAGCGCCATGACCCCACCCAAGCCTCCTCCGGGCTGGAAGTTCGGGACAAACAGCCCCACCAGGATAAGTGCAGCCACAATTATCACAATTACCAGGGAAACATTCGGCAGGGCGCTGTTGATGATTGATACCACATCTGCCCCTGGAGGGTATGTGCCAAGGACATGAGGCACAACAACCAGCAGCGCAAACACAAGGGCTACCAGCATGTTAACATTTTTCTTGCCATCGCCAAACATCTTTACCCGCTGCAGCACCACAAAGATAACAGCGAATATCAGTATGAATGGCAGAACAGCATCCAGCAGCCCGAATTTTTCAAGCTGTACCAGGAAATCAGGGACATTCCTGACTCCCGAGAATGCCTGAAACACAACAGACAGCACTGGCAGCACCTTTTTTCACCTTTTTGACGTTTTCATGTTGACAGCACTTCACGGCTATTTATTTCTTTCCTATTCCTGCCTCTCCGCTTTACGTTTTGGCCGGAGGGTGCTCAGGCTTTGCTATCCACCACATGGCAAGAACAACGAAGCCTATAAGCACTGCCGTTGCCACTGAAACATTCGTGAAAAACTGCGAAAACCAGTCAAGTACTATCTGGAGCCATGTCATCCCTCCGCTTTCCAGGGCGTTGAGGAATATGCCAACCAGCCCTATGAACATCAGCAGCACGAAAAACGTTCTCCACATTCCTTTTTCCAGGAAAAAGCCTTTCTCATCACCTTGCGGATGGAAAGAGCCTACCAGCATCAGGAAGAAAACCGAGGCAAAAAGCAGTATGACCACATTCGCTGATATCTGCGTTATTGCCTCAACAACTTTTCCTGAGGCAACCGTAAAAAGGGCTATGGCGAATGACGCCAAAGAGTTAAGGTTCTTTTTTGTATATTCATTGCTTCCTACTTTCTCTGTGCCGAATACCCTTGTCTTTTCAAGGATAGCAAACACTATCGTGAAGACCAGCAGGAACGGCAGCACAACATCAAAAATTCCAATCTTATTCAGAAAGGCAAAAGTGCCCCTAAGCGCAGAATCCTCAGCCATTTTTTTACAACTCTTTTTGAAACACAGTTTTGCCCAAAAGTGTTTATAAATGTTTCGATAAAAAAATTGCAGTTTAAGCGAACAGCCGCTGGTAATTGGCGAATACCACATTGGCTGTTTCTCCTGCATCAAGCCCTTTTATTTCAGCTATTGCCCTGATTGCTGCTGCAACGTCCGCTGGCTCGCTTTTCTGCTCTTTCATTGCGGCAAGGAAAGGAGAGTCTGTTTCTGTAAGCAGCCTTGACAGCGGCAAAGCCTTTGCTATTGCCCTGAACTGGCTGCTTCTGCCGATGTTGGTGGGGATTGTAATGAAAAAGCCGGAATTGGCAGCTGATTTTGCGAGGCTGAGGCTGCCGTGGAAGGCGTGCAAAACAACAGCCTTGCAGCCGCAACGGATTAGCGTTTCCACAACTTCCTTCTCAGCTTGCCGCGAATGCACAATCACTGGCTTACCGATCTGTTTTGCAAGCCCAAGCTGCGTTTCAAACAGCTTTTGCTGCTTTTCTTTATCAGTTTCGTCCTTTGCTTCCATGTAGTCCAGCCCTATCTCGCCAATAGCGGCGATTTTGTTTCGGTTGCTTCTGATAAAATCAAGTTCCCCGTTTATCTCAGCTTCTGCCAGCTTTGCAGCCTCTGCAGGGTAAAGCCCCAAAGCCGCCTTAACAATCGGGAATCGCTGCCGCATTTCAAGTGCCTTCCTGTTGGAAGCGGCATCAACCCCTGCCGTGACTATTGCCTTTACTCCAGTTGCAGCAGCCCTTTCAACGGCAGCAGCTACCTCTTCTTCACCGCCAAAAATGTCAAGGTGCGCGTGGACGTCAACAAGCAGCATTTTCCCTTCCATCAACAAACAGCCCATACTCCGGAAATTATCCGAAAATTCCGTAAGATTTTAGTGCTACATTTAAATATTAGTTCTTCCCTTGCCATACTTGATTAAAAGAATGTCACATATGAACCTCTACATAAAAAAAGATGGCGTGCTGAAAAGGGCAACTGTGCCTGTTTTCGCGGTAAAAGACCTGCTTTTTAAAGGCCTAAAAGAGGAAGAACTGCAAACTATTTTCGGGAGAGCTGTTGAGGAAGAAAATGTTGTGCCTTACGATTTAGGCGTGTTCTTCATAGACTCTGACAAGAAAGCCATTGTCAGCGCGCAAATGGCATTTTCGCTGGACGACTTAAGCGGCGCAAGCCAGAAAATAAGCGGCTGGAAATACGTTGAGCTTGAAGCTGAGGCAGCACCGGAGCTTATCTTAACGAGCCTTCAATAATCCTTTTCTCTTCTCCTGTAATGCCATACAGCTCATACACAAGCTCATCAATTTCAGCATCAACCCGCTTTACCTCATCCTCAATCCGCAGCCGCTCATCTGTCTTTCGGTCGCCCAATTCGTTAAGGCTCTTGTTAAGTGAGAGCATTTTGTCTACGAGTTTTATGAGTGGC
>JACPBY010000022.1 GCA_016180065.1 Candidatus Woesearchaeota archaeon | reverse complement strand
TCCTCGTCGCTGCCGTGCCACGGCAAAGCTACAATGCAGGGAATCTCATAGCTGTGGAGCTGCCTGACCTCCTCCTTTATTCTTTCAAAGCGTTCTTTCCTTGCCTTGCAAATCAGGGCAGCTTCAGGCTCGTCAACAACCTTTCCTTCCCACTTGAACATGCTCGTAACCGGAAAGATGTTCGCGCAGGCAATGAGCCTTTTCTCAAGAAGATGCGAAGCTATAAGCTTTGCCTCCTTTATGTCCCTGCAGGTGATGTAAACGCTAATCACAGCCTTTCTTTGGGCAACCACCTATTTATTGCTTTTGCTGCCCATCGCAGAAGCTGCGCATGACCCCTTTGGCAAAGCGGTCACAAGTCGGGGTGCGCCCGACTGTGCAGCCGGATATAATCCGACTTGCAATCGGAAAACGAGGCGACGTGGGGTTTATCAAAAAACGACAACCTTTTTAAGAAAAAGGTTTATCAAAAACCACTATGAAATGCGAGATTTGCAGCAAAGGCATTGCAGAAACGTTTTTGGGCAAGCTGAAGGGCGCTTACGTTAAGGATGTGAAAGGCAAGCTCCGCGCAGTTTGCTTTGAGTGCCAGTCGAAGTCAAGGGATAAGCAGTCGTTGTTGCAGCAGATAAAGTAGTTTTTCGATCAACCCTTTTGCAAAAGGGTTGCCTCCGTAGCACAGCAGCAGTGCGACTGCTTCGTATGACCTTTTTTGCCGCAGCAAAAAAGCTCAACCAAAAACGAGAAAGCAGTCGGTCGGGGGTGCAATTCCCCCCGGAGGCTTCTCTTCAACGTAATTTAGCAAGATTTTTATACTTTGGAAGCCAAAAACAGCCTAAAAAGGCAAAAAGCCTGTGTGAAGCTTGAAAGAGGTGTTGCGTATGTGTTGTGGAGGAGGAAACTGCAGCGAAGGCATATGCGCCAAGTGCAAGGCTGGCAAGCTTGTGGCCATTGGCGGCCTGGTGCTGCTGAACATCTATGCATGGCCAAAATGGACTGGCAGCTTTGACAAGTGGCTGGCGTTCTTCGCCGTGCTGCTGATAATAAAAGGCGTGCTGAAGTTCATCATGCCCAACTGCCCGCACTGCAAGCCTGAAGCGCCTGCGAAGAAAGGCAAGTAAGCGCTGTAATTAAGGCTGTAATGCTGATAGACGCTGGAGAAGGGCTGAAAAAGCCCACTTCTAAGCTGTTTTACTACCCTTTAATGACAAGAAGCGAAAAGTATTTATACTAGTTAATACAATATAACAAACAGGGGTGCGAAGAGCTGTATCAGGCTGTCGTAGCCATAGCCAACGCGCTCTGTTTTGTGGTTGGAGATATGATGAGACAAGTGTTAAAGGCGCCGAAAATAGCGAAAATTCAGAAGGGAAAGCCTTTAGCTGCTGCTTTAAGGAAAAGCAGCCATTTCCAGACCGTGGCAGAAGTGGTTGGCGAGGATGCTGTGCCCATAGTGCAATACCTTAAAGGCAAGAAGAATATTTCTGAGTTCAAGATAGCCGAGAGCATAAAGGCAGAAGTAAATTCTGTCAGGAAAATGCTTTATGCAATGCAGAACAACAACCTGGTTTCATATTACAGAAAGAAGGACAGGCAGAAGGGTTGGTACATCAGCTACTGGACACTTAACGACCCTGGTTTTAATTCCCTGGCGATCGCAACCATGCAGCAGAGGCTGCAGCAGTTTAAGGAGCGCCTAAGAAAGGAAGAAGCTCACCATGGATTGTTTTACATCTGCCCGAGCCTGTGCGTCAGGCTGGAATTTGAGAAAGCTGCTGAAATCAGCTTCAAGTGCCCGGAGTGCGGCAGCATGCTGCAGCACCAGGACAACACAAAGACGATTGAGCAGCTCAGGCAGAAGATAGGGGAGATTGAAGCTAAGAAGTAGTTCTCTAAAGCAAAGCTATTACTGTTCAATCACAGCCACAGCTTTTCCGTTGCTTTCAAAGTGCAGCCTCTCAGCGTGCTTTAATGTGTTCTGGAACCAGAGTTGGGCTGCTATTCCTGCAACTATGTTCGCAACAAGGGCTCCCCACCATATGCCGCTTATTCCTGCCCCTGCCTTGAACGCGAGAAGGTAAGCCAAGGCAATCATGAGGCCGAAGTTCAGCACAGTTATTCCAAGCACAGGAAGGGCTTTTCCAAGCCCCTGGAACGAGCTTGCCGCTATGATGCGGAGCCCCACAAAGCCGTAAACCATGGCTGCAATGCTGAAATAGTGCCTTCCATAACCTATTACCTCAGGATTCCTGGTGAATGCTGAAAGCCAAAAGGGTGAGGTGAGTATAAAAAGAATTCCGATGGCTTCCATGAATGCAAATGCCGCAATTGTTGCAATGATTGATGCGTGCATTGCCCGCTCATACTGCTTTGCGCCGATGTTCTGCCCTATGACTGCAAGGGCCGCAAGCCCAATAGCAAAGGCAGGCAGCACTGCGATTGACTCTGCCCTGAACGCAATGCCAAATCCTGCAAGGGCAGGGCTTCCGAATGATGCCACAAGCTTGTTTAGGAAGAACACCCCAACCGCGATGGCCCCTTGGGAAGCGGCAGTTGGTATGCTGACTACAAGAATATCCCTGATTGCCTCACTTGAATAAGCCAGCCTTTTGAACCCGAGCTTTACAAGCGCCTTCCCTCCAAACAAGTGGGAGTAGGAGTAAAGCGCTCCAATGGCCACTGAAATCACAGTTGCCATTGCAGCCCCCTTAACGCCCATTGCCGGCACAGGCCCCAGGCCGAATATGAAAATGGGGTCAAGGGCGATGTTCAGCAGGTTGGAAATTACCATTGCCTTCATCGGTGTTTTTGTATCGCCCTCGCCCTGAAGCATTGCATTTGCAACATTGCCAAAGAAGAAAACCACACTCCCAAAATAAAGCATGGAGAGATAGCCTTTCATGAAGCCGGCAACATCGCCAGCTACCCCAAGAAAGCTTACGACATGGTTTATGGTAAAGAAGCCGACGATGAGAGTAAGAAGCGAAAGCGCTGCCGCGATAAGCAAACCATTTTCTGCAATGACAGAAATCTTCCCGTATTCCTTCCTGCCTATGCTCCTTGCAACAGCCGAGCTTACACCTATGCCCAGCCCGGAGTTCAGCGCGATTATGATGAAGAATATCGGAAAAGATGCAGAAACCCCTGCGATTGCCTCTGCGCCAAGCTTGCCAACGAAGAAAGTGTCAACAAGCGTGAGAAGATTGTGCGCGAACATCGCCACAAGCATCGGCACTGCAAGGAAGAGTATGTGCTTCCTTATGCTGCCTGTCGTGAGGTCCTTCTTAGGCTTGGGTGCTGTCATCGCAACAGCTGCTGCAAAAGAAGGTTGCTTATAAGATTATTCATACCTCAGCGCCTGCACAGGATTGAGCCTTGCTGCCTGCCTTGCCGGAGCAGCTCCGGACAGGCAGCCAAGAGTAAATGAGAATGCGAGAGCTCCGAGTATGAGCAGGGGGCTTGTTGACGCCTGAAGCAGCTCTGAGCCCAAATACTCTGTAGCTGCGAATTCTATCGTTTTTGCCATCCCAAGGCCAAAGGCTATTCCCACAAGCCCTCCAACAAGGCCGTAAAGGCCTGACTCAACAAGGAAGAGCAGCAGCACGTCCCTGTTTGTTGCGCCAACAGATTTCATTATGCCTATTTCCCTGGTCCGCTCAAGCACGGCAGTGTACATTGTGTTCATTACCCCGATTGAGCCAACAACAAGAGAGATTGCAGCTATTCCTATGATTACAGCCTGTATTATGCCCAGTATGGCCGTGAAACTTGCAAAAAGCTCTTCTGACGTCTGCACCTGGAAATCCTCATTGCCTTCCTCCTGCTTCCTGTCTTTCCTGATAGCGTCTTCCACTTTTGCCGCAACATCTGAAGGGGAAAAGCCCTCCTCCACTATTGCCGTCACAAAGTTGAATTCGTCCTTGTTGCCGTAAATATTCCATGCTGTCTCAAGCGGGATTACGATAGCAACATCATTTTCAGGGTCGCCAAGCCTCTTCCTTACCCCGACAACCCTGAACTCCTCCCCTTCCACTTTTATTTTATCCCCAACTCCGATTTTTTTGCCGACAATCCCGTCGTCCGAAGAGTAGGAATTGCCGACAATTGCCACCTTGCTGTTCCTGTCGCCTTCCCTGAACTGCCTGCCTTCTGACACGTCAAACCTGCTTCCAAGTATTTCCCTGCCTGCATCGGCAGGTATGCCAAATCCCAGGACAAATTTTGTTTTGCCGCTGAATTCCAGCCTGCTTGTCTTCAGCACCACTCCGCGAGCTCCCTTCACGCCCCTTGCCTTTTCCACAATGCCAAGGTCGTGCTTTGTTATTTTTGAGAGCCCGGCTGTGGAGCCGGGAGGCCCAAAAAATGCGCTGCCGGGCTGCACGATAATCCTGTCAGCGCCGACACTGCTGAACTGCTCGGTTATTGCAGCCTGCATGCCCCTGCTGACAGAAATCAGGGCAACGACTGCTGCGATGCCAATGAAGATTCCCAGCATCGTGAGCCAGCTTCTCAGCTTCCTGTTTCTCATTCCCTTAACTGCGATAAAGAAATAGTCTCTCAGCATACTGACAATCTTTCCAGCCATTTAACAACTACCTTCCAGCACACAAAACCTGACTTCATTATTGCGATGCCAGCCCTTGCTATTTTTGCTTTTTCCTGCGCAGCCTTCTGTAAGCAAGGGTGCCAATAATTATTATGGCTATTGTCAAGAATATCCCTTTGCCATTCCTTTTTTCAAGCCCGAACCTGCTTATTTCGCTGCCTGTGAAAACCCTGACAGGCACTTCAACCTGCTGCACATAATGGCTGTTCAGGGCATCTTCATAGCTTAAGTCCAGCACAACAGGGGCAGGTTTGCTGAAGAACATTTCATAGCTGACTGTTTCAGAATCGCCTGAGTCAAGGTCTCCAATGTAGCTTACAGCCGGGGAAATTATCTCGTAATTTTCTGATTCGGCCGGAGATGCTGCAAGGAATTTGAGGTCAGAAAGGCCCAGATTAATGAGTTCTATCGTGACCTTCTTCCTTGCGTTAAGCCTGAGCGGCTCAGAGCTCACGACTGATGCTGAAATCTTCGGAGGAGAGCCAACAAGCATGCCAAACGACTGGCCGCTGGCAGTGTAGTTCCTGCCTGAGGAGTCTGAATAGGCAAGCAGCACAGGGATTTTGTAGGCTGCGCTTTTTGCGTCAGGGCTGGTGAATATTGTGAAGCCTGCTGCCGCCTTGCCTTTCGGCTTTATTTTTCCAACCATTGCCTCGTTTGCCGAGCCATAGCTCACGAATGGCGTTGAGTCCGTAAAGTTCAGCCTTGCCCGGACATTTAGCGCATCCCCCAAGCCAAAGTTGGTTATTTCAAGCTTAAGGCTTGACTTTTCACCAGGCACAAACATTTCCGGCTCAGGCAAAACAGATGTTACCATAAGCGGCAGGTCCCTTTGCCCAATGCTGATGTTAAAATCGTCTATCACTGTCCAACCCTGGGAAGATGTCTTGTACCTTATTCCTATGCGGCTTATTCCCGAGCCTGCCTCCTCATCAACCGCCAGGAAAAATCTTGCCAGCACAGCATCCTTCCCCTTCTGCCTCCCTGACAGGCTTCCTATTGCCTTTGCCTGCCCAGACTCCCTGATAATGAACGGGAACCTTGGCAACAGCTCAACCATAACATCATTAGCAGCTTTTGTGCCCCTGTTTTCAACCTTGAACTTAAGCTCCAGGCTCTCCCCGGGCGAAACCGGCTCAGGCAGCTGGTTCACAAGGCTTATGACCACAAAAGCAGAGTCCGGAACAGAATCGTCAGTGCCTGCACTTACGGCTGGCATGAGAGCCAGCACCAAAAAAATCACTGCTGCCGCCATAACCACTTTTAACCTGACCATCAGCATCACACCTGCCTAGCTCTTTTTCACCCTTACTATTGCGCCGTCCTTTATATAAGCTATTGTTTGCGCCTCTGCGACCAGCTTCTCGTTATGGGTAACTATCACAACGGTCTTGCCCTTTTCGTGAAGCCCCTTAAGCAGGCCAAAAACCTTTTGCCCGGTTATGCTGTCAAGGTTTCCTGTAGGCTCATCAGCCAGGATTATTTCAGGGTCATTAGCCAGTGCGCGGGCAATCGCAACCCTCTGCTGCTGCCCTCCTGAAAGCTGGTTTGGGTGGTGGCCTTTCCTTTCGGTAAGCTCAACCTCCCTGAGCAGCTCAGACGCCCTTTCCAAGCGGTCAGCCTCAGGCACCCCCTGAAAAACCATTGGCAGCATTACGTTTTCAATTGCCGTAAGTGTTGGAATGAGGTTGAACTGTTGGAATACAAAGCCGATTGTCCTTCCGCGGAGCCCGGCAAGGCTGTCCCCTGAAAGCCGGCTCACGTCTTTGCCACGGATACAGACGGTGCCCTTGTCAGGAACATCAAGCGCGCCCATTATGTGCATCGCAGTTGACTTCCCGCTCCCAGAAGCGCCCTGCAGCGCGAAGAACTCGCCCTTTTTCACCTCAAGGCTTGCCCCTCTCAATGCATTTATGACTTCTCCTCCAAGCCGGTAGGTCTTCCATACGTTTTCAAGCTTTAATGCAGCCTCTTTTCCTGTCATAGGCGCTTTCACCATTGCTGCAGCCATCGCTGCTGCAGCACTACAGCAGCGTTACATCCTGATTATTTAAAGTTTAGCGAACCAAAACCTATAAATACGCTGCCGATTGCGCGCTGCACATGGCTTTCCAACCGATCAGGAGGCATGCTGGCGGAGATAGCGGCAAGAAGTGGTTTGCAATAGTTGTTGGAGTAATCATGCTAATGAGCGTCATCGGGTTTGTTTTCTCGTTCAACCCGTCAGCCCAGGGAGCCAGCTTCAAATACGGGGGATTGACATTCAGGCAGACCCAGCAGGGCACATACCTTTCGGAAATGAGCGGAAAGCCTGTTGAGTTTTTTTACCAGCCTGAAGACGTTTCAGACATTGAGGTTCCTGATGCGGCAGTTGAGAGGCTGACAGGAAGCAGGGCTGCTTACATAACATACGCCTGGAACAGCACATTGGCTGAAGGCATGGCACTTTTGCAGTTTGACGCAGCAACCATTCTTGACTTCAGGCAGGGCGTATTCGTCCAGCCGGCATTCACAGCTCCAAACCCGTTTAATGCATCCGTTGTGGGCTGCTCCAAAGCCACCAGTTTCACGCCAGTTCTTCTTATTCAGGAGGCAAACAACACGGCGATAGCCCTTGATTCAGGAAACCAGAACTGCGTTGTCCTTAACGCCTCTTCAGACTCCGGTTTTTTGAGGGCTGCTGACAGGCTTAAATATGCGCTTATTTCAGGAGCGGGCAAATGAAACCCAATCCGGCTCAGGGCAATGAGCAAGAAACACATGCTGCTCCGGATGTGCAGCCAAAGATGAAAGAGCCCCTGCACCAGCGCCATCATGAAAAAACAGTAGTGATGGCTTTTATCGCTGTTGGCGTGATTGTCGTTCTCGGCTTCTTTATCGTGTATTTTTTCATGCGCCTAATCAGCGGCGGCCCCGGCAATGATTCAGGTGCGCAAAACTACAATGGCTTTGAGTTCACCAAGCGTGGAAATTCATGGTTCACGGAATGGCAGCGCGCTGACGGCACAGAATACAGCCTTGAGTTCAGGCACCCGCCATGGGAAGCAGAAGGCATCCCTGTGAAAGGCAGTGTTGATGCGCGCTTTCAGCTCCCATACATTTTCATAACCTTTGACCCGGCAGAAGAGCCGACAAGGGGCACGGCATTTGTTGCCTTGGCAGCGGCAGACCTTACCATGATGCTGAGAGGCGTCTTTGAGCGTGAAGGCGTTGCAGCAGGGTGCACTGCAAACCTCACAGAAGCCTGTGCCAAAAGGCCGGTTGTAACATGCTCAACAAATGCATCTGTGATTTACCTCAAGGTATCCAACGAAACAGGCATATTCCTTGACGGGAACTGCGCAACAATACAGGGCTATGAAGAAGGCATGACAAAGGCTGCTGACAAGGCGCTTTACCAGTGGCTGGGAATAATAAAAGAATGAGGAAAACTCACAGCTCCTTCGCCCCTGATTCTGACGGCACGACAAACCTTATGCCAAAGCCAAGCTGCAGCAGTGCAGTGATTAAAGCCATGTGGGCATTGCCCGAGCCTGAAGCCATGTTCACAGCGACTTCAGTATCTGATATTCTCCCTTCAAGGCCTTTCTTGATTTCCACAAGCTGCTGCTGTGGAGAAGAAAAATCGTCAATGACAACAAATTCTGCCTTAACTGCAGGAAATTTTTGCCCAAAGTTTTCCTTCCCGAAGCTGTTCGTAACGAGAAGAATCCTGCCCCAGGACTCTGCTGATGTTAACCTCGCAACTTCATTCCAAGTGCCCTTGCCGGCTCCCAAACAGGCTATCAAGTCAGTCATGAGCAGCAGTTTGCTGACTTAGGCTTAAAAAGGTTGTCAGAAAAAGGTGTTATTGAAAAGTTCATGTTGCCCAAGCCAGCTTCGGTCAGCTTAACGCTGACTTCGCTAGCCTCCCCTTCGGGAACCGAGAGGAGGACTAGTGAACCGTTTGCAGTAGCAACGGCGAAGCTGGCTTAATGATGAACCTTTCAATGTGACCCAGAAAAACAAAAAAGAAGAAATGGCGTAATCGGTATACGCCTAAACCACGCACAGTGTCTATTCTACTGTAAAGTATGGCTCCTTAATAAACTTTGCTAAAACAGTGACGGAGAAAATCCGGTAAGTTCGGAAATATTTTACAAATTCTCCGTTTTTGTGAAAGAATTCCGTGTAAAGACAATAATTGTCCGTTGTTGCCGCAAAATTTACGGGAAAAATACAGAAAGCCATAATAAGATTCAGCGACACTTTTGAAAGCACGCCGGGATAGCGTAATCAGGTAACGCGCTCGTTTAAGAAACGAGTGACCATGCACAGTGGCCTTGCGGGTTCAAATCCTGTCCTAGGCAAGATGAGAGTCCCGCTCCCGGCGCGTTTCTGTAAAGAAATAAATAGCTCTCAGAAATCCTTAAAGTGTAATGATAACCGGAATAGGTTCAGTGCCGTTCACAAGCGTTGACAAAGCAATAGCTTTCAGCCTAATGCACACCTGCCCCTATCTTCCTGAGCGGGTTCCTTCTCCTGAGATTCTTCGGTCAACTAATATGAAGTTAAAAGAGGGGATAGATGACATCATCAAGGCTCCAGGTATTTTAGGGTGTACTGCACCTTTCAAAGAAGCAGTGAATGGGCATTACAACACAGTAAAGGTTCAGTGCCCTGGGCCTGCAACCACAGCGCAGATTTTAATGTTGCAGCATAAGGAAGGAGATTACACCATAGACGATGCATTATACGATGCTTTCACTGTTGCCGAAATCCATATCTCAGCCAGTCTTAAAGACTTGAAAGTTAAGGAAGCCATAGTCTTTCTTGATGAACCAAGCCTCAATACAGCAGGTTTTGATTACATGAGCCTGTGGTCATTGATATTTGAACATCAGGGGAAAGAGTTCCCGCAGGTTGCCATTACTTCAGGTGTACACACCTGTTGCGCTCCAGATTGGAAGATACTGGCAAGCTCTCCTGTTGATATCATCAGTTACGATGCTTCAAAGTGGGACATTACAAAAGACCCAGCGTACAGACAAAGCAGGAAGGGTAAGAGAATTGCATGGGGAATAAAGAAGCCAGAAGACATTAGGGATTACCAACCCTGAGACTTAATCACACCGCCATGCGGCCTTGGCCTAAAGACAGCAAAAGAAGCTTACGACACTCTGGAGATGCTATTGAACACAGAAAAGCAGTTTTCAAGGTGAATTATGCTATTTCCACAACCTTCAGTTCAAACACAAGGCTTTTCCCTGCAAGCGGGTGGTTCATGTCAAGCGTTACCATTTCAGGGGTTGCGCCTGTGATGCTGGCGTGTATAAGCTCGCCGGTCGGAGTCTTGAAGCTGAAGCCCATGCCTTTCTCAATCTTCATTCCAGGCGGGAAAACGCTTCTCGGAACATCCTGCTGCAGCTTCTCATCGCGGCTGCCGTAGCCGTTCTCAGGCATGATTGTGACTTTTTTGCTTTCGCCTTTCCGCATGCCAATAACTGCATCGTCAAAGCCCTTTATGACGTGGCCTTCGCCGGCGACAAACTGTATGGGCTCCCTGCCTTCGCTTGAGTCAAATACCGTGCCGTCCTCAAACCTGCCGGTGTAGTCCACTGAAACCCTGCTGCCCATGGCAACCATCTTAGCTTCACTTCCCAAGTTTGCATCAGCCATATAATTTCACCATTCAAGTTCAACAGCCTGCGCTGCATAAATTGCCAACCCCGTTTCCTATAAAAAGTTAATGTGGGCTCAGTAATGCCTCTTCAGCTCTTCGTAGAACCTCCTGTATTCAGGTATGTTGGATATTGAAACATCGGCTTCCTCTCCCCCTGTAGTGTTTACAATGACTGTCCCGTTCCCGAACATCTTGTTGAGCATCCCTTCATAGAATCTTATGTGGTCTATCCTGTCAAACATTATTGATTGCTGGGTTTTGTACAGTATGCCACGCTTCGCGATTATGCGGTAAGCCTGAATCTCATACAGCTTCGCCTTTACATACAAGACAATGAAACTGAAAAGCAACAGTGTTGCTCCTGCAGCCAGCGCTGTGGCAAAAAGGTAAATCGGCTGTGGGACTGTGTTGCCTGCGGCAGTGAATTTAAAAAACACCCAAACCGGCCAGAAGATGAACGTAAGCCCCCCCGGAATTACGAGGCTGTTCGCAACAGCAGGCCTCGCCTGTAAAATAGCTTTTGGAAGATATTGTTGTATGTTTTGCTCCACCTTGCTTATCTGCAAAGCTGTTGGCATTCTCAGGAGGATTATGTCAACAAGCTCGTCTTTTGTTGAGATGTCCGGAACATAGCCTATTCTGAAGCTGTTGGAGACTGCCCTCTCCCCTCCTCTTGAACCCTCTCTTTTAACCACCTGCCTGCCTGCGACCTCGATTACCAGTGAGCCTGAATTAGAGAAGGGATACCTGACTGTTACTGTGCTCTTGATGTTGTGGAAAAGTGCATAAAAATGCTGTTTGACAATGATTCCCTTAAACAGGTGCACATAGCCATTGAAGAAGGTAAGCCTCGCCCTTTTGTGGTAAGCTTTTTGGTAAATGATGAAAAGAATATAGAGAACAATTGCGCAGGCAATTGGCGCAAGCAGCCATTTAAACCCAATGGCCAGAGCGGCAAATGGCGCAATAAAAGCTGTTCCGGCTGCGTGTTCTGCAAGCGTTTTCCTGATAAATAGGCCAATGCTGAAGGCGGGCACTATCTGGTGAACAGCCTCCTGCTGCTTTATGCCCAGCTTTGCCAGTATGCTGCTGTAAAGCCCTTCCTGTTTCCTGATGTTTAAGAATTCAAGCTTTTCTCCAGAACCTATGGACCAGAACTCTATGCTGCACGTGCCAAACAACGCATCTACAATGTCTTCCTTGATAACAACTCCTGTAATCTTGTCTGTTGTGAACTCTTTATGCTTTGACGACAGGAAATCATACCTTTCCTCAAAGCTGTCTGGCTTCACAAAGTACCTTGTTGCATACACCTTTATAATCAGCCGCAACAGCGCGAATCCGAGGCCAAGCATTAACGGCGGTGCACTAACTGCCAGGAACACAAAAACGCTTCCTAGGGGCAGGGCGGTTTTGCCAGGCATCGCTGAAAACAGCAGAATCCAAGCAAGAAGGGCAACCATTCCGAGAGCCATAACCACAAGGATTGGAGCCAGTATAGCCCTCTTGCCGTCCATGCCGAAATCCGCAGTAAATGCAGTTGGCTGCAGCTCAGGGCGGGCATTGCGGCTAGCCTGGGCATGTATGCGTGCCCCTTCATTTTGCCCTGCCGGGACATGTGCCTTGCGCTCATGGAACACCCTTGACTGGCTTATCAACGCGTCAATGTTCGACTCGAGCTTTAGCCCGTTTGCCATGTTTTTGAATTGGATTTCCTTGCCCGTGCCCTGGCAGCTTAGCGCCACGTCATACAAGCCGAAAATCTTGTCAACAAGGGTCTGCGAAACAGTGGAGTCTGAAAGGTTCTCAACAGGTATAAACGCATGATTCCTTGATAAGAAGCCCTCGCTGAACAGGATTGTGTCAGAGTATATGCTGTACACCCTTTTTTTAAGGTCAAGAAAATGCAGCACAGACCACGCAAGCATCCCTGCCAGCACAAGCAGCACCAGTGGGAGCAGCGCTCTGGCAGCAACCAGCCTGAAAATGGCAGTATCACCGATGCTGGCACCAATGTAGGAGCCAATGAAAAAAATAACAAACAACATGCTGAAGAAACTTTTAAACGTCTCAAAAAACACACCCAGGCTGCTTGGCTTTTCCTGCTGGACCAGCCTTGACTTTGACAGCCTAAAGCCATTGGCTTTCATCAGCTTCTCAATGTAACTGTACAGCTCCACAGGCTTGTCTACGGAGTTCAGATACACCTCTGTGAATTCACTGCCTGCAGCCTGGATTGCCATGTCACCTGTGCCGAAAAGCCTGTGCTCAAGAAAGGGCAGGCGCAAGCTTACCATGGTTATGTTGGAAACATTTAGCTCTGTGCGGCTGTTGGAGATTATGCTGCCGCCTTCCTTAACAACTTTGGTTGGAAACAGGATATACCTCTCTTTTTTATAGGCAACAAGCCTGCTGTAGTAATGGAGCGCAACAAGCGGCAGGCAGGCCGCGATTGCCAATAATATCATGTCCGGGGCAATGAGAGCTATTGCCCCAATAACAATAAGCAGGACAACAGCAGCAGTTATAGAAGGGTACACCACGAAGGCAGCCCGGTTCGGCTTTAGCTCGTATTCACCTGCCATGCATTTGTCCTCCCGAAAAGGACTATTTAAAGATACCTGAACTG
>JACPBY010000021.1 GCA_016180065.1 Candidatus Woesearchaeota archaeon | reverse complement strand
CCCGGTTGCGGAAGGACCGAATATGCACTGCGCGAATGACGTAAGGGCTGGTATGATGCCCCTGATTAATAAAGTTTTGTATGATGCAGTATTCACTTTGCAGTGGTGATAATGGAAAGGTTTATAAATGCGGAGGCGTATCTTGAAGTTAATATGTTGCCTGAAATGCCAAGGTTGCAGAGGACAGTTTACAGCGCCAGAACGCTGGATAAGATTATGGATTTGTATAAAAGCGACCAGCACCCGGAAGTAGATATGATTATTCTGTTCAGAACCGTTTCTTACAGCTTAACTAAAACCAGAGATGCTCTTAGCGACCTGGAAGAAATGGCTCAGGACCCAAAAACAGTCAGGGGAAACTCCACGCATATGGCAAGAATTAATGCAAAAAAAGGGAAGCCATTAGAAGTGCAGATGATGAATGGGCAAACTGACAGCATAAGAAGAGAGCATTTTGGGCCAATGACACCATTGTTTGACGCCATCAACTATGACACTGACAGGTTAGGCGCTGCAGTAGAGTTACTGACTGCTTATTCAGCTTGCAGGTTAGGGAAAACTGGCACGGTGGATAAAGACATTATTAACAGAGTTATACAATTCTCGCCAATTGCACAGTATAATCTTAATGTTGGAAAAATCGAATATAGCATGGACGGTAGCAATTATTTTCAGTTAACCTCTTTTCCAGAGTATGGAGAACTTAAGCAGAGCATCGGAGGTAACCAGATTATGCTGTCTTTGCTTGAACTGAAAATAGCGAGCAGTGCTCTAAAGGTACGTATTGATTCGGACACATTACAGGTTAGTACAGTAAAAGACTACCCTGACGATTTGCACAGTGAAGTTATGGATGCTGTTCAGGCTGTTGAGGGAAATCTTGGGTTCCTAAGAGAACAGGAACTGCCTGGCGGCTTGCAAGCTGGCATTAAAAGAGCAATTCCCAGCCGTATTACTGAATTATCACAAACCTATATGGATCACAGAATGAATCCGTGGTTTGCCAGAATTGTGGGGGGATTAGGGCTGATTACTGGCACAGCTTCTCTTGTTTTGGGCATTCCACAAATACTGTACTGGGTGAGTCAAGGTGCTATCGACCTGACTTATACGCCAGAGCTTCCTTCTGAGATCGGCAGAACAACAGCTTTAGCGCTTACTAGTTATGGGCTCAGTGCCATAATTTTTTCTGGCCTCACCCTCGGCTCAGAAATAGGCAGCAAGTTGGTCAGGGATATGAGGAAACTTGAGCTGCGAAAATTAAAGGAAATTTGAGGCAAGCATGGGACTTGAGTTGAAGCTGACTGCGCAGCGGGAAGGATCTGTTTCATTGTTCACGGGCCCGGACAGGCTTGCCCTTCTGGAGAGCTTACAGAGTAAGGCTACAGAGTATTCTCCGAATCTTTTCCGTGCTACAATTAGCTTAGCAATAGGCGGTTTATGCAATCAACGTGTTAAAGAATACCTTGAGCCTCGCATTCATAAAAGATATAGTGCACTTTCGAGGTTGCTTGGCTCAGCCAGCCAAACTGCAGACCGCCTTCAGCAGCTTGCAGTTTCTGGCACTGGAAACGTGGATGAGATAGTTGCCAGGGACCTTTTGGAGAGGGGAAGGCTTGCAAGACATTTCAATAAACTAAGAAAAATTGACAACAGCAAAATTGATATGTATCCGACAGAAACGGTTGAACTTGGAATGAAAGGCATTATTCTGGCAGTGCTTTATGCAAATAATTTGTATGAGCCAGGAAAGAGGCTTGAATTCCTGCAGCATGTGAAATTTGGCGTTGTTGATGCCAAACATCAGGAAGCAATGCTTGCCCCTTATCTTGCGTAATGATGGCAAAGAAGTTCCGTGAGCGCTTCAAGACAATGGATGACGTCTTCGACCAGTTCACTATCCGCAACATTTTCGTTTTGGCAAGCAAGGGCCATTTTGTTGATGGCACGCTTAGCCCCCTGTCAATCGGCAAGGAAGCAAATGTTTTCAGTGCTGAAAGAAATGATGGCAGCAGGGCTGTTGTCAAGATATACCGCCTTTCAACCTGCGACTTCAACAACATGTACAATTACCTGGCTTCAGACCCAAGGTTTCCCCACCTGAAAAAGAAGCTAAGGGAGGTTGTTTTTGCATGGTGCCAAAGGGAATACAGGAATTTGCTGGCTACAAGGGATGCAGGCGTGAGGGCTCCCCTCCCTCTTGCTTTTCTGAAAAATATTCTGGTGATGACTCAGGTTGGCGATGAACAACCTGCCCAGAAGATTAAGGACGACGTTCCTAAGCCGCCACAGAAGTTTTTCGCAGAAGTAGTGGCTGAAATAAAGAAGCTTTACCGTTACGGCTATGTTCACAGCGACTTGTCAAAATTCAACATCCTGAACAGCGACAAGCATCCGGTCCTTATCGATTTTTCACAAATGGTGCCGATGAACGCCCCAAACGCATATGAATACCTGAAGCGGGATATTGAGAATGTTTCCGACTTTTTCAGGAAGCTTGGCGTAAAAATTGACAACGGCAAGCTGTTCAGGGAGATAGTTGCCGTTGGAACGAGGAAGGCTTAACACTTACCGCCTTTCTCTCCTCACTGCCTCTACGGCAGTAAGCCCTTTGGGCCTCTTTTCAGATAACCGTTTAGCAATTGCCTCTATGCGCTTAAGAAGCTCAGCAGACTCTTTTTCGTCAACAGGTACTTTCTTCTTAATTTCAGTCTTAACAGGCTGTTTATTTTCCATGACTGCCTGTTTGCTTTCTGTTATTCTTATATTTTACATATTATAAGACTACCCAGAACTTTCAAAATAAAAAAAGAAAAAATGTCCCCAAGCTTGCGCTTGAGGACGCTGTCCTTCTTTTGCCTTCATTGTTGGTTGTTGGGGGTGGTAAATGAAGGCAAAGAAAAGCTCACCAAAGTTGGTGATTGTGAGTCTCTTGCCTAGACTATTTCAATGCCGAGCTCGTCGTCAACCTGCCTCATGACCGTGGGCCTGGCCGCAGCCCTCATCTTGTCAACCTTGCCAAGTATCCACGGGCTCTTTACGCCGGTAACGATGGTCATTACGGTTATCTTGCCCTTCATTGACTCAGCTACCCTGGCGCCCCAGATGACGTTTGCGTCCTCATCCAGGCTTTCAGTGACCAGCTCGCCTATCCTGTTTATCTCATCCAGTGTCATGTCCGGCCCTCCGGAAACGTGGATTAAGGCTCCGGTTGCTCCCTTGTAGCTTATGTCAAGCAGCGGGTTGCTCAGTGCTCCCTGGACCGCTTCCTCAACCCTGTTGTTGGTGTCAGAGCTTCCGACGCCTATGGCTGCAACCCCTCCATTGCTCATTATGGCCTTGACGTCTGCAAAGTCCAGGTTCACGAGTGATGGTATGGCAATTGTCTCTACTATGCCTTTTATCATAGTAGCGATAAGCTCGTTTGCAACTGCAAATGCCTGTTCAATCGGCAGGTTCCCGGCGATTTGCACAAGGCGGTTGTTGTCAATGACAATTACCGTGTCAGATACCTGCCTGAGCTGCTGCAGGCCGAACTCTGCCTTGTCTATCCTTGCCCTTTCAATCTTGAACGGCATGGTTACTGTGCCGATGACAATGGCGTCGTTTTCCTTTGCAACCTTTGCAACAACTGGTGCAGAGCCTGTCCCTGTGCCGCCTCCCATTCCTGCACAGACAAATACCATGTCCGCGCCTTTGAGGGATTCCTTGATTTCCTGCAAGGCTTCTTTTGCTGCCTCAGCACCTTTTTCAGGGTAGCCGCCGCATCCCAAGCCTCGGGTAAGGTCCTTTCCTATGAGGAATTTCTTGTCAGCGTAAGATATGTCCAGGTGCTGCTTGTCTGTGTTGCATGCAACAATCTCTGCGCCTTTTATGCCCTTCTTGTAGAGCCATGATACCATGTTGTTGCCGGCTCCGCCTGCTCCTATAACTTTAATGTTGGCCTGCCCAACCATTCCCTGCATTAATTCTTCCGGTGCACTCTTCAGTGCGTCTTGCACGATGTAATCCATTTCAATCCACCCCGCTTTCGCAGTTAGCTTTTTTGGCTTATTTTTGTTGGTTTATGGCTAACACACACAACTGTAATTGCAACACATATGTTTGCTTATGTAGTTTCTATGATGGTAATGTTTAAATACTACAGCTGTGCATATCACCAGCTAGAACAAGCAGTTTGTGTCCAACGAACTGTTTGCGACTGAATTGTCCAACAAATTGTCCGATAATGTCTGATTAAACCCGGTCGTTGTCCAGACGAGCGGATTTGATCCCGATTTCTGTTTTGTGTCCAGCAAAACAAAAGTAACGCTTTTCCTGCTATGTGAAGTATTTAAACATTTCGCAATTTAGATATATATACCACATTGTAATACAAGTAGACTAGTATGGCAAAGTGTGGTGATCCTACTACCTTGTTCGGCAGCAGCTATTGTCTAGACACTAAAAACAAGAGATTTCATCACCAGACAATAACAAAAATAAAAAGATTTAAATATGGCTGTGGAATTCCAAACTCTATGGCTCCTGATAAAAGTCTTGAAGCTTCTCTCCGGCGTGTTGGCTGAAAGGTTTATAGCATACGCGATGGAACACCCAACTGATGTTTGGCCGATGCTTGGCAAAGGGCTGTTTTCCGGTAAGTTCAATGCTACCCTGCAGTTTATTTATGTAAGAGGTTTTGCTCCCGGAGCTTTAAGAAAAGGCATGTTGATGGTCAGGGATGTCAATCAGCTTTTGAGAGAGGAAGGGATTAAATATGGAAAGGACTACCTGCTCATTAGAGATCAGTACGCGGGAGTTCCAAACGCATTTGGGAGAATCAGGGCAGCCGTAAGCAATATGCCTGAGCTGCGCGGCGTTGAGCTGCTCCAGCCAGATATCTTTTGCAGCATGCCATCCCGGCGTGGCTTGAAAGAGGTAGCTTACGACCCGAAATAAGAGAAAATCAAGCCTTCAACCGGCCAATGCGGTTTTAGTTGGCGTTTTCCTTCCGACGTTTTTTGTTCAACCTTTTTCTTAAAAAGGTTGGGCTGGGGCATTAATCGTGGCAGTTTGCCATCAGGGGCAAGCCACACGGCCCTTTTACGCCGCCGCATCGTTAAACAGCTGATGGCTGTTTGTCTTTTTCACGGTTGCAAGGCCTGTGTCCTGAATCTTTTCTTTCCTATCACTTTGCGCATCACCTCGCAGCTTATCCTATTTCAGGACAACAGTGCATGTAGCTAAACGGCTATTTATATTTTTGCTATATGCGGCCATAGCTCTGCAACATTTTTTGCTGCTATCTTTAAATATAAGTTCTTTCATAGAAGTCTTTGATTCAAAGATGTCACACATGAATTTGTATATTAAAAAAGAAGGCGTACTGAAAAGAGCGACGATATCTGAAGTGATGGTAAAGGATTTGCTGTTTAAGGGCCTTAAGAATGATGAGTTGGAGAGGGTTTTTAAAAGGTCGGTCAAGGAAAGCCTAATTGAGCCTTATGACTCTGGCCTTTTCCTCATTGATGCTGACTCAAAGGCAATCACAAGCGCGCAGACAGCGTTTGAGCTGGAAAGCCTTGGCGAGGCCGTTAAAAGAAGAATCAGCAAAGGCTGGAAATACTCGGATGTGAAGCATGACACTGCCCCTGCCCAGCTTATTTCAGTGAGTCCTCAATAATCTTCTTCTCCTCATCTGTTATGCCATAAAGCTTATACACCAATCCGTCAATCTCTGCATCTGTTCTCTTTATTTCATCCTCAACCCTGCGCCGCTCATCAGAATCCCTGTTTCCCAGCTCATTGTAGCGCTGTATCAGTTTTTTCAATTCTTCCTTGGCTTTTTCCTTGTCAAGCATAGCCTGCGGGCTGCGTGTTTCTTTTATAAACGTTTTGCCATGGCTACCGACGTTGATGTTTCAGAATTCTTTTTCCAGCAGCTCCATGTCCTCAGCGTCCAGGCTCCAGCCAGCTGCGCCAGCGTTTTCCATTACGTGCTCAACTGATGAGGCTTTTGGTATTGCAATCACGTTTTTCTGCGAAACAAGCCAGTTGAGGGCAACTTGCGCTGTCGTCTTTCTGTGCTTAGCAGCAACAGCAGCGAGGACTTTATTTTTCAAAAGTCGCGAATTTCCCTGCGCTAAGGGGCTGTAAGCTGTTAAAATTATGTCGTTGTCCTGGCAATAAGGCAGCAGCTCCTTTTCGCAGCCTCTTTCCATGAGGTTGTATTCCACCTGGTTTGTCACGATTTTGTTTTCAGCATATGATTGTGCCAGCTTTAACTGCGCTGTTGAGAAGTTGCTGACTCCGATGTGCTTTACTTTGCCTGATTCAACCAATTCGTCCATTGCTTCCATTGCTTCTTGTATCTGCCCGTTTGAGTTGACCCAGTGTATGAGGAAGAGGTCAACGAGGCTTACCTGAAGCCGTTGCATGCTTGACCTTGCTGCGGCAAGGAGATATTCCCTTTTCAGGTTTGAAGGCAGGACCTTGGTTGTGATAAAGACCTGTTCGCGCGGGATTCCTTTTATGGCTTTGGCCACGATTTGCTCAGCATGGCCGCTGCTGTACATCTCAGCAGTGTCTATGTGCCACATGCCCAGCTTTATCGCTTCTTTAATCGCGGCAACAAATTTTTCGTCGTTGCTGCAGTCAGGCTTCTCGTGGCCAAGCCGTGCCCTGCCCATGTTCCATGTCCCTATGCCAATGGCGGGCAGCTTTATCCCTGAGATTGTCTTGTATTCCATTTCTTATGGTTTTGAAGCTGTTTCCTTCATGAACCGCTCAAGAAGCACGTTAGCTGAGTAACCGTGCTTTGAGCACCACCTGACGTAGTCGTCGTAAACCGACCTCTCAATCACTACCGAATCCAGCCTTATCTTTGATATGCCTTTGGGCGTTGCTGCCATCAGTGAATCACCTCGTGCTGGTATTTTAGCTGCTATTCCCTCCTTATAATGTTTTTTGCGTTTTGCATGGCAAAGCATATGCGTTAACTATAAAAATCTCTGAACAGGTAAGCTTGCTCACCGTGGTCCTTAACGGCTTGAAACTTTCAAAGCACGACCAGTATGTAGAGGAGCTGTGCACGAAGATTAAGGACAGGTACGACTCTGTTTCTAAGCATGTTGCTGTAAGGGCAAGGAAGCGCATGCTCGCTGAGGCTGATGTGATTGCCAGGAAAGGATGTGATGTTGACATTTATGAGGTAAAGTGCTCACCAAGGATTGTCAAGGCAAAGAGGCAGCTAAGGAAGCTAAGCAAGTACCTTGGAGGCAGCCTGAACATCGCCAACTGCTACCTCTACTGCGGCAGCTCGCACAGCATAATGACAATTCTGCTTAAATAACGATTGAAAAAAGGGGGCGCTGCCTTATTTGGCAATTATCGGCTATTAGCTTTTTTTATCTGTACCGATATCTCGATGCTTTGCCATTCGCATGTAACTTTCTATCTCTTCTATGCTGCTGTGCCAGACGTTATTGATTTTCGTGGCAGGCAATAGCCCTCTCCTGCACAGCAAACTAAGATACTCTTGGCCGTACGGAGTCTCCTTAGCGATGGAAGCAAGCGGCAATAGCTCGTTATTTTTTGTTGTCTTTGCAAAGGCGCTTAAATATAGTATAAGGGACTCCTCAACCCTGCGCCCGATGAAATCAGCGAACGCCTTTAAATCACCGAAATGCGCCTTTTCCAGGGAGTCAAAGTACTTTGCCCTCTCTTTTGTCCTTATTATTACGGGAGGAAAGCCATTTTTCATCAAAATGAGGTTGCATATTAGTCTTGCAGTTCTTCCGTTGCCATCAACAAACGGGTGAATCCCGGCAATCTCATGATGGGCGAAGGCCGCCAGCTCAACAGGGTTGAATTTTCTTGGATTGTCCTTGAGGTTATAAACAAGATTTCTCATCTCGCCATTTACCTTATATGGAGGGGTTGTTTTGTGCTTTGACCCAACTATCCTGTTTTGCGACGTCTTATAGCGGCCAGCCCAGTAATCAGAAATCCCTTTTAAGGTAATTCTGTGCAGCATTAAAATGTCTGATTCCCTTATTTCTTTCTTTTTCCTAACAAAGGCATAGATATATTCAATAGCTGCATTTTGATTAGTAACGTCAAGGTGCTCCCGAAGGCTTTTCCCTCCGATAGTGATGCCTTCCTGCAGGACAAGCTTAGTTTCATTTAAGCTTAATGTGTTCCCTTCTATTGAGGTTGAATTGTAAACGTACTCAACCGTGAACTCCTCTTTCAATTTTTGCAGCTGCAGCTGGTTTAGGGGCCTATGTGAATCCAGTGCTTTTTTTCTTTCCAAAAGCCTCGTGTAGAGGCGTTCTGCCATTAGCATAGAAATAACCGGCATGTCCGCATTTATAAATGTATCGGCTATGGCAAATTTTAGCCGATACCGATATCACTGCGCCTGTTCTGAGGCAGCTCTCACAGCATAATGAGCCTGGTGCTGAAGTAGCTGGTAAAGTGCAGACGTTAACCTGTGATTCCCGCGAGTATTGCAACTATTATGCCAACAAGGACTCCGATTACCAGCCCGAGGAGGAAGTCAATTATGCCTTTTGAGAAGAACAAGTGCGTTGTGTTGGGCCGTTCCATGGCAAAGTAATGCTGGAGGAACTGCCTTGCTTTCGGCATTTTGGGCGACCTTGAGAGCCTGACTACCGCCCTTCCAGTTCTTACATCTTTGGGCTTATGCTTAGCCATTTTAGCCAGTTGCTCACATGCTTTTTCATTCTGTTTCTTAACTGCGCCTTGAGTTGCTTCTTTGGCCTCGTCTTGGAGCTCTTCCTTCTGTTTTTCATTGTGCGCCTCTTTTTACCTGCCCTTTTTACTGAAAAGGCTTTGTTTGGTTGTTTTTTGTTTTTCTTCTTATTAAGCTTTCTGTTTTCAGCTTTTGCAGTTTTTCTTTTTATCTTCGGTGCAGCCACGCCTGTCAGCCTGAATTTTTTTGCCGCTGTAACTGGCGCGTTCTCTTTTGTTGCTTTTCTGATTGCAGTTTCAATCTCTTCCCTTGCCTGGAGCAGCTTCTGCATGCGCCTTCTTACTGCTGCTGCCGCCTGTTGCGGCGTTCTTGCCTGGAGCAGCTCGCCTGCAAGTTCATTGTCCTGAAAAACATCCCTCACCCAGTTGTGGAAGTCGTTCTTGTGGCTGTTGGCATGGCTGCCGAATGCCTGGCTGCTCATGGTTTCGAGCTTTTGCCCAAGCTCACGGATGCTGCGCAGCACTGAACCGTCTGCACAGTAGAAAAACTTTTCAGGGTTGGCAAGGTTTTCGAGCAGGTCCATCCTATTTCAGCGCTTTTTGCAGCTCCCTGAGCCTGCCGGCCACAACACTGGCAAAGCCTTCCTTTGTTTTCATTTTTCTTAGCCTTTGGGCAAGGTCGGAGTCTCCTATTGCTTCCTGAACCCAAGTTGCAAAGTCGTTCTTCTGACTGTTGGCATGATGCGTGAATTGCTCCGGGGTGAGCTTTTTTGCTGCTCCGGCCAGTTCTATGGTGTTTTTCAGCACAGGCCCGTTGTTAACCCAGAATGCCTTTTCAGGGGCTGTGTTTGCCAGGAGCCTTTTCGCTTCTTCTGCAGTTGGTTTTGCCAAAATAATCACCTCTTTTTTACGGCACTGTATTGCCAAATCACTAAAATGTTTTTTTCACAATATGCCTGAGCAGCGCCAGCTGCATGTCAGCTTTGGTTTTTGCCTTGTGCATTTCTGCAGCAAGCTCTTTTTCGCTGAAAACATCCTCCACCCAGGTTTTGAAGTCGTTCTTGAAGTTGTTTACATGGTGGCTGAATACGTCATCGCTCATGTACTCAAGCGCATTAGCCAGTTCAACCATGTCTTTCAGCAGCCTGCCGTCCTTGAGCACGAACTTCTTGTCGTCCGGGGCGGTTCCCAGCTTCTTCACGGTTATCTCAAGCTTGGTTGTGTTTGGTGTTTTGTAAACTCCCTTTCTGACAAGCGTGAAGCCTTTTCCTTCTGCTGTTCTGCTTTCCCCGGAAGCTTTCCCGGACTTAGATTTTGCCTTTGCCATCCTACTCACCCCTTTTTGCGCTTAATGCCGTTTCATACGCAGTTGTTTTTAAAACTTTCCCATCATCCTATCGCTGCCCTTAGTGCTTCATTCAGCTCTCTTCCTTCATTTGCCTTCTTCAGCCGCTCATTTATGTCTGCCAGTATGTTCATGAACGCTATGAAGCCGTCATACGGGCTTTCATAGGGGTTGAAGTATTTGTGCACATCTCCATCGGCAAACCATTTTGTGCACATGTAGTAGTAGTGGTCGCTTATCTGCATCCTTCTCCAGTCTTCCAAAAGCTTTTCATCGCCGCATCTTTTGATTTCGGATTCAATGCGGTAGATTTGCTGCAGTGCTGATTGCTGCATGCTGTTGCCGGTCCATGCGCTCAAGTCCCGCTCAACATCTGCCCATGAGACCATTTGAGGCACGTCCAGTTCTGCTGTGGCCTTATGCTTCCTTATGAGCTCGCTTGGGGTTGCAAAGCTGTTGTCCGGGTGCTTCAGCAGCTCTTCAGGCAGCTTCTTCATGAAGTTGAATATTCCTGTTTCAGGCCATTGGTGCTCGCCGAATGTTTCATAGTCCATGAAAAGGTTCACCGTGTTTCCGTTGCCGTTAACTTGATTTACCCAGCCTGCGAACTTTTCTGCCGTCAGTGGCCATTCTTTCCAGCTTCTTTCGCTAAACCTGAACGCGATATCATCAGAAAGCCTGTAATTCTTCAGGAGCAGCGATATCTTCTTTGTTCCGGCGGGCTTGTAAATGAAGTTTGGGCTTCTCCAGCCAAGTATTTTGTCTGCTCCCTCAGCAAGTATTCCTTCATAGCCGAGCTGCTCAGCTGTCCTTGCAAGGTCATTGCTGTAGATGAGCTCTGTATTCCTGAAAACCTTTGGTGTTTTCCCGAATAGCTTTCCAATTAGCCTGCTGTGAAGCCTGACCTGCTCCATGAATTCGGGCTTTGAATAAATGAATGACAGGCTGTGGTGGTAGGTTTCATCAAGCAGCTCCACCCTTCCTTTTCCTGCCCTCACAAGCTCCCTGAAGGAGTCAAGCACTGAAGGCTTGTAGTTTGCAAACTGTTCAAGCGCTATTCCACTTATGGAATAGCTCGCCCTGAATTCAGGATGCTTGTCAAGAAGCTCAAGCATGACTGCATTTGCCGGAAGGTAGCATTTTGTTGCCACCCTGTCAAGTATCTCGCGGTTCTTCTGCTCATCAAAGTAGCTGCTGTTCTTTCCTAGCTCAAAGACAGTGTATGGCCTCAGCCTTAATGGCTGGTGCACCTGAAAATAAAAGCATATGTCTACCATTTTTTATCCCGCCTTTCCCAAAAGCAAATTGTAAACCCCAATGCATTTTTGTGCCGAGCCGCTCCAGCTGAGCTTGCTAGCCTCATCATAGCCGTTTCTTCGGAGCTCCGAATGGAGCTCCTTGTACCTTAATGCCGCAACGATTTTGTTTGCCATCTGGTCAATGTCCCAGAAGTCGACCTGCAGGCAATGGCTGAGCACTTCCTTTACGCCTGACTGTCTGCTCACTATCGCTGGTGTGCGGTTCATTACCGCCTCCAGTGGTGTTATCCCGAAAGGCTCTGAGACTGATGGCATCACGTAAAGGTCAGCCATCCTGTATGCTTTGTGTACGTCCTCATCGTGAAGGAAGCCTGCAAACAGGACTTTGTTGGCTATGCCGAGCTCAGCAGTCTTTTCTATTATCCTTGGCTCCATGTCGCCTGAGCCGGCTATTATGAAACGGGTGTCTGGCTCTGCCTCAAGGGCTCTTTTGGCTGCCATGACGAAGTAGTCAGGGCCTTTCTGCAGGGTTATCCTTCCAAGGAAAAGCACTGTTTTTTCGCTGCTGTTCTTTTCCACCCTGACATCAGGCATTTCATCTTTGTCAATTGCGTTGTGCACGACGCTTATCTTTCCGGAAGGTATCCCATAATGCTCCATTATCTTCTGCTTCGTGTAGTTACTGACCGCAATTACGGCATCTGCCCTTTCCATCCCTTCCTTTTCAATCATGTAGACGTGCTCGTTCGCTCCCAGCCCGCCTGTCCTGTCAAACTCAGTGGCATGCACATGGACAACAAGCGGCTTGCCGGAAACCCTTTTCGCAGCCAGCCCCGCCTTGTAAGTCATCCAGTCATGCGCATGTATTATGTCAAACCCCTCTGCCAGCTCTTCACGGGCTATTATTGCCGCCTGCCTTGCGAACCTCTCAACTTCTTCAAACAGGTTCTGGCCGTATATCGGCTTCCTTCCTTTGTTCTTTAGCATATATCGCTCATACTCTGTTGGGCTCATGTACGCGGACATTGCAGACTTCACTGGCTTTATCCTTACGTTTGCGATGTTCACGGCCCTTATCTTTACCGAGCTGATTTTTTCTGTTCCTGCTGATGCCTGCGGCAGGACCAGCACTATGCTGACGCCGTTTTTGCTCAGCCCTTTGGTAAGGCCGTAGCAGGCTGTCCCAAGCCCTCCTGTGTTCAATGGCGGGAATTCCCAGCCAAACATCAGGACTCTCATAACTCAATCACTCCCTCTTTCTTTTGCAGCTGCTGCATCTCCTGTTGAAGCGGTTGATAGAGTGAATTTGCAGCTGCCCTGCCTTCTTCAGTCAATTTGAAAATCCTGACATACTCTGATTTCAGGACTTCAACAACCAGCCCTTTTCCAATGAGAAATGTGAGGTGCGCTTCAACAGTTCTCCAGTTTATTCCTGTCATGACAGAAATCTGGTTTGTTGTTTGCTGGCAGGGCAAAAGTACTGTGAGGATTATGTGCCTTAACTCGCTGAACGTCCTCTTTTTCCCGTTCCCACAGTTCATAGCAAAATACGCCCCTTTTCCCGCTCCCGTTTCTTTTCTGCAAAACTGCCTATAAAAAACCTTTGCTTTTAGTCAGAAGCTATGACTATAATAACCATAACCTGTCTTCCGCAGTTGGCAAAGCGAAAAGTTAATATATGGAAATACATGAAATGATGCATATTCGTAACGTAAAAAACCAAAATCCGCTGTAGCTGATTTTGAGGGGTGAATGTTCATGGCAAAAAAAGCAAGGAAGGCAGGGGCTAAGTCTGCAAAGCCAAGGAAGAAAGCATCAGCCGGAAAGCCGGCAAAGAAGGCAAGGGCAAAGCCAAAGGCTGTTAAAAAGGCAAAAGCAAGGCCTAAGGCAGCAAAAGCAGTAAAGAAAGCCGTTGCAGCAAAGCCTGCGCAGCTTCCGCTTGGAGCAACACCTCTCAAGGGCCAGGCAAACATGATTGTCACATTCGACCCCAACCATAAGGGTACGGCAGAGCTTGAGCTTCGTGAGGTCCTGAAGCAGGTTGGGGAAAAGCCCCAGATTGGGCAGACAGAAGTGGAAGGCCTGTTCAAGGTCGCTGTTTCAAATGCAAGGGCAGCTTCAGCCAGGGTAAGAAGCCTGTGCAGGTCCAATCCGAACCTGTTTTCTGTAACGCACCATTACACGCCCATAGACAAGTGGTGCCCTTCTGACGTTCCAGCCATGCAAAAAGTAATCAACGCAGTATCAGAAGGCATAGGCCAGAATGAAAAATGGAAGATGGGCATGAACAAGCGCCATTGGGACAAGCTTGAAGGCGTACAGCTCATAGTGAAGCTTACCGATGTTGTCAACAGGAAAAACGTTGACTTGAACAGCCCTGACAAGATAATCCAGGTCGAAATAATCGGCAAGGAAACAGGGATAGCACTGCTCAAGCCAAGCGAGATAGTTGATGTTGCGAAGGAGAAGGTGGAGTAAACGCCATCCCTGCCAGCCTCTTCTGCACAAGCTCTTCCTTAAGCAGTGTGCTGTGCTGAAGCCACGTTCCAAGCGAAAGCTTGAGCCGGGAGAAAGCGTATGAGAGCGCATTGTTAAATGCCTCAAAGCTGTGGCAGCCAAGTCGCATGGCAAGTCTCATGTTCTCCCTGACATTCCAGACGCCCAAGGGCAGGTAACCGGGGTAAGCTTCCCTGAGTATTATCACGCCTGCCTGCTTCCCTTCAGCCTTTAGTTTTTCGGCAACAGCCAGCCTGGCGGAGTAGTAGCATCCTCCAACAGGTGAGTATTCTGTCTTTCTCTCAAACTTTTCATGATCGCCAAAAATCTCAAGCTTATCTCCCACTATGCTGGGGAAAAAAGCCTCTATCCACTCATACCTCCACATGGTCGGCATAAGGATGACAATGAAGCGGTTGTTCAGGGTGGTTGACTCATACACCCTGTAGCTTTCTATGGTATCAAGCTGCTTTATTTCCTGCAGCAGGTTCCCGGAGATGGTGCTGTCAACAGCAGTGATTGACCATCTTGTAGGCACCAGCTTCCTGTTTTTTCCCATGCCAAAAGCGCCAGTGCTGAATGCCTTCTGGATTGAGGAGAACAAAACGCCTTTCTCGTATAGCTGGATGACAGCGTCCTTCGCCTTCAGGTCAGTGTCGTAATGAGCCTTTTCAAGCTTGGGATCGAATTTGCTGTTGCCCAGGCTCAGCTCCTTCAGGGCAGCGCTGGGCCCGTAAGGCTGCACCTCTTCGTGAAAAAACCTGCCTGTTGGCTTTTTTTTGAATTCTGCTGCCACTTCAAGGGAATTTTTCGCAAGGGCTACCTCCTGCAACAGGGAAACAATTTTCTTCTCTTCAGCTTTTTCCTTCACGTTAACTGTTTGCTTTCCCCTTACAAGCTGCATCCTGAAATCAACAATATCCGCTGTCGTCTTCTGTGCGGGGAGCCACTGTTCAGGAAGGTCTAAAATGCTAGTGTCGCCGCGTTCTGGAGCCAGCAAAGGCCCGGCAGCAACCTTCGGGTAGCCATACCTGCCGATGAAGACAGATGGTGGTGAAGAGCCTTCCATCTTCTCAGAATACTCAACTGTCTTGAAATTGCCAATGCGTGAATACAGCCTGCTGAGATAGCTTGCCTTTCCCCGAATCATGGGCATTTCTGTAGCTTCTTCTCTTTTAATAGTTTTGCCGGATGGATGTCCAGTGTCCAATGGGTGACAA
>JACPBY010000003.1:63808-75783 GCA_016180065.1 Candidatus Woesearchaeota archaeon | reverse complement strand
TGCGCAAACCCAACAAGGCTGCCGTCGCTGCCAACCACCCTGTGGCAGGGTATCATCTTTTTTCCATAGCCGCAGGTGAGCAGCCCGTTCGGGTTCCTGTTCATTGCGTTTCCAACAGCCCTGTAAGCGTTTGTCCCTGCCGCTTCCGCAAGGAGCTTGTAGGTTGTGACTTTGCCTTTCGGGACTTTTTTGCAGAGCTGCCAGATTCTTTCATTGAAGCTTGTCATTTTACAAATTCCACATTTCTCATGCTCTTGAAACCCATATCTCCTGTCAGGAATAGCACCCCATATTTTTTTGCAACGACATAGCCGATGGCATCAGGTATTGACAAATCCCTGTTCTTGCTTTTTATGTCCATCGCTTCTTTAACTTCAGCTATGGTCACAGGAACAAGGAATGCCTCATACCTTTCAGTGACCTCGTCAGCCGCTTTTCTGCTCATCTCTTTTTTCAGGTTATAATTAAGCTCCGCAAGGTTAAATATGGATGTTATCGCTTGTGCTTCTGAATATTTTTTGTAGTTGGGGTTCCCTCTTATTATTTCAAAGAAGGCGTATGTATCAAAGAAATACACGGGGCTATTCATCCCAGGCTTCCTCATCCGATTCCTTCAAAATTTCATCAGTTGGTCTTTTAAACTTAAATGTTCCAAAGGTTTCTTTCAACGCGTTGCCGTTTTTGCTTATCAGCAGGTTGACCGTATCATTTTTCCTGATGCTTTCCGTCATAGCAGCATCTTTTGGCAGGACTATCCCCAGCGACCTTCCCCATTCCCTCACTTTAGCTTTTACTTCAAGCATGCATCATCAGGGTTATATCGGTATAACCAGTATATAAACTTTTCTATTTGGCGTCGGAAAGTTTCCGGAAAAGCGGGGGCAAAGCTCGCTTAGCTCACCAGTTTCAGGATTCTTTTAAAGTTTTTATCAGTTTGCCCGTGCTTGTAGTCCTTCGCAGCCGCCAGCAGTTTTTCGCTTTCGATAGCGATTCCTTTCTGCCTCAGCAGCGCATTCGCGTAGCCGTGGGCAAGGAACTGGCACAGCTGTGTCACGTTTTTCGGCTTTGGCGTTTTGTGGCACCTTTCAAAGTCAATCATCGTCACTTTTCCGCCTTTGCCAATTATGGCATGCTTTTGAGGCCTTGACATCTCTTCCTTGTTTACTTTGAGCTTGTCCAGCTTTCTTGCCTGCAGCAGCAGGGCTCTTATCACCGCAGCGATTTTCTTTTTTTCCTTGCAGCTGATGATAAAGTCAACGATAAATTTTCCTTCAACAAACCAGTAAGCAAACCAGTCCTTTCCCGTAAGGAGCAGTTTCGGGCCTATGCCTTCCTTGTTCAGCAGCTTCAGCCAGTTTGCCTCGTTTTCCACGTTTGCAACAGCCATAGTGCCTTTTCTCTGGGCCTTGACAGCAACAGTTTTCCCGCGGCAGCTGCCTTTGTAAATCACTCCGCGGTTGCCTTTTGCAAACAGGGCCATGCAGCTTATGCCTTTCTGTTCCAGCTGCCGCAACAGGGAAGATTTTCTTATCGCATAGGTGTAGAGCGCCTCAAAAGAAATGTGCTTTTGCCCTGTTTCTTCATACTCCATGCAGCTTTTTTCTATTGCCTCGTCAACCTTCTGCCGGTTTGTCAGGCTGCTGAAGACGATGAGGGCTATCCCGCCGTCTTTCAAATAGCTGTTGCAGCAGCCAATAAAGCGTTGCAGCACTTCGTATCCGTGCTTTCCCCCGTAAATCGCCTCATCAAAGATGCCCTTGTCCTGCGGCAGGTACGGCGGATTGAAAATTATCGTGTCAAATTTCCCTTTAATGCTGCTGAACAGGTCGCTTTTCAGGAAAGTGATTTTCCCCCGAACGCCTTCTTTCGCCGCAGCAGCTTCAGCGAATCTCAGCGCTTCGGCATTAATATCCGCAGCCGCCACCGACTTTACTTCCTTCTTCTTCGCAGCCGTGATTGCCTGAATTCCGCTTCCTGTTCCAATGTCAAGGACGTTGCCAAAGGCATATTTTTCTACTGCAGCTGCAAGGAGGAGGCTGTCCTCTGCAGGTTCGTAAACGCCCATAAGAAAGAGTTTGCTCGCTCTTGTTTTAAATCTGTTGCCACCAACTGCTGCAACAGCGCAGATACATTTATAAATAACCTCCTGATTCACAAGTGTTGCCCGGGCAATTATCGCTCCTTACTTACTGCCTTGTGCAGGAGGGTAAAACTTAGGTTGATGTTAAAATGGCTATTGTCAAGGAATCATTCATTGCGGCAATTGCAGAGGTTCGGAAGTCTGGGAAGCGGGGCTTTGTCCAGAGCGTTGACCTGGTTGTTCCTCTGACTGGCCTGGACTTGAAGAAGCCTGACCATCAGGTTGACTTCTTTGTTGACCTTCCCGGGGGCCTGGGCAGGAAGATGAAGGTCTGTGCCCTTATCGGCCCTGAGCTTCAGCCCGAAGCCAAGTCTGCCTGTGACGGCATGGTGCTGCAGGAGGATTTTGCAAGTTATGGCAAGAACCGGAAGCTGGCCAAGAAGCTTGTTAAGCAGTATGATTTTTTCATCGGGCAGGCCAACATCATGCCTCAGATAGCTGCCACCTTTGGCAGGGTCCTTGGCCCAAAGGGAAAAATGCCAAACCCAAAGGCAGGCTGCATTGTGCCCCCAAAAGCTGCATTGAAGCCGCTTGTGGATAAGCTGCAGAGGATTGCTCATGTTACCGCCAAGACTGTTCCAATTGTCCAGTGCAAGGTTGGCAACGAAGCACTGGCTGATGAGCAGCTTGCAGCTAATGCTTCTGCGGTCTACGGCCAGCTCATTCACGTCCTGCCGCAGGGCGAGCAGAACATTAAGGCAGCATTTATCAAATTGACCATGGGCAAGCCAGTCAAGGTTGTTTCCGCTTCAGAAAAATCTGTTGATAAAGCCGCTAAAGGCAAGTGATTGCTATGAAGGCAAAGACGCTTGGGAATAAAAATGCACGAAAGCCTGCTGATTATGCAGCAAAGGCTGCTAAGAAAAATAAGCGGGCAGTTGAGGCAATTGCCAAGTTCTTCGGCAGCTACAGCGTTGTAGCGGTTGTTAACCTTGAGAGCTTGCCTGCCGCCCAGCTTCAGCGCTTGAGGAACAAGCTTTACGGCGACATGCGCATAGTGATGACCAAGAAGACGCTGTTGAGCCTTATCCTGACCGCTGTCAAGGGCAAGCTGCCGGGCGTTGAGATGCTGGCAGGAAGCTTTGTTGGGATGCCAGCGCTCATATTCACTAACCAGAGCCCCTTCAAGCTCGCTAACCTGCTTCAGAAGAACAAGTCAAAGGCTCCTGCGAAGCCCGGCCAGACTGCCCCTTATGACATAGTCATTCCTGCAGGGCCAACTTCTTTCACGCCAGGCCCGATAATCAGCGAACTGGCTGCTGTTGGCATAAAGGCAGGCGTCGAAGGCGGCAAGATTGCCATCAAGGTGCCTGCAACTATTGTCAGGGAAGGGGAGAAAATAAAGCCGAAAGTTGCAGAGATGCTTGCGAAGTTTAACATCCAGCCGATGGAGATTGGCCTTAACCTTGTTGCGGCTTATGAGAAGGAAACCGGCCTTGTTTATGGCAGGGATGTGCTGTCAGTGAGTTCGGAAAGCTATCTTGAGCAGCTCAGGGCAGCGGCTTACGAGGCATTTGCTCTGGCTGTGGAAATGGCTTATGCAACCAGGGAAACTGCAGCCAGGCTGGTCGGGAAAGCTTTCCTTTCGGCAAAGCACCTTGCTGAGAAATGCAACATTCCTGCAGAAGGTTCAGGCGGGGCAGAGCCAGATGTTAAGGGCAAATAACAATAAGTTTTAAATAATAACGGCTGTTTACGCCAAAGGAGGAGATGAAAAATGGAATACGTGTATGCTGCAATGGTCCTGCACAAGGCAGGCAAGAAGATTGATGAAGCAAGCCTGGGCAAGGTTTTGGAAGCCGCAGGCGTGAAGCCTGATTTGACCAAGATGAAAGCACTGGTCGCGGCGCTTGACGGCGTTGACGTTGAAAAGGTCATTAAGGAAGCTGCCATCCAACAGGTAGCAGTTGCTGCTGCTCCTGCGGCTGGTGCAGCTAAGGCAGAGGCAAAGCCCGAGGCCAAGAAGGAAGACGAGAAGAAAGCAGCTGAAGAAGCCGCTGCCGGTCTGTCAGCCTTGTTTGGATAAGCAGCTTTTTTCTTTTATTTTTTTTATCTTTTTCTTTTCTGTTTGTTACAGTTGCAGAGCTAGGCTTGCATCCCTGTTTTCTTCGGGGCATAATGTGGCTTTAATGTGCCATTTGCAGAATACATGTGTGGGTTTAGCTGCCGATGTAAACTTGTTTTTTCTGGGGCATTACACGCGTTGTCACGGATATCTCTCCCGATTTTTTCCAAAGTTTCCACACTTTCGTTGCTTAAACGTATAACCCCGAGTGCTTTAATGGGATGAAACGGGGAGCGTAAGTTCGCCCAGATTACAGAGGGGTCCATGGTTATAATAGTGTTCGGACCATAAAACCCTGCCCAAAGCCCCTGTTGGATAACGCCTTGAGCAGGATACTTTGCAAAAACTTGAGATATGTTAGCAAGATATGTTAAAAGAGCCTGTTGTTTACCGAATGTTTGTAAAAGGTCACGGCATTCCTGTGTTTCCAAAGGAAAAAACCTTACCTGTAGTTCGTTAAAACTGCTCTGTCTTGTACGATGCACGGCGATTTGTATACCCTCCAAGTAACTTGAAACAATTTCTGTTTCCTCTGGCGCGTATATCTGGCCTATGGAAAGCTGCTGTGCTATAAGCCCCTTTGATGAAGCTTGTTGTTGTAATCCTTGAATTTGTCCTTGCTGTGCTACAACAGTCGCCTCTAAATTAGCTATCTGTTCTTTTGCCTCATCAAGCTCGTACTCGGGAACACACGCAGCAGTTGCTATGCCTAACCCAGCTATTGCTGCCGGTAACAGCTTTTTCACTAGCCAGCTTGCCATGAGGTTTGCAGATATCAACCACTATGTAAATCTTTCGTTTTTAATCACTACATAGTGCTAAAAATGCGGGTTTAGAAGACTCTTGTGCTTTCCAGCCGTCCTTCTGCCTTGTTGGTTTATAATCTTTCGCACCGGAACCCATGCCTGAAGCCATGCATTCATCAATAACTTTATAATCCTGCTTCTAAAATGCGGTCAGGGCAGAACATGGACGATTCAAGCAACCAGCAAAACGCAGTTCAGGCTGCGCCTGACGCAAAGTCCCTTTCCAGGGCTTTGTACGATGATAAGAAAGCAGTTTCTCAATTGCAGTCAAGGCTGTCAGAGTCTGCCGGCCAGAGAGGCAGGCTGGTAAGGGAGCTTAGGCAGGTGAGGACTGAATTCGCAGAGGCTGTTGTGAGGGTCAGGGAGCTGAAAGCCCTGAGGGACAAGGAAACTGCTTCTGTGAAAGAGCTGAAGGCAAAGAGGCAGGAAGCCAATGAGGCCTTGAAAATTGCGGTTGGCGAGTTGAGAAAGGCTTCTGAAGTAAAGGAAGCTGCAGTGTCTGTGCTTGGCAAATCGCGGCCAAAAAACGCCAGGGGCAGGGCCAAATCGCCTGAGCAGCTTACGGCGGAGATTGCCGAGTTGGAGCTGAGGATTGAAACAGAAGTCATGCCTTTTGAGAAGGAGCAGCAGCTCATGAAGGTGATTAAGGAAAGGAAGAGGCAGGTTGACTCATCAAAATCCTTTCTGAATGCCAGCACGGCGTGGAAGGATGCATTTGCAAAATTTTCAGGCTTGAGGAAAGAGTCAAACAGCTTTCACAGGGAGCTCCAGCAGCACGCAGCGTCAAGCCAGAAGTTCCATGGGGAGATGGTCTTACTGATTCCGAAGCTGAAGGAATTGAGGAAGCGCAGGGAAGCGCTTGCAGGGCAGTTGGGAAAGGCCAAAGAAGAGCTTGATGCTGCTGATGCCTCGCTTCAGCAGAAGCTGCACAATCTGGCTGAGCTCAGGGAACAGCTTGATACGGCAGCAGCGGCGAAGCAGAAGGAAATGGAAGCAAAGAAAAGGGAACAGGCTGAAAAAAAGGAACAGGAGCTGACTGAAAAGCTTAAAAGCGGCAAAAAGCTGACTTTGAAGGACCTGATTATGCTTCAGGGCAGGTAGTGGCTTTTCTAGCCGTTATAGACAACTTTGATTATCCCCTTTTTTATAACAAAGTTGTCTAAGAGGACTTTGAACAAAAATCATAAAATATGGGGTTATTCAAAGTCCTCTATATGCTTTGAAAACAAGCACTGAGTTGTGGCCTCCGAAGCCGAATGATTGCTTAACAGTTACATCAACTCCGACTTTTCCTGTAACATTTGCAACATTTTTCATTCGCCTTATTAATATTAGCGAAACTAATATATGAAGCTTTCTATTTATATTAACATAATCCCTCTTTTCTGTTAATAAAACTATTCAGTTCAAACGAATTTATTACTTATTGGGTTTTTATTAATGAAACTTAATCAAATTATGACACTATTTAATTTATATTAATATTTTGAACAAAAAGTATAAATATGAGTAACCTTATTAACATATTGTGGAAGCAAATAGATTTAATGGAACTGCTGGAAGCATTATTGAAGAGAGAGGAATAATTGATGGCAAGGAACAATCATATAAATATTTTTTACCAAAAGAAATTCCTGATAATTTAGCATTTCCCAATCCTACAATTAAATTGCTTGCTAATGCAAATTTGTGCATTGGAGAATTAAAAGGTCTCGCCAAAAACATAAGCAAGAGCACTCTTGATTTGTTTATTAAAGCATATAAAAGAAGAGAAGCTTGGTTAAGCACAAAAATTGAGGGAACTAATGTTTCTTTATCAGACGTATTTCTAAGTGAAGCTGGAAGTATAGAAAAAAGAGGTTATAGAGATATAAAAGAAATTATTAATTATATCCATTCTTTAAACAATGCTTTGGAAAGGCTGTCTAATGGATTTGATATAAACAAAGATTTAGTGAATGAAATGCATGACAAACTTTTACGAGGAGTAAGAGGCTCTAATAGGCTTTTAGGTGAATACAGAAAAGTGCAAAATTGGATTGACGGAAAGCATTGGCAAAGTGCAGGTTTCATACCTCCTCATTATAACAAAGTAGAAAATTTAATGGAAAATATGTTTGCTTTCATGAGAAAAGAAGATGATATTCCAAGATTAATAAAAATTGGTTTGATGCACTATTATTTTGAGACGATACACCCGTATGAAGATGGGAATGGCAGATTAGGAAGAACGCTTATTACGCTATATTTAATCAAACAGGGAATAATAGAAGAACCAATCTTTTATGTAACTCCATTTTTTGAAAAAAACAGAAGGCGATATTATGATATGTTGACAAAAGTAAGAGAAGAAGGAGATTTTCTTAGCTGGCTGAACTTTTTTCTTAATGGTATTTGTCAAACTTCACAGGAAACATCCAAAAAGATTAAAGTTTTAATAAAGCTGAGAGAGGAGTATCACAAAAAATTGGAAGAAATAAATGCAAATACGATCTCTTTTACACTACTGGACCTCTTCTTTGAAAATCCCTTCTGGAGCATACCCCATATAAAAAAATACAAAATAAAAAAGAATTATCCTTTGATTAAGCGAGGCATAAATAATTTGATGGAGATTGGTTTAGTAATGGAACATACAATAAGACGTAGAAATAAGTTTTATGGTGCAAGAGAAATTGTGAATGTATTTGAAAATGACCAATCATAAATAACTCACTATCTGCAACTAAATTCTCAGAGAAAGTCCCGTTGCTTAACGGGGGCAGGTCAAGTCCCTAAGACCTAACAGTCCCGCACGGCGATACCTTTAAATACACCCGCTTTTTCCATTTGTTTGCCTGTGACTGATGACGGCTTTCGCCTGAATGAGGTAGCTTGTCCTTTTTGGCATGTCGGGCAGTTGCAGTATTGTGAGATTATGAATCGCTGAGGGTGATGTTGAAATGGCTGATGAAGGTTTGTCTAACAGGGCGCTTGAGGCTGTCCAGCTTGCAAAAACCACTGGAAAGCTGAAAAAAGGCACGAATGAGGTTACAAAGGCTATTGAGAGGGGCACTGCAAAGCTTGTTGTTGTTGCAAAGGACGTCAGCCCGCCTGAAATTACCATGCACCTTCCGCTGCTTGGGAAGGAAAAAGGCATTCCCGTTGTTGAAGTCCCGAGCAAGGAAGAGCTCGGCGCTGCAGCAGGGCTTGGTGTGCCTGCAGTCAGCATTGCAGTTGTGCAGGAAGGGGAGGCGCGTGCATTGGTGAAGGAGATTGCTGAAGAGTTCAAATCAGGGTAATCCTGAATGCTGGTTATGAAAAATGGCTGAGAAAAAAACAAATAAAAAAGAGGAGAATAACGCAGCTGCACCCGCCGCTTCCGTACAGCCAGCCGCAGCAGGGAAAAAGCCTCAGGCATCAGCATCTCAGCAGCCGAAAGGCGAAGAAGTAAAGGGCGCTGTTTACTTCACATCCGCTGTTCCAGCAAGGGTTGAGGAAGTCATCGGCCGGACCGGCACCAGAGGCGAGGCAATTCAGGTGAGGTGCAAGGTTCTTGATGGAAGAGACAGTGGTAAGGTTCTCAGGAGAAATGTCAAAGGCCCCATTCAGGTTGGCGATGTGTTGATGCTTAGGGAAACAGAGATTGAAGCCAGGCCCCTGAATCAGGGAAGGAAATAAGTGGTCTGAAATGGCAAGGTGCGGCTTTTGCGGGAATGAGATTCCAAAGGGAACCGGCTTTATCTTTGTAGAGAAAACAGGGAAGGCGCTCTATTTCTGCTCCAGCAAGTGCGAGAGGAATGTTGGGCTTGGCAGGATTCCTAGGAAGACAAGATGGACTCAGGAATTCAGGAAGCTTAAAGGCAAGCTGTCCGCAGCAGCAGAGAAGGAAGCGCTCCAGCAGGAGGCAGAGGCCACAGCATCTGGCGGCAAGCCAAAGGTCAGCATGGGCGGGGCGGCAGCCAAGAAGCTGAAGGGCGGGGCTTAGTAAGATACATTTTTCTTACTATCTTTTCACTAGCAAAGAAAAAACTTAAATACCTGTGCCAGGATTGCTGTTAACCATGATGGAAAAAACGCTTGTGTTATTGAAGCCCGATGCTGTCCAGAGAGCCATTATGGGCCGTATTCTTTCCAGGTTTGAGGACGCCGGACTGAAGGTTGTTGGCCTCAAGATGGTGTGGGCTGACAAGAAGTTTGCCCTGAGGCATTACAGGGAGGAGCTTGCGAAACGGGTTGGGGCTCATGTCAGGGAGCTGATTGCTGATTTCCTTGTTACAGGGCCGGTGGTTGCTATTGCAATTGAAGGCGTTAATGCCATTGAGAATGTGAGAAAAATGGTCGGCTCTACAGAGCCCAAGGCTGCTGCTCCCGGCACGATAAGGGGGGATTTCAGCCATATGAGCTACGCTTACGCCGATGTCAGGAAGCTGGCTGTAAAGAACCTTGTTCATGCATCGTCAAGCAGGGAGGATGCTGAGATTGAGCTGAAATTGTGGTTCAGCCCGAAGGAGCTGCACTCATACCGGACAGTGCATGACATACATCTATTGTGATTGATTGTGATGGCCATGAATGCTGTTTTGCTTGGCTCTCCAGGAGTTGGGAAAGGCACATGTGCGAAGATTCTTTCTGAAAAAACAGGGCTTCCCCACATTTCTACAGGTGACATGCTGAGGCAGGCGATTAGGGAAGGCACTGCGCTTGGAAGGGAGGCAAAGTCTTTTGTGGATGCCGGGAAGCTTGTTCCTGACGGCCTTGTTACAAAGATGGTTCAGGAAAGGCTTTCACAGCCTGACTGCAAAAAGGGCTTTTTGCTTGACGGCTATCCAAGGACGGTTGCCCAGGCAAGGGACTTGGAGGGCTTCATGGCAGTTGGCGTTGTCCTTAACCTGTCAGCTCCTGAAAGCGTTATTGTTGAGCGCTTAAGCGGAAGGAGGACATGCAGGGGCTGCAGCGCAACCTATCACGTGAAAAATTCTCCTCCGAAAAAAGAAGGCGTCTGCGACCGATGCTCAGGGGAGCTTTACCAGCGCTCCGACGAGAAGCCGGAAGTGGTTGCTGAGAGGCTTAAGGTGTATGAGAAGCAGACCAAGCCGCTCGTTGAGTTTTACCGCGGCAAAGGCATCCTCGCGGACATAAATGCTGGCTTTGGCATGCCTGAAATCAGCAAAGTAATCGGGCAGTGCGAGGATGCGATTAAGGCAGCGGTGCGGCGGAAGTAGAATGCAGCATTGCGGGAAAAATCAGGCTCTTGCCGCAAGCGTGTCTCCTGCTTTCTATTTATGCACAGGCATTGAATATTCATGAGGCAATAAATCGGTCGGGCTCAGGCAGTACATGTGTTGGGCAAGTTTGGCGATCAGTGAGCGGGCGCTCATTTCCGCAACATTGTGCGGCTTGTTGGTGCCAACGTATCTGTTAATCGCTTCCATTATCTCCATCACATAGCCCAGTCTCATGGCTTTTTCTCCTTCGCAGTCAGCCGTAAGAAGCTCTCCAGTCTTGTTTAATGCCTGCAGCCTCTCCCGCTTTTTGGAGCGTTCCAAGGTGTTGTGAGTGGCTGCTGCGGCTTTGCCGTCCACCAGTTCCCAGAATTTATCAACTGCCTGCCCTGTTTTCCCTGTCATTTGCCTTACAGCAATCGTCGCTGCTGCGATGTGGTACATGATTAAGGCATCTACGATGTCGTATGTTGCAAAGCTTAGCCTTCCAAGCTCACTTTCCGAGATTCTAAGCGCATCAGCATACCTTTCACAGCCTAGAAGCGCAACCGACTCAAGCAGGCTGGCTGCCATGTGCTCAGCGGGTGGTTCCTGCCATCACGGCCATCTATAATAAGGAATTGTTGCCTGGCGCTTTCAGCCAGCTCGTGAGCTGCCGTAGCCACAGATTCAAAATCATAGTTCCGCAAATCCCCAAATAACTCGTCGATGCTCCCCACAATAAGGAGAGAGTTACAACATAGCTTTTAAATCTTTTGCCGCTGTGGTCTGTAAAGTAAAAGTCTCCTGATTGAGGGAACTATGACAAATTATTTAAAAAGCACGATGCAATTTTTCTGTGTATTGCATGAAGCTTTTTAGTTGACAAGATAAAATAGTGGGGGCGAACAAAATGGCAGATATTCAAGCAATTCTATTGGGACATGTGCATACGCTTAGAACCGATAAGCCTTCAACCGAGTTGCCAGAAGGCTTAGCGAAAATTGCGGCTGTTGCGCCTATCAAAGCCGGCACGCCTGGCGAAGCAGACTATTGTTCTCTTGGAAAAATTCTTTACACCACAGCATCTATTTCAGGTCTTGAAGCGAAGGCGTATCCCGGACCACACGTACTTTGCCTGGATGTGCACAACGGCGCTACCAGGGTTTTATACCACATTGCCAGTGGTGAACAACTTGCCCGGCAGGATAAAACCCCTGCAGCCGGATACAAACCCCTCACTTCAGCAGATGCTTTAGGCAACGTCGCTAGAGGCATAGGGGGAGTCTAAAGTTCTCCTTTTCTTTTATTTAACTTTGTTCTCGATAGAACTCTTTTCCTGCGCGGCTTTGGGCTCGTGCCCTTTGTAAATCAGTAACCTTTAAAAACAGCCTGTAAATTGCTGCTTCTATGGCGATGGATGAGAAAGTTGTTGAGAAGATTGTGAGGCTGAGCAGAGATCCTGTTCACATAAGGAATATCTGCACGTCTGCGCACATTGATCACGGCAAGACAACTTTTTCAGACTCCTTAATCGCAGGCGCCGGCATGATGTCTTATGAGGCAGCTGGAAAGCAGCTTGTGCTTGACTTCAAGCCTGATGAGCAGGCTCGCGGCATAACTATTGATGCTGCAAATGTTTCCATGGTCCACAACCTGGAAGGGCAGGAGTTCCTCATAAACCTCATTGACACTCCGGGGCATGTTGATTTTGGCGGTGACGTTACAAGGGCCATGAGGGCCATTGACGGGACCATCCTGCTTGTTGACTCTGTTGAGAG
>JACPBY010000003.1:0-63782 GCA_016180065.1 Candidatus Woesearchaeota archaeon | reverse complement strand
GTCATGCCCCAAACCGAAACAGTCCTTAGGCAGGCGCTGAAGGAGAGGGTCAGGCCTGTGCTGTTCATAAACAAGGTTGACCGGCTGCTTAGGGAACTCAAACTTACGCCCGACAAGATGCAGGAAAGGTTTCTTAAGATAATAACGCACGTTAACAAGCTGATAAGCAACCTTGCTGAGCCGGAATTCAAGGAAAAGTGGCAGATTGATGTAAACACCGGTTCAGTTTCATTTGGCTCAGCGTTCCACAAATGGGCTTTGTCAGTTCCGTACATGAAGGCAACAGGCTTGTCTTTCAAGGATGTTATTGAAACTTATTCAGATGCGCAGGGGCAGGAGGAGAGGATTAAGGAGCTGGCTAAGAAAGCGCCGCTCCATAAGATTGTGCTCAATATGTCCATTGCCCTCCATCCAAACCCGAAGCAGGCTCAGGCTTACAGGATACCCAAGCTCTGGCATGGCGAGGTTGAAAGTGAGGTGGGCAAAGCGCTTATCAGCTGCGACCCAAACGGGCCTGTGATTTTTGTCTGCACGAAAATCGTCATTGACAAGAACGCAGGCGAGGTTGCTGTTGGAAGGCTGTTCTCAGGCACGGTCAGGCAGGGGCAGGACCTTTACCTCATAGGGGCAAAGAAGCAGGCCAGGGCGCAGCAGGTTTTTGTTTCAAACGGCCCAAAGAGGGAGCAGGTGGAAGAGCTTGCAGCCGGAAATGTTATTGGGCTTGTTGGCCTGCGAGGCGTTTTTTCAGGCGAAACCGCCAGCTCGGTTCCTGACATTGAGCCTTTTGAGGCCATTAAGCATATCTTTGAGCCTGTTGTTACAAAGGCTATTGAGGCAAAAAGGCCAAGCGACCTTCCAAAGCTTGTAGAGGTCTTAAGGCAGGTCAGCAAAGAGGACCCTACCCTTGTTGTTGAGATTGATGAGGAAACCGGCGAGCACCTTATCAGTGGTATGGGCGAGCTGCACCTGGAAGTTATTGAGAATCGCATTTTCACTGAAAAGGGCGTTGAGGTCAAAACCTCCCAGCCCATAGTTGTTTACCGCGAGGCCATATCAAAGCCTTCTGCAGAGTTTGAGGGCAAAAGCCCGAACAAGCACAATAAGTTCTACATAAAAGTTGAGCCCCTGCCTGAAGCTTATGCTGAGCTTTTCAGGAGGGGGGATATCTCTTCATCATTGAGGTTCAAGAAGAAAGAGGAGGCAATATGGGCCAAGCTTGAAGCAGCGGGTATGGATAGCAAGGTTACAAGGAGAGTCAAGGAGACTTTTGAGGGCAACATGTTCATAGACCTTACAAGGGGCCAGGTTCACATCGGAGAGGTCATTGACATGGTTATGGACGCTTTTGATAATGTCATGAAGCTTGGTCCGATTGCAAGGGAGCCTTGCGTCAGGGTCATAGCATACCTTGCTGACATGAAGCTTCACGAGGATGCTATCCACCGCGGCCCTGCCCAGATTTTGCCGGCAGTGAGGGAATCTATCAGGGGAGCCATGCTTAACGCCGGGCCCGTGATGTTTGAGCCTGTCCAAATCCTGCAGATTGACGCGCCCCAGGACTACATGGGCGCGATTTCAAAGCTCGTTCAGAACAGGAGGGGCCAGCTCCTTGAGATGAGCCACGAAGGCGAGATGATTAGCGTGAAGGCCAAGCTTCCTGTTGCTGAGACGTTTGGCCTGACATCTGACCTGCGCTCTTCTACCGAAGGCCGAGGCAGTTTCTACGTTGTTGACCAGCTGTTTGAGAAGCTGCCTTTTGAGCTTCAGGAAAAAGTCGCACAGCAGATAAGGGACAGGAAGGGACTAAAGCTTATCGAAGGCATTGCCATGCCGGCGCATGAGGAATAAGCAAGCTTTATAAACACCTTGTTTTACCATCAAAGTTGAAACAAAATGTCTGAACAAAGCGCGGAAGCAGTTGTTGAGGAACCGAAAGAGCAGAAGGCATCCGGAATCAGGATGTTCGGAAAGTGGCCTGTTGACGGCATAGCTGTCAAAGATGCCGGGCTTATCAGCTACATTACCATCAAGCCGGTTATTGTGCCAAGGACCGGAGCCAGGTATGCAAAGCAGAGGTTTTACAAGTCAAAGATAACCATCGTCGAGCGGCTTATTAACAAGCTCATGGTGCCTGGGCACAGGGGCAAGAAGCACACCATCTCTTCTTACACAATTAATGGAAAGGCAGCACAGGCTTACAGGACTGTGGAGAAGGTTCTCACTGCCCTCGAGCAGAAGACAAAGCAAAACCCTGTTAAGGTCCTTGTTGAGGCTGTTGAAAATGCAGCTCCAAGGGAAGAGATTGTCAGCATAGAGTATGGCGGTGCAAGATATCCAAAAGCAGTTGACTGTGCCCCCCAGAGAAGGGTTGACATTGCGCTGAAGCAGTTCGTCCAGGGCTCAATGGCAAAGTCCTTCAACAACAAGAAGACATTCACGGAAGCACTTACTGACGAAATCAGCAACGCGTTCTACAGGAGCCCGAACAGCCAGGCAATAAGCAAGAAACTCGAGCTTGAAAGGCAGGCGGAAGCCAGCAGATAAATCAGAAAATTTATATACAAATTCATACTTTTTCTGATTAGCAAGTATGAATTTTGGCTGTTGCGGCTGCAACATCAACTGCTGCTGTGGTGAAGGTGGTTGGAAATGCTGGTGAAAAGGACTGTTGGAGCCCGGGGGCAGGTTGTGCTGCCCAAGGACATAAGGGAGCAGTTTGGCCTCAGGGAAGGCACTGAGATAGCTTTTGAGGCTAGGGAGAATGAAGTGGTCATCAGGCCTGCCAAGACGCCTGAGCAGATTGTTGAGGAATTCTGCAATACCAGCAGGAAAATAAACATTAAGGAAAAAGGCGGGGCAAAGTGGATTAAGAAAGTGATTGAGGAGCAGTACGAGGAAGAGTATGGCTTACATTGATACAAACGTATTTGTTTATGCTGTGCTGGAAAACCCTGCAAATCCTGAAGGGGTTTATGCCAGAGCCATGCTTGAGAAGATTGTCACTAAAAAAATTCCTGCCTCTACCTCAATTCTGACTTGGGATGAGGTTATCTGGGCTTGCAGGAAAGAATTGCCTTTTGCAGAAGCATTAAGCAAAGGGAATGCAATTTTAACTTTTCCAAATCTAAAAATAAGCGACGCAACCACAGCTGTTATCAAGATAGCGGCAGAACTTTCCGGAAGGTATTCTTTAAAGCCCCGCGATGCCATCCACGCCGCAACCGCCATCCTTAACGGCGAAAGAGAAATCATAACTGACGATTCCGATTTTGACAAAGTAAAGGAGCTGAGGCGCATTTCCTTGGCTGAAGCAGGAAGGTAAGGTTAGCCTCGTTCGTAGCGAAACCTGAAATTCGCCTTCGAAGGCGAATTTCAAACAAACGCCATGCTTTCCTTTGCTTTAACGCCGTAGAGGAATATCCTGTTCCAGAGCAGCCCTTTTATCTTTACCACCCTTACTGCAAAGCCTGCATTTCGGAATATTTCCCCTATTTTTTTTTCGTTTGAGAGCCATTCCACGTTTGGCAGCACGTGGAAAAAGTCAGTGTAGTCTGTGAAGCAGACCTTTCCTCCAGAGGGCAGTATTGCCCACATCTCCTTCAGCACTTTTTCCATGTCATGGATGTAGCTGAGCATGCCTACGCTTACTACGGCATCTGCGTAAGTGATGCTTGGATGCACCCTTCTGAACATTTCCTCATCGTGCAGCAGCTCAACCCTGCCCAGCGGAGTCTCTGTGCCCCATTTAAGGCTGTTAACCCTTTTTCCTGTTATTTTGAGGTTGTTTTTTGAGAAGTGCGTGGCATAAACTTTCCCTTTCAGCCCTGCCATCTTCACAACTTCAAGGGTCAGGTTGCCAACCCCGCAGCCGAATTCCAGGATTGTTTTTCCTTGCAGGTCTCCAAGAAAGCCGAAAATCTCCTTCCTCATTTTTTTGGAAAAAGTGAATTTTTCTGTCAGCAGCGTAAGGTATGCAAACAGGTCGCTGGCTTGCATTATCATTTTAGGGTCATAGTAGAGCTCAACCAGCAGGTAGAGCGGAAGCCCCAGTGCCAGGAGGTAAAAGCTCAGCTGGAGCAGCCTGAGCGAGCCTTCAGCGTTCAGTGCCCATGCTACCACTGTTACAGAAAGGAAAAGGATTGCAACCGGCACTCCTATTCTTGCGAGGGGAACTTTAAATGGCCGTTCAATGTCCGGATATTTTGCCCTTAGCAGGAGGACTGCAAGCAGCACTGCTGTGTACATTATGGCACCAACAGGTATCATCATGCCAAGCAGTGTTTCGTAATTGGAAAAGCCAAGCAGGAGAAGCATTACAAGGGCTACTGTCTGGAAAAGTATTGCGTTGGATGGCGTGTTAAACCTTATATGCAGCGACTTGAACTGTCCCGGGAACAGCCTGTCCCTTGCAAGGGCAAGCAGCAGCCTCGGCAGTGACACAACGCCGCTTGCTGCGGCCCCGAGAAGTGCCAGGAACACCCCCGCGCTGACTGCCATTCTTACTTTTTCGCTGAAAAGCATCCGTCCAACCTCGCTAAGCGGCTCGGTTTTTTCGCTCAGCTGCTGCCAGGGTATTAAGCCAAGGACTGTCAGCATTAGCAGGAATCCCAGCAGGGCAATGGCAAGGGTAGCGTGCAGCAGAGCTTTTGGTATTGTTTTTCTTGCGTTGCGGGTTTCCTCTGCAAGGTATGTTGCGCCTTCCCAGCCAAAGTAGCTCTCAACGAGGAAAAAGCTGGTTATCATTATGCTGCTGATGGGATGGGTGAAGAAAGGAGTGAAGTTTTGCCAGTTGACTGCAGGAATGCCCTTTGCTATTATCACAATTGGCACCGCTACCATGATGGCTGCAAAGCCGATAAGCATCATCGAGCTTGCTTCAATGCCCATGTATGCGATTGCGTTCATGGTAACTATTATTCCAACGCTTAGGAGGAATTGGTGGAAATCTGACAATCCCGGAAGCAACGCGCCGGTTGCTCCCACTATCATCACGACAACGGCTGTGCTGCCCAGAAGCCATGCTGCCCATGCCAGCATGAACGACAAAAACCGGCCATACGCCTGCTTTGCATACTCGTAAGCGCCTCCGGATTTTGGGAATGTGCTTGCCAGCTCGCCAAAGCACGCAGCGATGTATAATGCAATTGCCGAAACAGCAAGCCATGCAGCAAGCAGCAGGTTGCCTGAGTGCCTTGCTCCTATTCCTGCTCCAAGGAACATTGTAGTGCCTGCAATGGAGCCAAGGGACAATGAAAGGACTGCCCAGTAGCCAAATGCCTGCTTAGGCGCTGGCATGGCTTCCTTTTTGGGCGCCCCGCTTAGTTCCAGTTCTGCCTGTTCCGGCTCAGTCATTCTCCTCTTTTTCCAAGCAATTGATTGTAAATGAGGCAATGGCACTGTTTTTAATCTTTTATCTTTTTCCAAAAGCATTTTAAACTTTCCTGTTTGCAATGCTTTCAGGTGGTTTGGCAGTTGAAAGCAAAAAAGGCCGGGAAAATGGAAAAGGCAACTCCTGATTCTGCATTATCTGAGCTTGTTGAAGCGGTTGAGGGCAGCTCAGATTTTTGTGAATGGAGAAAGTCAAACAAATCGGCTTATTTGTCAAGCATTTTCACCATGGCAGGTAACGCAGGCGAGCTTTACTCCCACCAGAACGAGTGGCTGCTGAGTTACTATGATAAAGACGATGACACCTTTACCACTTTCAGCTCAGCAGGAAGCCGGAAAGCAGCAGGGGAGCAGGCGTTCAAGAAGGGCAGGGAGCTTCCTGCGCTTGAGCCCGGGAAGGTCAATGTTGGCATCCTTGGCAGCATGAGGACTGCAGAGGATGTGCGGAACAGGGCTTATCATGGCGAAGAAGCAAGCAGGATAATAGCAATATTGCAGCCGTTGGGTGAGGAGGAGATATTTGCGGTTGCCAGCGATAGGCAAACCAAAAAACGAAACGCTGCCAAAGCCATCAGGCCTGTGTGGAACATTACTTACATAACATCAGCGTTTAATGTCCTTAACATTAAGATAGATGCCGGAACCGGTGAGGTTCTTGCCCACAAGCTGTCGGGTGTGATGGACTTTGTGCAGAAGGACGCAAAAGGCGGAAGCTAAGCGTAGTGTGAATTACATTGGTGTGGATTGTGAGTTTCTATTATGCTGTTTCTGTTAAGTTGTTTTCCGGTTCAACATAATTTAAATATTAGCGGTAGCAAGATCAGCAGCTTCAATAGAGAAAGCAAAACGAGGTGTGTGCAATGATAAGCTACAATGCAGTACGGAAGAACAAGACTTTGTTTCAGGTCATCCCTTCACCTGCCGCAATTGCCGCAGAAGAAAAGGAGGCAATGCAGAATTCTGGTGAGAAGGAAGCTAAAGGTGTTTAATCCTGCTTGGCATTGCCTGCCATGAATCCCTCAAAAACAGTTACTGCCTCCTTCTGCGTGTCTTCCGCTGTTTTTGGCTCGTCAGTGTTAAGGTAAACAACCTTTGAGCCGTGCTGCTCGAACAGCTGCCTGAGCCAGTCTGACCTGAACCTGCTGTCCACGTTGCGCTGGAAAGACAGGTTGTCGAAAATAGAGTAGTCCTTCTTCTCCCTTGTTCCAAGCCTTTTTATCACTGTTTCTGGCCTTACTGTCGCGATGATGAAGAGGTTTGGCGCGAACTGCAGCGCTGTCCTGTTGCCGGGAAGCTTTATCAGCTCTGAGAGCTGGATGTGCTCCTGCACAGGCTGGTAGACAAGGCTGGATGATAGCCCCCTTTCCTGGAAGACATATTTTCCTGCCTTTATTGCTGGAATAAGCACCCGCTTGTAGAGCATTTCCCTGTCCAGTGCAAATGCCTGTGCCAGGGTTATTGCCGAGTAGCGCCTGTCAAGCGCCCTAACAAGCTCTTCCCTTATCGCCTTGCCAACATAGCAAAAGGTTGGCTCTGCAGAAACAACAGCATCATACTGCAAAGCCTCTTCAGGCTCCGGAAAAGTGTTTTTTTCCCTGCAGTAGCTCCTGAGGTCAAGCACCTTCATGCCTTTGAGCTCTGCCCACTTCTGCAGCGCATCAACTATCGTTCCTTTCCCTGAGCCGTCAAGGCCGTCAACCATGACGAAGCGGTTTTTCAGCATCAAGGGATTGCCGATACTTGTTACGTTAAAAATGTTTTTAAATTACTGCAGGTTAGCTTTGCGCATATGGAACAGCCGAAGATGCATTACTGGGCGGAAATAGGGCAGCAGGATGGCAAATACTCTGCAGCTATTGATTATGACAGGCGCCAGAATGGCGGAGTTTATGTCAAAGGAACGGTTACAGCGGTGGGCATGAAATTGTGGGCTCGCCTGACCGCATTGGCCGCAGGCTCACGCCTGAAGAAGAGCGGCAGGTTCTGGAAGCGCTGCATGGAAAGTGAAAGAGCTATGATAGCCTGCCTTGAAGGTATGCTATGACCAAAATTATGATAATGACAGCTATAATCAAGGTTAAAGGGTCTATAGCACCCCCACCTTTCTTCCAGTTAAAATGGTTTATAGCACCCATCCATCCTTTCATATAAGTCACTTCCTCTTTTAGTTTTGTATAATCGCCCTCGATTTTATTAACTTTTTCATTCTGAAGCAGTATATCTCTTGCTATAAAGTCTTTTATCCACCACCGCGTGTAGAAATAAAGTCCTACAATCCCAAGTATTATTGCGGCAATTCTCCATTGCGCTTGCACAAGAAATCCATAAATTGTTAGCAGGGCTGATACCGCAGCGATAACGTTGAAAAGCAACTCCAACCACAAATCAGGCTTTTCTTTCATTTGGCTTCCTCAACGCGGCAGGCTTTGGCTATTCAAACTACCGAACGCATCCAGCTTTTCCTCTTTTTTCAGCTCTGACCTAGCCTGCCAAGAGCGTCCATCATATCAAGGTTAACAAAGCTCATACACCTAACCAGTGCAGGGTGGACTGCTTTTATCTGCCCGTACATTTCCTGGGCTATGCTGCGGTAGCTCGGGTGCCCCTGCGGGACTGTCCTTAGCTGATAAACTATTTATAATGGGCTGGAATAAAAGCTGAATATGATACTCGGCCTGACAGGAACATTTGCCGCTGGCAAGGGCACGGTTGCTGAATGCCTTATTGGCAAGGGCTTCCAGTATTACTCGCTTTCTGATGAGCTCAGGCTGTTGCTGAGGGAAAAGGGCATTACGCCAACAAGGGACAACCTTATCAAAGCGGGGAATGCACTTAGGAAGAGGCACGGCTCTGGCTTTCTGGCTGAACTTGTGCTGAAGCGCCTTAAGGGGGCTCCAAGCGTTGCAAACTCTGTGGTTGACAGCATCCGCAACCCGGCCGAGATTGCTTCTTTAAGGGAGCTGAACGGCTTTTTCATGGTTGCTGTTGACGCGCCTGTGGACATACGCTACGAAAGGGCCAGGAAGCGGAATACGGAAAGAGACCCAAAAACATTCAGCGAGTTCCTTGTGCAGGAAAAGCGCGAGATGGCTGGGAAGAGCAACGAGCAGCAGCTCGCAGCCTGCCTTAAGGAAGCTGACTTTACGGTAACGAACGACGCAGATTACAAAAAGCTTTATAAGGAAATTGAGAGAGTTCTGGCTGAAATAAAATTGAAGATTGCAGCAAGCGCAAAGATTGCAAAAAAGCAGTGAAAGTAAATGATTGAGGCAACAGCAGTAATTGGGGAAGCTTCTGGCTCCAGAATATCAACCGTGAGCATTCATACTACCCTTGACCGGCTGCTCTTGCAGCTCGGTGCTGAACTGCCGATAGGGCCAGATACGCCGCTCGTGTACAACCTGGCTGATGAAAGGGGAGGAACGCGTTCCGAGGCAGTCTACGTCGTGCAAACCCATGAGGGAAGCGGCACTGTTGTTTCTCATATTGACTATGTTACAGGCCATAACGGGGCAGGCTCTGGCGGCGCAGGCCATGGCGCCCTGCCAGGCTTGAAAGTGGCATTATACGTCACTGGCCCTGGGCTGTACAGGCAGGAGGGCGCTTTTATCGTAACGCTTAAAAATGCCCTCCGAGGCTTGGGTTTAAGAGTGAGCGTTTTAAGCATGGCGCAGCTCAACGCAAGGCACCGCGCCGCTGAGGAAGCATAGCAGAAGAGTGTTTGAATTAAAGAGGAGTCTTATGCTGTTAAGCGACAGAAGCATCAGGGAGGCCATAAAAGCCGGGAAGATTGTGATTAAGCCCTACTTTGAGGATTGCGTCCAGCCGTCCAGCATTGATATCCATCTTGACAGCAGGTTCCTTCTGTTCAATAAGGCGCAGCACGCTGTAATTGATGTGAGGCAGAAGCAGGAAGACCTTATGCGCATGGTTGAAATTAAGGGCGGAGAGGCTTTTATTTTGCACCCCGGCGAATTTGTGCTTGGAAGCACCTTGGAATTTGTTAAGATGCCCGATGACATTGCGGGCAGAATAGAAGGCAAAAGCTCCCTAGGCCGCCTAGGCCTTTTGATTCATAGCACAGCGGGATACATTGATGCTGGATTTGAAGGCAATCTCACGCTGGAGCTCAGCAACGTTTCCCCTTTGCCAATCACGCTGTATTACAAGATGAAAATTGGGCAAATCTCTTTCACGCAGATGACAACCCCTGTTGACAAGCCATATGGCAGTAAAGGGTTGGGCAGCCATTACCAGGGGCAGAAAGTGCCGGTTGCAAGCAGGTTCTATGATGAGTTTGGGAAATGAGGAAGCCTACAGGTTGGCCGCTTTTGGATTCTTTGATAATCATTCACGATGCAGTGAAAGGCATGTTTTCAAAAAAGAAGAAACTGTCCAAAGATGAGCAGATTAAAAAGCTTGAAACTGAGCTATCCTGGGCTAATGCGGGCTTTGGTTTCGTTTTCCTCTTTGCATTGAGAAGCATTTTGTACTTTATTGGCAATGCCAAACGAAGAGGAATTCTTTCCGCTGCCGCAGCCGTTATTATGTTCTTGCTGATTGATTTATGAAAAGAAGAAGCTAGTTAAGCAGATCACTGTGTTCAAAGGAGCTAAAGCAAAAATTTGAATGTCTATTGTCAAACAATTCTGCTCGGCTAGAACTATCCTTTTTGCCTAAACAGCGCGCTCTTCTTCCTTGGCTTCTGCCGGCCGAAAGGACAAAAGTTTTTATATGAGCTTTAATTAAAATGCAGGTTATGGAGAAATCATTGTTAAGTAAACTGTCGAAGGAATTGGAAATTTCTGAAACGAAAATTGTAGATGAAAGCATACACGTTTTTCTTGAAAAAGAACTGAGGGACGCTTCTGCCGAGATTTTGAAAATCAAAGCACAATTCAATACCGCTAGTGCAAAAGTGCTGAAGAGCAGGATAGAAAAAGGCGAAGTGGAAGAGCATCCTGCGTGGGAGCATCTTATCTACTGGGAAAACCTTGAAAAGAGAATTAAGGTGGTCAACGATTGGATGCAGAAATTACATATCTCAAGTTGAAGAATCTTGTTTTGCAGGAATTTCCCGACATTGTAGTTTCTGCTTCCGTGATTAGAGGGCCTTTAAACACAGCAAAAAGCCTGAGGATATTTTTCGTTGATGATTCATTCTTAGAAGTTTGGCTGGGCGAGCAGAAGTATTCATATCACTGGCAAAGAACTGACGGCAGAATTTTCAGGCATGACAACGCGCCTCATAAAAAGCACGAACGGATAAAGACTTTCCCAAAACACTTCCATGAAGGCTCTGAAGGCACTGTAAAGGAGAGCAATCTCGACGATAAGCCGGAAATTGCGTTAAGAGAGTTTCTGAACTTTATAAGAAGCCATATTTGAGCACGGCAGCCATTACCAGGGGCAGAAAGTGCCGGTTGCAAGCAGGTTCTATGAGGAGTTTGGGAATATGCGCGCTTAGTGAGAAATAATTTCTGCGCAGTTGCGTGCCAATTCCCTGATTGCTGTTACCGGCCCAAGACTTGCGCCGGTATAATCCTCGCGCTGGACTTCACCAGCTTTTTTCGCAGTGTTGGCGTAGGCTCCTGATTCTACTCCTATCACCCTTCCTTTTTGGTCAATAACAGGAGCGCCGCTTGACCCTCCGAAAGGTATCATCCCTCGCACAGGAACCAGCCCTTCTCTTACTACTAAAAGTCCAGTTACTGTTTCAAGGGGCACCACAGTCCCTTTTTCTAACAGGACATCATACTTGCCGTTTGCCGTATTATAAAACTGAGCCGCAAGCATTTCAAGTTTGCCACCTATAGGCGGTGTGTCCTGCCCTAACTCAATGCCTGGAATGGGCGCTTAGAAATCCTACCTGAACAGCACGCTTTTTTTCCTTACCTTCTGCCACTTGTAGCTTCTCATTTTCTTGGAGGAGCCGAATCCGCAGCTTGCGCAGGTCCTTCCCCTGAGGGTGAGCTTTCTCTGGCCGCATCTCCGGCAGTATATCATGTTCTTGCTGCCGGACTTCTTGCCCATTGAGTAAGTGCCTTTTGTCATGTTGCATCACACTGGCTGAAAGCGCGAAAACTGTTGCGGGGTTAAAAAGCTTTCTATTCCGCAGAAATCATCACTATCATGTCGCCCCTGAGGAAGACAGAGCCCAGCTTTCTTGTCACTTCGCCGTTGCTGCGCTCTTCGGCATTATCAAGCACGACATTGACGTGGATGTCAAATGCCTTGAGCACGCCAGTGTACTGCTTGTTGTTCTTGAGCTCAACAATGACTCTCTTGTTCCTGGCCTGGTTTAAGGCATCCAGAGGCCTTGATTCGTAAGTTGCATCTGCCATAATCGCTATTCACCCCCAAAAGCATGAGATATCAACTGCTGCTGTTGCCATTGTATTTAAAGTTATCGAGAAAAAACTTATTTGGCCGTTTCCAGCACAAGCATTGTTTCTGTCCTGGCAACCCCTCCCATGCGTTTCAGGTTTTTCAGCACAATCTCACCAAGGTCCTCAGCATCCTTTGCTCTTAGCTTTATGATTATGTCATTCGCCCCGGTTACAGCGCATATTTCAGTTACAAACGGCATGGCGGCAAGCTTTTTTGAAATCTGTGAGTGGTCTTCGTAAGAGATGTCCAGCAGCACATAAGCGGTAAGAGGCTTGTTAAGCTTTCTGTAATCCAGAATGGCAACATATTTCTTTATCACGCCAGCCTCCTTCAGCCTTCTTATCCTGTTATGCACAGTAGTCTGCGGCATGCTGACAGCAATGGCAAGCTTTTTGGTTGTCAAGCCAGCGTCTCTTTCAAGGTGCTCAAGTATTAAGAAGTCTTTATCATCAGGCTCAAAATTCCTAGAATTACTATCTTCCGCCCCCATTTTGGGAAAAAATCCCATCCGCATTTAAATAGTTTGCCATATCGTGAATAATTTTCCACATTTTTGGCAATAAATATTAATATGTCAGAATACCACTATTTTCAGAATAGCGGTTTACGCAGTAAACCATCAATCAAGATGTGGTATTCTGAGCATGCTCAAAAACCACATATCAATAAGTGGCATGACTTGTCATGCCACCAGTCTATGATTGGTGGTTTTTGACAGTTTGCACTCTGCGGGGCAGGACGGGCATAAGAGGGCTCATTCAATTTTCATATATAGTATATAACGAGCTTATTATAAGCTGAAGCAGGTTACCAGAAAGGCAGCAGTAGCTGCAATTGTGGGGTGTTGGGGGTATGAAGAAAGAGCTTGTTATCATGCTTTTTTTGGCTGTAGCCCTTTTGCCGGTTGCGGCAAGTGCCTGGCCCGTTGCTGTGCCTGCCAGTTCTGCTGAAAACAGGCCTGACGATTATAAGCCACAAGTGCCTGCTGCGGTGAATAGCCCGGGGAACCCTGCAGGGAATGATTCTGCTGGCGCCAGTGCCGGCGGTAACGCAGTGCCATTTAATCCTCCTTCAGGATATAAGCCGTTTAAGGCAGCTCAGCCAAATACTGGCGGCAGCGATGGCAGCGGCCCGGCAGGGCCAGTATCATCAGCTGAAGTCAAGTCATCAAAAAAAGCCATTGGGCAGGAGTCACTTACATCCATTCCCCAAACTGCGGCAGCGCAGCCTGAAGCCTCTGTTGTGCCTGAGCAAGTGGCTGGTGAAACGCCTCAGAAAGTTGAAGCTTCAGGAGGCGGAAGCGCCGCAGTTCCGTCAGGCAATGTTAAGGCAGAAAGCCAGCAGAATAAGGAAGAGCAGCAAAAGAGCATGGCTAAGCCTCCTGCTTTAGTAAGGATTGCGCGATTTTTCAAGAGACTCTTCGGCTGATCGCAATGCACGCACTTGGCAGGCTGCCTGTTTTTTTTGTGATTTTCTTAATCGTACTGCTGCCTGTTAGTTTTGCTTCGCAGGTTGCTGCGGCCGCGGGCCAGGGATACCTGCCTGCACAGCAGGACACAGAAGTAGCCGATGTTGTTCCAGAAGGGGACTTTTCTGCCCTGGCGGTTTGCACTTGGCCCAAAAGGGATTGCGCAGGAAGCTGCTGGGCTCCATGCAGTTCAGGCAGTACATGGTACTGTGGTGCAACAAAAGCAGTCTGCTGCAGCAGCGATGCAAAATACTGCGCTGACAAGTGCTGGACGCCGTGCTCTTCAAGCTACATTTGGGTTTGCGGGGAGAATGGTGCTGTTTGCAAGCCCAGGTCAACATGTTCGGACTCGAGATATCCTTACCCTTGCGGCACTGGCTGCTGGAGTGGTTGTGGCAGCGGGTACAGGTTTGAATGCGTTTCAGGACAGGGGCAGTGCAAGCTTGAAACCTGCACGGACTCAGGCTACCCTTATTACTGTGGCAACGGCTGCTGGAGCTGCAGCGGTGTTTTTAATTGCGACAGCGGGACTGGTAAATGCTGCCCAAACAGCAACCCATACTACTGCAGCAGGACTGGAGAATGCTGGAGCGCTGACTGGGTATGTGACAAGGCAATACAGTGCGGCGGAACATGGCAGGCATGCGGCTCAAGCAGTGATACGGCGTATTGCAGCGGCAGCTCCGTAGTGTGCTGCCCTTCTGACAAGCCTTACTTCTGGAATAATGGGTGCCAGAAGTGCCCATCAGACAAGCCAAAGCAGTGCGGTGGCAATTGCTATTCCGGCAGTGAATGCGGCGATGCCAATTATCCGAATTGGAGCTGCAAGCCGGACGGAAGTGTGACCTGCTGTGCGAACGGCTTCCCCTATTACTGCTCAAAGACTGATAATGCAGGGCAGACCGCCTGCTGGCGGGAGAGCTGGATGTGTGACAAGGCGATTGACTGCAACGGCTGGAAGGTGTGCGGCTCAGGCAGCGAAGTGCCTTATTGCAATAGCGGCTCCATTGTGTGCTGCCCTTCTGACAAGCCAAATTACGTAAACGGCGAATGCAGAAAATGCACAGGCGAATTCCCAAACGAGTGCGGCGGAAAATGCTGGTCAAATTGCGGTGACCCTGCATATCCTGCATGGAACTGCAAGCCCGATGGGACGGCAGCCTGCTGCCCCTCAGATTACCCTTACTTCTGCCCAAAAACAGGTGACAGGTGCACCCCAAGCCTGGACATCTGCAACAAGGTCCAAAAATGCGGCAGCGAGTGGTCTTACTGCGCCAATTCAGATTTCCCTAACTGGTTCTGCACAGGCAACAGCAAATCTGGATGTTGCCACAAGGATTACCCTTACTGGTGGGACAGTGATGGGCAATGCCACAGCAGCCCTTACAGCCCGCCTCCGCCCTGCCCTGTTCCAAATGGAGCCTCGGCATCGTGCGACTGTGATTCAGACTCTGACTGCCCTTCGGGCAGCCCATACTGTGGGGAAGGAGGAAGCCTCTACGATATAAGAACTTCCCAAGGATTCCACGCCTGCCTTGCAACAAAGCCGAAGTACTGCGGGGATGGAAGCTGTGAAGGCAGCGAAACATATGGCAACTGCGCTGCTGACTGCGCATCTTCAGCGCCGAAAGGGGCAATTGATACGGACGTTGTTTATCATTCAGGAAGCCTGAAGGGCAAGCCGATACAGGGCGCACACGTATACCTTGATGACAGTTTGAAGGGAAATACAGATAAAGACGGCAAGATTAGCTTTGAAGCGGGCTACGGCAGAAGGACTGTGAAAGTGGAATGCCCTGACAGCTCATTCTGCGACTCCAAAACGATAAGCGTTGACGGGGCAGAATACAACAATGTCAGGTGCACATGCAATCCCCCTAGCGACTCAGACAGAGATGGCTACGGCGATAATGACGAGACTCTTCTTGGGACAGACCCGAAAAACGCCAACAGCAACTTCGGAACAACATTCGCTGAGGACAGCGTTGACCTGCTCGCATGCCTTCCAACCCCTGCAACACTGCTGATAATATGGAAAGAGACTGTGAAGAAAGACGGCAACATCATACAGGCAAACAGCCTTGTGATTGGCGCTCTCAATGTAACATCTGTAACCAGCGCAAGCCTTGCTGAAAAGCCTTACGCCGTTGCTTCTGCCATAGCCGCTGCCGGCCTGCCTGCTAAAATCCTGGCGGGCACCAATGCAACGCTTGAAAGCGCTGTTAAAAGCGCGGAGTATGTTGACGGCATATACACCCAAAACGAGCTGCTTCTGGTTGCAACCGACAGGGAAACAGGCACAACCGCGATAATAGTAGTGGGCGCGGGCTGCGTTGGGGCGTTTTCAGGTGCGCTTTACGGCATAGGCCAGGGTGTTGTTGATGATGTCAAAGGCGTTGTGGAAGGAATCTGGTTTGTCATAACTCACGTGGCTGAGATTGGGAAAGTCATTGACAGCGCGAAAGAGCTTGTTAATGGTGTGATTGATGCGTTCAGGAACCTTGATGAACTGTTCCGGACAATGTTCAGGGGCATACTTGAGAAAGGCAAGTCAATCAACATTTTCAGGGAGGGCAGGCTTAACAACCCTGAAGCGTACAGGCGCGCCCAGGTCGGCTTCTTCTACGGCTTCGTGGCCGGCTACATCACAGAGCAGGTGGCTCTTGGCGCGGTGATTTTCAGCAAAGTGGCAAAGTTCTTCAAGCTGGGCCAGCTGTTTGGAAAAGTAGGCAAGGCTGCAAAGCTTACGGAGAAGCTTGCCCTTATAAGGTCGGCAGAAGATTTTGGAGCAGAGATTGCCGAGAAGCTCAGCAAGCTCAAATACTTCAAGGAGGGCATTGAAACCTGGCTGGACAGCGAGGTAAAGGGCCTGGCAAGGATAGTCAAGCACAATGAGGGCTGGGCGAAGGGGCTGGGCGAGGCGGAAGCCAAGGTTGCTGCAAAGCACGCTGACAGTTTAGCTGCAGCGGGAAAGGTAACTGACGCAGCATTTGGAGACCTTTTGAAAACAAAGCTTGGCAGGGGCACGCTTAAGGCGGCAGACGCAACCGACGACCTCCTCGCAAAGCAGTCCAAGCTCATCCAGAAGTGGGGCGCAAAGAAGGCAGACGATGTCATCAGCAAATGCTTCCTGGGGATATGCTACGGCGACAGGATAGATGACTTCAACAGGATTCTGAAGGCTATGCCTGAAGGCATTGCTGATGATTTAAACCCGGAAAGGGCTGTGAAGCTGCTTGGCAACAAGGATGTTGTTAAAGGTGCGGAAGCGCTGGCAACATCCATTGATAAATCCACACTTGCCAAATTCGCAAATAGCGCGGACGATTTTGAGGATATGGCAAATGCTGCCGGGAAAATATCCGACAGGTACGGCAGTCTGGATAATTTCTATCCTGCATTGAAATCCTGCCTTGGCGTTACAGGCATAACCAGTGCAGCTTTTTGTTCCCCTGCAGATATTAAAAAGATAACTGATGACCTTAAGGTACTTGGGCACGATGTTGGTAAACTTGAAGCAAAATTCGGCAAGCTAGCTGTCGAACGTACCTTTGATGCCGTCAAATCAGGTGCAGCCGATTTAAGCAAGATAAGTCCGGAATCAGTTGCAAAAATAATGAAAGGATACGGGAAGGTAAATCCATTTGACTTAGGAGAACAAAAGCTTGTAAAGATACTAAAGGCACCGGGCAAGCAAACAGTAATCGGTGCTGAGAAGGTAGATAACGTATTCGTTTTGAGGAAGGGAAAAATGGTCGCTAAGGAGAACAAAGAGCTTTGGGGGGTTGACCACATTAAGGATAAACACAGTAAGAAGTTCAACGAAGTTTTTGGAAAAACTCTTGATGATACGGACATAGAGACTATCGCAGAAAAAGTCATTGATGATGCAGCTCCGCCAACTCCTGTAAGAAGCACAGACCCTGGCATTAAAGAAGCTGTTGAAAAAGAGATTGAATATAATGGCAAAAAGGCAAAAGTGCGTGTAGCGTACTTAATAAAAGCAAAATATGGAGCGATGCCGGGAGATATTGCCACCGTGTTTATTCCATAACTTAAAAGAATAGGAGATGATGCTAAAATGGAAAACGATTTAACAACTAGATGTGAAATAATCGAATGGAAGTTTAGTGGTGCTGAGATAGGTGAATTATTTCTTAAAGTAAAAGTAGGTTCCCAGGATTTAACCATGGACTGCTTCATTTCTGGTGATACATTGTACGCTTTAGCAATAGATCGCTTATACGAGGCAGGGGATTCTGTGAAAGTTCAATTCGCACTCTTGGCGTATCATAGAACTCTTACAAAATCTGAAGACACGGCAAAAAATATTGCATTAGATTCTAAAAGTAAAGAAGGATCAAATGAATACCTCATCCGAGGGCAAGTGGTAAGGGTTTATCCACACGAAAGCAAATTTATGGCGCAGGATTATCAGAGATTAGTGATTGATTGTGGTGTTAACATTTGCACAACAGCGCCATTGTCTTACGCTGTTAAAGCAGGGGATTATATGCAGATGGAAGGCCGTCTTGACGCGCACATTGTGGGAAAGGTGAAATGAAATGATGAATGGGAAATTCGGATTAGTTGCGTTGTTTGTGCTTTTTGCGGTTTTTGTGGTCAGCGGCTGCAGTTCAAATACTCAACAGGATGCGGCTGCTGGCGCGCCAATAAGCGAAAACTCTACAACTGAAGAGGCTCAACAATACATAAATTCTGCAGTGGCGAAGGGCGATGCAAATATGTGCCTCAAAATCCCAAACAAGATGCCAACTTGCCTCTGGACGAGCTCGTGCCTTGCACGGGTTGCTGAGCATAACAAGGATGAAAAAATTTGCGGCAAAATAACCCCTTGCGAAGACGCTGGTGAGTTTGATGTCAGCGATTTTGCCCAGGAGCACTGCAGGTCAGATGTTGAGCGTGCCAAGCTGAAGGAAACTGCCGCAGGCGGCCCTGATGCCTGCATGAAGCTTGAAGGGGAAAAGAAGAACGTTTGCCTTTCCAACGCTGCACTTAACAAAGCGGATTACGCAGTTTGTGAGCTGATTGAGAACGACAATGAAGCAAGGGATGTTTGCCTGTTTTATGTCATTGACGACACTGTCCCTGAAAACAAGTTCATCTGTGACAAGATAAAGTCAGCCCAGACGAGGGATAATTGCCATAAGCTGTTTACAAGAGGATGATAGGCAGGTTAAAGTTCTGGAACATGAAGGCAGCTAGGAAGTCTGCAATTGTTTTATTGGCACTGCTGGTCGTTTTGCTTGCCGTATCGTTCTTTCCTTTCGGCAGCAGCAATAGCAGCAGTGATGAAAAGGCTGTTGCAAAGGAAAAAACCATTCTTTTTGGGCAGATTCAGGAGCTTGACAGCCTGCCTCCCGCTGTTGGCGTGAAGGTTGAGCCTGCAGTTATTGAGGCTGCCAGGAGTGCTCTGGCTTCCGCTGCGCTTGCACAAAACAAAAAAGAAGCTGCGGTGAGAAGAAAAATTTCTGTTGTTGTAGAGTCGAAGGATGATGTCAGCAGCGAAATCAGGAAGCTGAACGGCAGGGTTGGCAAGAAAGCGGATTCCGTTGATAAGGGGACAGAGTTCTCCCTTGTTGAGGTTGATGCTGCAAAACTTGCAGACTTGGCAGGGAGCAGCGATGTTGTCAGGGTTTATCCTAAAGTAACGTATTACGCAGCGCTGGCCGAGAGCGTTCCTCTCATCAATGCCGGAGCGTTTTGGGATGCCGGCTTTAAGGGTGGCGGCGTTAAAGTTGCTGTCCTGGACACAGGCGTTGACACAAGCCATCCCATGCTGCAGGGCAGGGTTGTTGCCGAGCGGGACTTCAGCAGCAGCGGGAGTGTAAATGACGTTTACGGCCACGGCACTCACGTTGCAGGCATAATTGCAGGATCAAAGTCAGGTGGAGGGCTTTATGATGGGGTTGCGCCTGATGCGCAGCTTCTTAATGCCAAGGTTTTGGATGATGCAGGCTCCGGGGATAATGTCAACGTAATTGGGGGGATTGGCTGGGCTGTTGATAGCGGCGCTAAAGTGATAAGCATGAGCCTTGGCGCTCCAACGGAGCTTGATGCCTCTGTCAGCAGCGCCATAAAAGCTGCCGTTGATAAGGGTGTTGTGGTTGTTGTTGCAGCAGGGAACTGTGGTGCCGGCTGCCCTTCCTTTCACTGCAAGTCCTTCAGGGGCGTTGAGTCCCCTGGAAGCTCTCCTTATGCTATCACGGTTGGCGCTGTTGACAAGTCGAAAAACGCGGCGTGCTTTTCCAGCGGCGGTGTAGTGCCTGATGTGGGCATAAAGCCGGATTTTGCAGCTCCTGGCGCTGCAATCAGGTCATCGGTCCCTGGAGGAGGCTATGCTTCAAAGGATGGCACGAGCATGGCAACACCGCATGTTTCCGGGGCTGTTGCGCTGCTTCTCAGCAAAAATCCGGCGCTGAGCCCTGCGGATGTCAGGAAAATTCTTGAGAGGACGAGCATTGACCTGGGGGATGTTGGCAAGGACACAAAGTTCGGATTCGGCCTTATTGACCTTGGCAGGGCGTTTATTTACAGGGAAGGCGTGGAGTTCTCAGTTGAGCTTGAGAAGCAGGTTGTAAGCGGCAGCTCTCAAGGCATCAGGGTAACTGTGTTTGATGATGTCCGGATAAAGTCGGTTTCGGCTGGCATCACAAAGCCGGATGGCACTAAGAGCGCGCTTCCGCTTTCAGGCAGCGATGGGAAGGTTTTCATCGCATTGTATTCCGACACTGCCTTGCTGGGCAATTACATTGTTGATGTAACAGTTGAGTATGGCGGAAGCAGCGGAAGCTCAAACAATGAGGGCAGCACTGCCTCGGGCACATCATCCCTTACGGTAACGCAAACACTCAGCTTCAGGGTTATGGGCTTGACCGGCGATTTTGGCAGCATTGATGAGCTGAACCTGAGCAGGGAGCAGTTCCTGAGCGCGAACCTTACAGCCAACATCACCTTCACGAACGCAGCAGCAGCAAATCTTATCTTTTCCTCATTGCTGCAGCTTTTCAGGCATGATGCCGGGGTTTTGGATGCGCAGCCTTCGCAGGAAATCCGCATTCCAGGGCTCCAGGTTGCTTCAGGCTTCAGGGCATCAGCTTTCGTTAATAACAAGCTTGAGGTTGGGCCTGGCAATTATACGCTAAGAATAATTACAGACTACACCGCAGGCAGCCTCGTTAACGAAACGAACATTACAGTAGCTGATGACGTTGCGCCCCGGATTCTGGGCATCAGCTACAGTAATATTTCAAAGCTTGGCCCTGCTGTCTTCCTGGTCACGCTGGCTGAACGCAGCAGCATGGGCAGCGTTACGGTCAAGGTGCAAACTTACGTTCCGCCCTGTCCAAATAGTCCGGGCATTTATTGCATTGCGTTGGCACCCACAATCATTGATTCCAACTACACAGTTATCCACAGCAGCTCAGCAACTGGTTTAGAGAAAGAGCTGGCGATAACTCTTTACGGCGACTTATCAAATTTTAATGACCGTCTTGAGGCAAGGTTCACTGTTTGCGACGCCTTTGATAATTGCGCCGAAAGCGGGCAGTTGCAGTTCAACGCAACAAGCTGCTCCGGCAGGAAGCTTCTGGTCGCAAAGGCTTATGAGGCAAAGTCCTCGTTTGAGGATGCAGCATCTCAGCTGGGCAGCGTATGCCTTGCCGTGCTCAATAAGGCTGTCAGCGGCACTCCTCCAGCAGGGTATATGGAGCTGTTTGATGCTGTTGTGTGGACGACAGGCACTGATTTGGCAAACATTGATGGCAGTGATGCAGCAGCGCTGGCTGGTTACTACAGCAAAAAGGGCAGGGTTGCTGTTGAGGGCAGTGATGTTGCATTCAGGCATGGCAATGATGAGCTTATGCGCACAGTCCTGCATGCAACGCTCGGGCAGGACATGAAGTTTACAGCCTCATCGTCTGCTGCACCTGGCAGCCTTAACATTACTCAGTCTATGCCCCATCCTTCCGTAGGCTGGATGGCTGGGCCTGTTCCGTTCAATCTTTCTGAAGACCCTTTCCCTGATGCTGTTTTGCCTTATAACGGCAGTGTTGAGCTTGCAAAGTGGAATGGCACGGATATCCGGGGGTCTGCGGTTGTTGCGTATGAGTCTGAGGATGGGAGCCTGAAGTCACTGCTTATGCCGTTTTACATAAACGCGCTTGGCGAAGCTGCATCGTCTGCACTGGCGTCAAGTGCTGTTCGCTGGCTGGTTGGCGAGGGCAGCAATGACATCTCAGCCAGCAATCTGCAGCATGGCTTGCTGGTGGAAAATGAGATGTCATCCTTTGTAGCTTCAATTAAGAGCAATGCGGCTTTGGCGGCAGCGCCGAAAATAAGCGTTTATGCAGGTGGCGCCCTGGCAAAGGAAGGCGGGCTTGACCTGTCCACTTGGGCTGATGGCGCTTACAGCTACCCTTTCCAGCTCAGCCTGCCTTCAGGGAAGCACTCGTTGAGGATTGTTGCAGGAAGCGATTTTCTGCTGGCTGAGCGCAACTATGTCAATAACGTGAATGATTTCACGGTTACAGTTTATCCCCGGCTGCCTGACCTGCTGTTCTCCGGTTTGTCTTACAGCTTTGACGCTTCATCCGGGGCATTAAGCGTTGCAGTGAACGTTTCCAACCTTGGGGGAACGGCAGCAGCATCCGGAATAAAGGCATACCTTAATGGCAAAGAAGCCGCAAGCAATAGCTTTGAGATTGGCGTTGACGAGACAAAGCAGCTTGATTTTGCGCTTAATTCTGAAAAGGGCGTGCACAGCGCCAGGTTTGTCCTGGATCCTGAAATAAGCGTAGAGGAGTATAACGAATCAAATAATGAGCTCTTGCAAACATTTTACCTCTGCAGCAGGGAGAAGGTTCTTGTGGTTGATGACAATGATGGAGGCTTTTTCTCTACTGCCGAGCCCAGCAGCGCTGACGAGTTTCTGGGCATACTGAGGAATGCCGGCTACTGCGCTGGAGTGTGGGATGAGAAAGCACAGGGCGCACCATCTGCCGGCGAACTTAATAGCTACAAGGCTGTTGTGTGGACAGCGGGAGACTACTTCAACGGCACCCTCGGCAGCGATGATTTTGCAGCCATTGAAAATTATAATGGCGGGCTGCTGCTGGAAGGCTCTGACATTGGCATGGACAATGCTGGCAACAGCCGGTTTGCAGGAATTTCAGCCGCGTCATTTGACACTGATGTGCTGCTTGCTGACAGTTCAGCTGAGGCGCTTGTCCTGAAAGGGCATCAGATAACTGCAGGCATATCCTCGCTTGCCATTAGCAGGGAAAAATCGCCATATCCTGACAATGTTGAAGCTGTTGATGGTGAAGCTGCTGCGGAGTGGCAGAGCGGCAAGGCAGCAATAACCGCAAGAACCATGCCGTATGCTGAACTTTCACCATACAAGACTGCTTACTATTCATTCTCTGTTGACGGCGTAACAGAAGCTGCGCTCATGGAAAAGCTTGTCCTGAATACCGTGCAGTGGCTGCTGGACAGGCCGAACAGGGCTCCGGCAATAGCAAATATAACCAACGTGACCGTTAATGAAGGCGAGAGCGCAGTAATAGCCATTAACGCCACTGACGCTGATAATGGCCTGCTTGAGTTCGGCGCCGCAATACGGCGTAAGGTGCAGAACGCGTTTAGCGATGGCAGTGCTGCCAAATTTTTTGCATTTCCGGGAAAGGGCTCGGCAACCGCATACCTTGACGTGCCAAAGAAAACGCCATTCACAAACATAAGCCTTGAGGTTGAAGGCGTGGGCTTTGCTGGCGCCATTGCTTCTGGGGATGCCAATGGCGCAGCTAATGGTGGCGGCGACAAGGTTGTCAGGCTGTCTGACGGAAGCCTTTACGTGATGGCGCTTGAGTCTGGCATTTACAGGCTTTACAAGTCTGCAGATGGCGGCGCAACTTGGAGTTTCGCTGCTGACGTCGCTGATTCAGGCCTTCAAGGCAAAACCATTGGGCTGGAAGGCAAGCCAGCTTTTGGCATGGCATCGGATGGTGAGCGGCTTTGGCTCTTCTATGAGGTGGCGAACGGCCAGCGCCTGTGGGCGCTCACGTGCACCCGGCTCAGTTACGCTGAGTATTACAGGGGCAGCGGCACTTTCGGCACGGAAAATTCCATCCGTGATGCTGGGAACACTTACATGCTTGGCTGCAGGGCTCCTCTCCTTGGCACTTCGTTTGAGGCAGATTCAGACTTAAGGGTTTTTTATGCAAAGCCGGCAGGCGACCTGACTGTTGCAGCAATCTTTTCCCAGGACTACAGCTCAGGCACAGATTCATGGGCCAATGAGCAGCAGTTCTCAGGCAAGGTGCTGGGCAGCGGGCATGCTTCCGTAGCTGTGATGCCTGTTGAGGCGAATTGCGCCACAGCAGCAGCTTTCAAGTCAGGAGCAGGCATTTACCTGTCACGGCTGTGCTCGGGTTTTCACGATGCGAATGTGCTCAACTTCGCCTCATCGTCTGCTGAGGACAACGAAGGCGCGCCTGATATTGCTTATGACAGCTCATTCATGGCGCATGTTGTTTCTGCAGGAAAGCTTGCCGGCGATTCCCTGCAGAGAATTTACTACGCAAAGGCAAGCACTGAAGGCTCCGCGATAGTGAGCCAGAAAAGCATTGCAGCTTCCGATTCTGTAGCTTACATGCATCCAAAGATAAGGGTTGATAGCGGCACAGGAGCATTGCAGGCGTTTTTTGATGGAAGCGACGGCAACATCTACTATGCTGAATCCTTTGATTCCGGTGCAACGTGGTCTGATGCGCAAGTCCTGCAGCAGGGAACGGCAAACTCAGGGGTATTCACAAGGCGCAGGCAGGCATTTGAGCCGGCACAGGCCGGGGAGCCTGCGCTCGAATATTACTGGTTCAGAAAGGCAGGTGATGGCTTGTGGGAGCTGGCTTCCAGCCTTGCTACACAGGCCTACCCATCAGATGTCAAGGTGGAGCTGGGCGCTGGCAGTGCGATAACCGGCTTTGCAGAGCCGGGAACGCTTGACTATGCTGCGAGAGCCAGTTTCAGCCTTGCTGCAGGCGATGGGCTGTTTGCCAGCTGTGCTGCTGATTCTCCAGCAGGCATGTGCAGGCTGCCTGTTGTGTTCAGCTCCGGCAGCAGGGGGCTTGTAATGGGCGATGGCATTATGATTAATGCCAGCCCCATCGCAAGATTCGGGCCTTCACAAGGCAGCACTTTCACATGGCAAACTGACCCTGATGATTCCGGCCAATATGAGGCAGAGCTTTTTGCCTATGATGCGGAGTCTGTTGGCTCAGGCGTTGCCAACGTCACTGTGCTTGATGTTTCTTATCTTCCTGCTATTCTTGGATTAAGCGGCAGCTTGGAAGTCAGGGAGGGAAAGGCTGCTGTAATCAGGGTGGAAGCAAGGGATGCAGACACGGACAAGAGCCAGCTTGCGTTCACAGCCAATGACAGCAGGTTTATCCGGAGAACACCAGACGGTGTGCAAGGCCAGCTTGCTGCTGAATGCGGCGGGATTATGGGGCTTCCATGCCCTGATGTGAAGCAGCTTTGCGAGCTTCCGCCTGCATGCGAGGGCTGTTCAGGGCTGTGCCACATGACAACTGATTCTGCCATAGCGTTTTTTGAGTGGCAAACCAGTGGCGGTGATGCTGGCATTTTCCCTGTTAATGTGACTGTCTCTGACGGCGCCTTGAGCGCATCAGCCACCGCGATGGTGGTGGTCAGTGCAAACGCTGCTCCATCTCTGGATAGCCTGGCGGTTGAAAGCCAGGATGCAAGCGAATTTGTTGCATTGGCCACGAAAATAACCGTGAAGGAAGGGCAAACCAAGAACTTCAGCATCCTCGCCACAGACCCTGATGGCGACCCTATCTCGTACATGTGGCTGCTTAACGGCACAGTTGTCTCAACAACGAACAAGTTCAGCTTCAGCCCGAAATACAACGAAAGCGGGGATTACAACCTGACCATAATTGTCAGCGACGGACAGGCAGAAACAAGGGCTGAGTTTTTGCTGGTGGTGCTGGACACCATGGACTGCGAGCCACTGAAGGGCATGCTGTCCTGCCCGCTGCAGCTCGGAGTGTGCAAAGGCAGCGCTGAAACCTGCAGCGACAAGGGGAAATGGCCGGGCTGCAACGCAGCGGACTACCTCGCTTACAGCAGCAAATACGAGATAAGCGAAAAGAGCTGCGACGGCTTTGATAACGACTGCGATGGCCAGGCAGACGAGGCTTTTGGAGATGTGGACAGTGATGGCAAGGCAGACTGCATTGATGATGACAATGACAACGACGGAGTAAAGGATGATGAGGACGACCTGATTGGCAATGCTGATGATGTCGGCATAATCGGTGAGGGCAAAAACGTCAAAATTGAGGTTGAAGAGGACAGGAACGACCCGCAGAAAAAGTCCAAAATGGTGAGGATAAACAACAGCGACAAGCCGCTGGTTCAGTTCTTGTTCAATTTCAGCAAGGGCAATGTTTCGCTGAGGAATGTGGTGATAGAGAAAGAGAGCAGCGGAAGCGAAAAAGGGTTTACAATGGTCAGGGGCCTTGACCTGAAGGGCAGGACAAAGCAGGTGTTTGTTGACAGGATTGTTTCAGGCTCAAATGCTGTTTGCGTGAAAGACTTTGAGGTGTTAAATGTTGGCGAGGTTACAGCCGGCTGCAGCGGCGAAGGAGAGAGCGTTGTCGAATGCGGCTTTCCATCTGCTGGCCCGCCATATGGCAGGCCAGGCTGGGCGTGTGCCAGTTCAAACAATCAGCCCCCGCCCCCGCCTGAAGAGTGTGAGCCCCTGTTCTGCCAGTACATTAAGGAAACAGGCCAGTACCAGGTTTACGGGCTGAGGCACTCGGCAGTCCTTGAGCAGTGCATTGACGCCGACCTGGACACCTACCTTCCAGTCGGCTGCAGCGGCGGCAGCGATTGCAATGACGGCGATTCTTTAATAAATTCTGCTGCTGCAGAGGTGTGCAACGGCTTTGATGACAACTGCAACGGGCAAATTGATGAGAACTGGGTATGCAATACTGCTCCAGTCCTGCAAAGCATCGGTAACAAGAGCGTGAATGAAGGGCAACAGCTTCTGTTTACAGCTTATGCTTTCGATATCGATGGCAACCCGCTTGTGTTTAACGCGACAAACCTGCCTGCCGGCGCGTGGTATAGCAACACGTCCAATATTTTCGACTGGACTCCGGACTTTGAACAGGCGGGAATTTACACGGTGACGTTCAAAGTTTCCGACGGCTTTGCATTTGATTACGAAACCATAAACATAACAGTTGCCAATGTCAACAGGGCGCCAGTGTTTGAAACAGTTGGCAACAAAACGGTAATGGAGGACGCCACGCTGAGCTTCACAGTAAGCGCAGCCGATCCGGATGGCGACTCGTTGGCGCAGTTGTTTGCCAACATGCCTGAAAGGCTCGCGAACGCACAATTCAGCTCTTCAACAAAGGAATTCAAATGGGCGCCAACCTTTGAAGACAGCGGCACTTACGCCATCGGGTTCACTGCAAGCGACGGCCAGCTTTCAGCCAACGAGTTTGTAAACGTCACGGTTGTTAACGTCAACAGGCCCCCCAGGTTTGAGAATCTGACAAACCAGAGCGTATATGAGAGCTCTGCGCTTGCTTTTTTTGCAAACGCTTCAGATGCTGACGGTGACGTGCTTCAGCTTGTTGCGCACGTGCCTCGGCAGCTGGCAGAAGCGGAATTTGACGCGGCCAGAAGCGAGTTTTCCTGGACGCCTGGCTTCGAGCATGCAGGCTTATATGCTGTGAGGTTTACAGCAGATGACAGCCAGGACACGGCAATTGCGGATATTAACCTTACAGTTGTTAACGTCAACAGGGTGCCTGTGTTTACAAACTTGGCGAATATAACTGCAAAGGAAAACGAACAGCTTCAGTTTACGGCTGCAGCGTCAGACCCTGACAATGACTTGCTTACAACGAACGCGACAGGACTGCCAAAGGGAGCAGGCTTTGACAACTCCACAGCATCTTTCGCATGGACTCCTGGTTTTGAGCAGGCAGGCACCTATTACGGCGTGATTTTCACTGTTTCAGACGGGCTTGCATCCGGTTACGGGGAGATAAACATAACAATTGGCAACACCAACAGGGCGCCTCTTATAGCGCCTATTGAAAACCAGACGGTGAATGAGAACTCACTGCTGAAGTTCAGGCTGGGCGTCACTGATCCGGATGGGGACAGGGTAATGGGCGGCAGCATTGACGCAGGAATGGCGGACGGTTTTCAATTTGATGAAGGCATATTTGAAGCTGTGTGGACGCCCACGTTTGACCAGGCTGGCGATTACACAGTCAGGTTCAGTTTCAACGATGGTGTGCTTTCTGCCAATGCAGAGGTTAACATCACTGTCCTGAACGTGAACAGGCCCCCTCAGCTTGCAGGCATTTACAACCTTACAGGCAAGGAAAATTCGGCCATGAAGCTGGCTATTGGAGTTTCCGACCCTGATGGAGATGGTGTTGTGGTAAAGGCAACGCTTCCTGAAGGCGCGGAATTTGGCGAGGCAGGCAACGAGTTCTCATGGACGCCGACCTTTGAGCAGGCAGGGGATTACAGGGTATTGCTTATTGCTGCTGACGGCTTTCTGCCAGCTTATGGTGAGTTCAACATCACAGTGCTGAACGTCAACAGGCCTCCGCAGATAACGCTGATACTGATTGACCCGCCTGAGCTGGTCATGGATGAAGGGGAAACAAAAACATTCACCACCGCGACTGAAGACTCTGATGGCGATGAACTTTCAGTGGAGTGGAAAGTCAACGGCGTGACAGTTTCAGAAGAGCCTGTCCTTGAATTCTCAACGCAGTATGACAGCAGCGGCGAATATGCCATTGAATTGCTTGTCAGCGATTCCACGTCAACCACATCAGAGGCGTTTTCATTGACGGTCCATGATACTCTGGAGTGCGGCCCAGCCCAGGCAAGGCTTTGCCCGAAGCAGCTGGGAGTGTGCGCCAGCTCTTTTGAGACCTGCACAGGCTCAGGGCAGTGGCCAGGGTGCGGCAGCACGAACTACGGAAGCAGCTATGTGGTTAAGGAGGAATTCTGCTCATTGAACTCAAAGCCAAACGAAAACAGCTGCATCGTATGGTGCGACGAAAAGGATAACGACTGCGACGGCTCTGTTGATGAAGAGAAGGTTTGCAACACGGCTCCTGCGCTGCAAGCCATTGGCAACAGGACTGTTAAGGAGAACGAGACTTTGGAATTTGGCATTGCAGCCTTTGATGCAGAGTCTGATGCGCTTGCTTTTACTGCCAGCAACCTTCCGGACGGGGCTTTACTGGGCAGCGATGGCAGTTTTGCATGGACGCCAGCGTTTGACCAGGCAGTGACTTCAAGCTTTGAAAAAGCGACAGGCAGCTACAAGGTGATGTTCACGGTTTCTGACAGCCTGCAGAGCAGCTCGGAGCAGGTGAACATTACAGTCGTTGACGTGAACAGGCTGCCTGAATTGAAAATAAAGCTTGAGCCGGAAGGGAACTTTGCCAATGAAGGCGAAGCCAAGCTGTTAAAAGCTGACGCTTTTGACCCTGATGGAGACAGCCTGAGATACGCATGGTTCAGTGACAGCAGGCTCGTTTCAAGATCAAGCACTTACCGCTTTGTCCCGAACTGGACTGATGGCGACGGCAGCAAAGTCCACAAGTTTTTCATTTATGTTACCGACAGTGATGCTGATGACCCTGTAACCTGGAGCGTAGTTGATGCCGTCGATGTTGTGGTTCAGGACACGCAGGCCTGCAAGCCTGAAAGCATCAATACTTCACCATGCGGCTTAGCAGTTGGCAAATGCCGGCAGGGCACAAAGAGCAGGGCATGCGGCGTTGACTACCAGTGGGGCGGGTGGGGCGGGTGCGTTAATGATGTCGAAGCTGTTGCTGAGGACTGCGGCACATGGGATGATGACGACTGTGACGGCGAAGTCAATGAGGGGTGCAGGCCTGACCTTGCCACAAGCTGGATGATGTTTAAGGCGTATGATACCAGTTCGGGGGAGATTTCCCAGTGGGATCTTTTCAACGCTTCCATAACCATGAGAATTTTGTATTATGGCAGAATAACAAATGTCGGCAAGAACGACACTCCCCCAACGCTTGCGGTGTGGTATCTTAACAACCGGTCCTATCTGAGGGCATTTATTCCGAGAATCAAGCCATGGCAGGAATACCCTGTGTTCATGTACAGCTACATCCCTTACTCCAGCTTTAACAACGCAACTTTAGTGTTGGATGCGAACAGCTCTCTTGCTGAGCTTGACGAGAGGAACAACGAAATAGATTTCCCTGTCATGGTGAAGTACAACGAAACATACCGGGCATGGGCTGAGGAATACAGCTGGGCTTACTACAGCAGATTCCCTACGAGAGAGGAATGCGAAAGCAGGAAGGTCCGGTGTTGGTAACCGCAAATCGAAACCTTAATAAAGCAGCTGCAGTTGCTGCCTTCCTGCTAAAATGATAACTCAGGGAAGGTCATTGGTCAAGCCCTCTGGCGGGCTGAAAAAGCGCCACAGGAAGAAGAGGCTTTATGACAAAGGCTCCCAGCCGGTAATGACAAAGCTGGGCAATGAGCGCAAGGCACGGGCAGACAGGGTGACTGGCGGCGCTGTAAAGCTCAGGCTCCTTCGTGCTGCTGTTGCCAATGTTTACGACCCTGCAACGAAGAAGTATGCTGTTGCAAAAATCAAGACTGTCAGCAACAACCCCGCAAACCGCTACTTTACCCGGGCCAACATAATCACTAAAGGCGCAATCATTGACACAGAGCTTGGAAAGGCCAAAGTCACGAACAGGCCGGGCCAGGAAGGCGCAATAAACGCCATGATTATCCGGCAATAATCCCGAACACAACCATTTAATTACTTCTTAGTGACTAAGAATAGAAAGATTTATAAAAGGCTCCTGTTTAGCCAGGGCCATGCAGCAGAGGATGGAATTTTTTGGGGGAAAGCTGCCGGAATGGCTTCAGCACAGGCACGATTACGGCCTGAATCTGTATGACCTGGGCAGGGTAATGCAAACTGCCGAAAACGGAAAATGGTTCCTGGGGCAGGTTTACCAAGGCATCCGCAGTCTTGACAGAGAGGTGCAGGTTCCTCATGAAATGCTTCTGGCAATGAACCCTGCTGAAATATTGGCTCTTTATGCTGGTGCAGGGTTGACGAGGAGGGACAACATGCTTTGGCAGGCGGCAATGGGCCGGAAAAACTTCTGGGAGGTTGTGAGCGCAGTGCATAGGCCTGCTTTTGCAAGCACACCTGGGAGGAGGTCTGCTATTGCCCTGTTAAGGCACCTGGACTCTGCAAATGCCAGCTCTTATGCTACTCTGAAAGGCAGCCTGCAGCAGCGCCTGAAGGAGCTGCCTCAGAGTGTTGCTTTGCAATTCATGGCCGCTTTTGGATACAGCCTCCAGGACACTGGTGCGAAGGACAGTTCTTCGCCTGCCGGGAAGCATTCTCGCGGCTTGGACGAGGCTGTTTTCAGCTATTTCTCCGGCAAATTTGCAGAAGGGGAAAGGCTGCTCAGCCTTGCGCAACGCTAGCTAGCTCCGCAACAAATAAATACATTCAATATTTTTTCTCAGCCGTGGCAAGCGCAATCCAATCAGCATATTCCCGCCTGCACAAGCGTTTTGGCATTCAGCGCTGGTGGCCCACAACAACAGCTGCAAAGGAAACCGAGATCATTATCGGTGCCATCCTGACCCAGAACACCGCTTGGAGGAATGTTGAGAAGGCAATTTCTAATTTGGCTGCCACAGGGATGGTTGATTTTCAGAGCCTGGCAGCTGCGGGAAGAGAGAAGGTTGCTGCATTGATACGCCCATCGGGTTACTACAACCAGAAGGCTGAGCGGCTTCAGTTATTCGCAAGGCGCATTTGCAGCGATTACGGCAGCGATGTTAAGGTGCTGCTGCGCAAGGAAACGGCGGAATTAAGGGAGGAACTGCTGAACATGAAAGGCATCGGGCCTGAAACCGCTGATTCAATCCTGCTGTACGCTGCCAACAAGCCGGTTTTTGTTGTTGACTCTTATGCCAAACGCATCTTCTCAAGGCTCGGCATTTGCAACGAAAGCATTAGCTATGGCGAGCTGCAGCAGCTTATCGTTGCAGCCCTGCCTGAAAGGATGCAGACTGCTGCTGTTTTCAACCAGTTCCACGCTTTGCTGGTTGAGCTTGGGAAGCGCATTTGCCTGAAGAACGAGCCTGGCTGCAGCCACTGTCCTTTGCTTTTGTTTTGCCGCTGCGGAAAAACAGCAGAAAAACATGCTAAAACAATTTAAAAACAGCAATATTTATATAAGCCGCAGCAGGATACAGCGAAGGAAAAAGAGGGTAAAGATGCCGGACATTGCTTTGCTTGTGGTTATAGCAGTAGCTGTTGTTTCAGCGATAATAATCTTCAAGGTCGCAAAAGGGCTTCTTCAGGCAATATTGCTTGTGAATGCTGTGCTTACCGTGGTTGCTGCTGTTTTCGGCGTGTTTGTCATCAAGGACGCGCTTGACCTTAAGAACAATTTTCAGGCACAGGACAACCTGCTGCTGATTTCCAACGATGAGCAGGCAGGGGTGGTTGCTGGAATTTTGGTCAGGGGAACGCAAAGCCAGCAGGAAAAAGGGAGTGGCATGGCTAACGTGGAAGTCCTGGATGCGGCAGAGCTCGGAAGGGTGAGCGCCCTGTTTGCCAAAAAAGACTATGCCTCAATCCTTGGCACGGCCTATAAGCTGATTGCCGTAAAGGAAGGGGCTGTAATAAGCTCTGTGCCTGAAAGCCTGCAGGATGATGAGGATGTAGTGAGCAGGGAGGATGTCCTTGCTCAGGTGGAGAGCAGCAAGGGGGAGGAAAGGGCGATGATTCTGGCAGCTCTGCTTGCCATGAAGGTTTCCAATGACCCGATGTTCATAATTTCAGAGTACAAGGCAGGCAATGTTGTTGTTTATCCTGAGACTTTGGTGTTTAAGGCCATAAAGCTTGTTCCCCTTTCAATTTTCAGGAAGGCTGCTGGCATTGCGATGCAGAAAGCAGGCAATTCAACCCTGGGGAAAGCTGGAGTAGTTGCAGGTTAGGGCAATGGGTGTATGATACGGGTTAAAAAGAGGTGTTTTTCACGCTAAGAAGATGTTTGCTTGCTGCAGTTATTGCTGTTGCAGCTGTGATGATTGTAATGTTTGCCGATGCTGATGTTGTTTCTGCCCTGACCACTGCTGTTGACACTACTGTTCTTTCAGGGCAGACTATAACTGTTGAGGATGATTCGTTCACAATCTACCTTAGCTCAAGGAACAATGAGATTCTTGCTGATTATGGCAAAGGCAGCCTGTTTATCAAGAACAACAGCTGTGAATCGACAGGCATTGCCCGGATTTGCCTTGATAACATAGCCTACAATATTGATGAAAGGGCTTACAAGATAAGGGTGCGGGGCATTTCGCTGGCGCCGGCAATGACCATAACCCGGGAGGTTTCAAAATCAGAGTTTTTGGTCGGGGATGAGGCTGTTTTCACTGTAAAGCTGAAAAACACAGGAGGCATTGCAAGGAACATAACCTTTGAGGAAAGGCTGCCCGGGGAATTTGAGATGACTGATGCAGATGGAATCACGCTTCAGCCTGGCCTGGCTTTATGGAAAGGCAAGCTGGACGAAGGGCAGGAGGTAACTTTCTCTTACCGCGTTAAGGCCAAAGAAATTTTTGATGGCTCGCTTGTTGCGTCTCTGTCATATTTTGATGGGCTGAGGATTAAGAAGGCTTACAGCTCAGCGGCATCCCTGTCCACCAGCGCCCCGCTTATTCTCTCAACGGCAATTGGCGATAATGACATCATTATTGGTGAGAAGAGCAACCTTACCATAAACCTGACCAACAGGCTTCCTGAAAACGCTGTTGCAGCGGTTCAGGTGATATTTGACCCTGGCCTTAAGGTGGTTTCCATGCCATACGGCGTAAGCAGGATTTCCCCACTCAGTTACATATGGCCTGTTGAAATTCCTGTTGTGACGAACAGGACAACAAACGCCTCAAACCTTTCAAATGTCCGGATTAATGTTTCAAGGGACTGGTTTTTTGAGTTCAGGGGCGTAAAGGCCGGCCATTCCAGCATAAGGGTAAATGCCAGTTACAGGCCAAAGAGCGAAGGTGCTGAAAGCGCCATGAAGCATGTTCCCGAGCGTAAACAAAGCATTTCGGTGTCAAACAAAGGCGTAATCGTAAGGACTTCCCTTAAAGAGGCATCGATAGAGTCAAATCAGGCCAAAAAGGCAAAGGTGTGGCTGCAAAACCTGAACCCTTATACTGAGCTTCGAAACGTTACAGTTAACATAAGCACGGACCTTCTCTACCTGCCAGACGCCTTTTTTGGCACGGTTGCTCCGCAACAGCAGATTCTTCTGGCAGACAAGTATTTTTATGCTCCCCAGGTTAACAAGAGCACAGGGTATATCATCACATCAAATGTCACCTATTTTACAGAGTTTGGCGATAACTTTTCAGCAGCGTTCAAGGACACAAGCACGGTTGTGCAAACACAGCAGGTGGAACTGCTCAAGGCAGTGTCAAAGCTCTCGCTCAAGCCCGGCGAGGAGGCTGAAGTTACGGTCAGCGTGAAAAACTCGCGCCTGGCAACAATAAAGAGCGTCTATGTTGAAGAAAACATTTCTGAAGGGCTGATTGTAACTGGCAAGAGCCATGCCGCGATAGATGTTAAAAGCAAGGGAACCGGGCAGGCATACTCCTTCAAGGCAAAGGCACCAGCGCACAACCAGCAGCGAATTACCTTATATGTGAACTCAACCATGAAATATTCTGACAGATACAGCTCTGACTCTTATAATGACCCCAAGGATTATGAAAAAACAGAGGTAACTGCCATTACGATAGAGCCTGAAAGCTTGCCGCTCAGCGTGGTCAGGGTAATAGATGACACAGACATATACGCAGGGGAATTGTTTGATGTAAAATACAAGATAACGAACACGGCAAAGGATAAGGCAGCAAGGAACATAGTGCTGAAAATCCCGCTTGACTACGAGTTTGACCTTGTTGGGGCTGAGGAGAACACAACAATACCTTTGCTTAACCCGGAAGAAGTGATTTTTGTTGCAAATCTCGATAAGAGAAGGCCAAAGCTTTCCGGTTCTGCCGGGCTTGCAAAGGCGTCAATAAGGTATGAGAATATCTATGGGGATGAATATGTGGTTAATGGGACTGAGACAGGCCTGTCAATAAAAGAGAACTACGCAAAGGGCCCGGCTGTAATTGTTGACAAGGTTGCACCGCAAAAAGCCAACAACACAGACTTTTTTGAAGTTCAGCTGAAAATAAGGAACATCGGCTCTGAGGATGCAGAGGTGCTTGTGGAGGATGAAGGCAGCAAGTTCAGCGTTGCCGTTCCAGTTGATGCAACGTATACCCATAACACCGCTTTGAAGATACCCTCTCAGGGAAAAGCAGAACTGCGGCAGGCAAAAGCTACCTATAAGCACGGCTCTGAGACCTACAGGACCGCATCAAATGCAGTGTTGGTTGAAATTCTTGACAACCCTGTTTTGGGCGTGGAAAAAATCGTCCCTCAAAAAGCCAGCAACGTTGAGCCTTATACGGTAACGCTAACGCTTGTGAACCGGGCGCAAAAGCCTGTTACAAACATAACAGTAAACGATGATGGTAAGAGCTGGGCGTTGCAGGAAATCCCTGCCAATGGCCAGGCCAACATAACTTATGAGCAAATGACAAAAACCACAGGCCGCCAAAGCTTGGATTCTGCATCAGCTGCTTACAGCTATGATAGCCTGCTTTACAGCGTTGCCTCAAATTTGCCGGTGATAGACATTGAGGAAAAGAAGCTCATATCGCTTAAAAAGGAAATAAGCCCTGCCAACGCAACAAAGAACGGCAAGGTGAAGGTGACAATAGGGGCGAAGAGCCTCCATGACAGGGAGCTTGAGGTCATTGTAATAGACCAGCAAAAAAGCTTCACTGTCCTGCTTATGCCCGGCGAGCAGAAGAATGTCAGCTATGATGCCCTGGCTGATGAAACAACCGGGAAAGAGGCTGCTGCGGCATATGCATACAACGGGCAGCAGCTTACGGCAGTTTCAGGGCAGCCTGAATTCGTGCTCATTGGCATCAAGGAACCCGAGGAGCAGAAACGCCCTGAAACAGAGGGCAAAAAAGCAGAAAAGCGTGGCATGCTCGGCAGCATGCTTAATGCTGTGATGAGCATTCTGAATTGGAAAAGAGGTGGTTGAACTATGGGTGTTTTTGGCATGTTAGGCAAGGTTCTTCCGTGGAGAAGGAAAGACGAGCTTGGCATTAAAGATGACCTGGGTTTTGGCATGCCTGGCCAGCAGGGAATGGGTGGCTTGGACATGGGCCTTGGCGCAACTCCCGGAGCACAGGGCGCTCAGTTTGGGCAGCAGGGCATGGGGGGAATGCCTCAACAACAGCAATATGCACAGCAGCCTTTCGGGTTCGGAGGAGGCATGGGAATGCCGCAGCAGGCACAGCCTCCGCAGATGGAGTCATTCCAGGCAAGCCAGATGGAAGTGGTCTCTGCAAAGCTTGATGCCATAAGGTCTGCCCTTGAGGCCCTTAACCAGCGGCTCGCTGCTGTTGAGAGATATATGCAGGTTGAGCAGGACTTCAAAAAACGGGGAGGCTGGTAATGGCAGAATTTGAAAACAGCAGTTGAAACAAATGGCAGCAAACGCTGATAAATTTCGCCAGTCATCGAAACCCAAAATTCCGCCAGTTCAGGGTTGGTGGAATTTTAAAGCATCCGCTTTCATTATCCCGGGCACAGCCATAGCTCTGCTTGCAGCCTTAGACCAGTTAACAAAGGCAATTGCGAGAAGCTCTGTTGCGCAGTCGCGGTGCATGGACGTGCTGCCCGGCTTTCTTCAGGTTGTTCAGGGCGCAAACACAGGCATGGCATGGGGCATGCTCAAGGGCAGCTCACCGTTCATAGCAGTGCTTTCAGTGCCGGTAGCAGCAATTTTGTTTGTGGCTTATATAGGCCTTAAGCAGAGGCTTCAGAGGCTGGGCATAGTCCTGATGGCAGCAGGCCTTCTTGGCAACACGGTTGACAGGCTGGTGAGGGGAGCTGTGACGGACTTTATTTATTTCCCTGCCTTGCCGAATTGGCCTGGCGCGTTCAATCTGGCTGACGTGTTCCTTTTCACCGGAGCTGCGCTCATATTCACTGAGCTCTTAGTAAGGTTTTTTGCGAGCCGCAGTGAGCAAAAAGGCCATGCAGCAAAACAAAAGAACAAATTAAAGCTGAAAAGAAAGAAGCGAAAGCGCTAAGTCAATGAAGTCAAAGCCGCTTGCTGCCTTTTCCGCGTATCCTGGCTTTTGGATTACGCCTTTTGAGGTGCTTTGCGGCTTTTGGCTTTTCTGCATTTACCCTTTCCAGCCTTTGCTTAGCTTCTGTGAGCTTTTTCTCGGCAGCAATGAGTTTTTTCACCTCAGACCTAAGCGCCGCCGGAACCGGCTGCATCATCAGGCCAGCGCCTGCCATCAGAAGCCCGATTACTGCTACGCTGATTGCGCCAAGCCTTGCGGGGCTGAGGTAGCCGGCCACGCTATACAGGTAAAGCGTGTTTGCAATGGCTGCCGTGAAAAAAATAGCCTGCAGCAGCGAAGATGCCGCGTCTTTGCCTGGCACCATGAATGAGATTATAAGGAGCAGCCCAAGCAGTGCAAGGATGAAAAGCTCCAGCGGGTAAGTGAATCCTCCCCTTACAGAAGCCAGGATGCCTGCAAGAAATGTGATGAGCGCGAGTGCGCTGACAACTGTGTGGTCTGAAAACGCCATACATAGTGCCCGCAGCAGGCAACTATATAAATTTTTTGATTTGTTATCTATTTTAAAGTAGTTACTTGTCTTGTTGCTGGTGAGAATGCCGAATCAAAATTCCTGGAACGCCTGCGCTTCTTTGAGCATGCCTTTGTTTCTCAGGTATTGGAGCTGGGCCTTGCTGTACTTGTACATTGCATCACCCCTGTCATCGCCTGACAGCTCCCACGGCTCAACAAGGATTGTATCGCCTTCCCTTATCCAAAGCATCCTTTTGAACCTTCCGGGAACCCTGCAGACGCGCAGCTTGCCATCAAAGCACTTGACCCTCATCCTTGTGCCGCCGAGAAGCTGCTCAACCATGCCAAAAACCTGCCTTCCTCTTGGCAGCTTTATCCTCCTGATTTCCTCGGCAAGGTACTCCTGCCTTTCCTCCTGCGCTTTCTTTACACTCATGCCTTTCACATCCCTGGCTTGTTATATAAATGTTTTTATAGGGAATTGCCTTGCTCAGTCAATCTATGGCAGCAACTGAGGCATTCGGAGTTGGCAGAAAGATTTTCATAGCATCTCCCAATAGGAAATCCGGCAGCCTGAAGTGGTGGCTTCTCGCTGCCGGAGCTGTTTTTGCCTTTGCTTTGCTGGTTGCGATGGTCCTGAGTGTTTCGAGGCTGGAAATCGGCCAAGGCAGCATTGCCCTGATAAAGATTTCCGGCACAATAGCCAGCGGCGACGACTTACTTATTGGCAGGGCGGCAAGCCCCGACAAAATCATCGGGATGGTTGATGCTGCAGAAAAAGATTCGGCGGTGAAAGGCATACTTCTTGAGATAAACTCACCAGGAGGCGCCCCTGTCGCCAGCGAGGAAATAATGAAGGCTGTAAAGGGCGCGAAAAAGCCAACTGTTGCACTCATTCGGGAAGTTGGGGCTTCCGGCGCCTACTGGGTGGCAAGCGCCTCTGACTACATCGTCTCAAGCCCTGTTTCCATAACAGGCAGCGTTGGCGTAACGGCATCCTATCTTGAGTTCTCCGGCCTGTTGGAAAAATACGGCGTCGGCTACGAAAGGCTGGTTGCCGGGGAGCGCAAGGACATTGGCACCCCGTTCAGGAACCTCACCAAGGAGGAAAAGGCAATATTGCAGGATGCTCTTGCAAAGATGCAGGGCTACTTCCTTGAAACTGTTAAGGAAAACCGCAAACTGACTGATGATGATGCTGTTGCGAAAATCTCAACAGCCCTTGTGTTCCTGGGCTCGGAAGCCAAAGAGCTTGGCCTTGTTGACGAGCTTGGCGGCAAAAAAGAGGCTGAGGAGTGGCTGAAGAAGCAAACGAACCTTACAGAAATCAGCTATGTGACTTACGAGAAGAAACCGCTGTTCGGCCTTGGCACACTGCTGGCTGAGCAGTCAGCAACTGCAGGGAGCAGCTTTGGAACAGCGATTATGGCAGCCGTTTTGGGCGCAGGCGAGCTTCAGAATTTCAGGGCTTAAAGCTTCAGCACTTCCCCAACATTAATCACAGGCCTCGGAAACTTCGCATACTCGTCTATCATCCTGTGGCATGCCGCGTTGACAAAGCACTGGACGAACGTGAAGTTCTCAAGCTGCTGAAAATCTATATTGTCTGAAATGAGGTAATAAAATTTTTTTTCAGGAAATTTCTGCTGAAGCGAAAAAACATCTTTAAGCATTGCCTGCGTTCCCATTTGGCCGGGCTTTACGGTAACAACAACGCCAATCCTGTCCGAATGCAGGAATGCGAGCAGCGCAGCCTTTTGCCGCCTTTTAATCTTTTCAGCCCATTCCCTTCCGAGCTTTTTCAGTTGCTTCCTGAAAGGGTCGTAGCAGAAGACTGGCTTGTCAGAGCCAAGCAGCAGTGCTTCAGGATGAAAAAGGCCGTCGCCGGCATAAAGAAAAGCGTCAGTATTCGCCTCATCAAACTCCAGTTTATTGTAGCCGCAGCCCAGAAGCTGCCCAGGGTATTTTGAGTGCCTTGCCTTCAGCAGCGAAACTTTTTTGCCGCTTTTTCCCAGCTGCTGCAGCAGCTTTGGAAGCTTGTCAACGAACTGCACGCTGGCAGCCAGGCAGAGCCGCTTTGGCAGCCTCGCAACAGCTTCTTTCGGCAGTTCGACATCCACATTCGCCTTGGTCTCGATAAAAAGGAGTTTCATATGGCTTCGTAAGTGACAGCAGCTATAAAAAACCTTCTGAGAGCATAGTAGAAGGGGCGCCGCGGGCGGGATTCTCATCAGCCATTCTGGTTGAATTTGAACCCGCATGAGAGTCTGGCGACCCTCACCAGCTTATCAGCTGGCGCAATCACCAGGTTCTGCCACCGCGGCAGCCCAATTTTTCGAAAACTTTTCGGTAAAACCGAAAATAACAAATTCACACTTCTGGTCTTTGGCGAAAGCATTAAATATTAGCTTATGCTTTTAATCATAGTCTGGCGACCAAGCATTTATCAGGTTCTGCTTTCTTCTTTTTTTGCTCATCAGCTTCCGAAAAGGTTAAATTACCGCTGCCATTGCTGCCGCGTATGGACTCCGCTTACCGCAAGCTTCTGGAAAAGCAGGGCTATCGCTTTATTGGCGAGCACTCAGCCTGCAAGACCTGCCATTACACTGCCAAGAGCATTGCAGGGAAGGGCGCTTGCTACAAGCAGAAGTTCTATGGTATGCAATCGCACAGATGCATCCAAATGACTGTTGCTGCAAACTTCTGCAGCCTGGGCTGCGTCTTCTGCTGGAGGAAAAGGAACAACTCTCCGTTTGGCAAGGTTGACGACCCTGCAAAGGTTGTTGATGCTGCAGTGAAAGCTCAGCTTAAGCTTTTGTCAGGCTTTGGGGGCCATGAAAGTGTTGACTTCCTGAAGTTTCAGGAGTCAAAGAAGCCGCTGCACTTTGCAATCTCGCTGACAGGTGAAAGCACTGCATATCCGCAGCTTGGAAAGCTTATTTCAGAAATTCACCGCCGAGGCTGCACGAGCTTTCTCGTCACAAACGGCCAGCTTCCTGAAGTCATTGCCAAAATTCCGCTTCCAACTCAGCTTTACGTTTCAGTCAGTGCTCCTGATGAGCGCCTTTTCAAGGCAATTGATAAGCCGATGTATAAGGATGGGTGGCAGAGGCTTCTTCGCAGCCTTGATGTTTTGCAGCAGATTGGAAAAGAAGAAAAGACCAGGACAGCCATCCGCCTTACGCTTATCAAAGGCATCACCCTGCTGCCGCAGTATGTGAGGGAATTTGCAGCGCTAATCAAGCGGGCTAGCCCGATGTTTGTTGAGGCGAAGAGCTACATGTGGGTTGGAACTTCCCGGGAGAATCTGGAAAAGGAGAACATGGCGTCCCACGCAGAAATAAGGGCGTTTGCAAAGCTTGTTGCCGCAAAGTGCGGCTATAAAATCGTTGATGAGCAGGAGGAAAGCAGGGTTGTGCTGATGGTGCGGAAAGGCTTGGAGGGCAGGATTATGAAGTTCTGAGCTGCCCGGAGCGCTTCGCCAGTTCTTGGGTAATCCTTGCTTCCAGTGCGTTCCTATAAATATTCCCTGGCACTGCGCTAACATAAGGAAGTGCGCTTGGAGTGTTTCCCCATGAATGAGTATCATGCCTAAACGAATCTGATACTACTTTGTCAGGGCTTACTCCAAGCGCTTCTGCCAGTTCAACAGCGCCCAGTCTTCCCAAAGCGCCTCCTGTCAGAATATAGCGCATGTCGCAGATGTCTCCACCTGCCCTTGTGGTTTCGATTGCATGTGAGGCTGTTGCACCCATCGGTCCCTTTACTAACACCAGCACGTCATATGTTGCATTATCCCTCAAAACCAGTTCAATGCCTGAGGCAGGAGCTTGCGAGCCTTTACCCCCGGTTTTGCTTGGCTCTTTAACCGTGTGGTACCTTCTTGAAAAGTCAACATGTTCTCCAAAAGTATCAACAACAAAGTCAACTTGAGTGCCGTCGCTAAGATGCAGTCCTCCGCTTCGTGTCAGGATTACCATCCTGGGCCAGTCAAGTGACCTTACTTTATAATTGCCCTTGCCATCTATTCCGCAAACAGTTCCTATTGGTGCCATTTTAGCAAGGTTGTAGCCAGCTTTTATGGTGCTTTGGGTGCCTGCTCAAGCTGCTTTGCAAACTTAACTGCCCATTGCATTCCGCCGCCGGCAGCAGCTATCTCTTTCTCCAGCTGGCTTAGGCCTTTAAGTGGCTGGAAATGGAAGCTCTGGCCCGTAGTCCGGTTATGTATTATGCCTGTGCCATATCTCTGGCCATCGTCGTATACCACTTCTATCTCGTGGCCTTGCTTTATGCTGTTAACAGCCTCAGGGCATTCTATGAGTGGAAATCCCACGTTTATTGCGTTTCTTCTGAAAATCCTTGAGAAGCTCTTTGCAATAACAGCTCCGACCCTGTTTTCAAGCAGGACTGCTGGCGCATGCTCCCTGCTTGAGCCGCTCCCAAAATCATCGCCTGCAACAATGTAATCCCCTGCAACGCCTGCAGGGCTTTGGAGCTTTTGCAGGAAATCTGCATTGCCTGCAGTTTCCATGGCATGCCTTGCTAATCTTCGTATGTCGGTAATTGCGAGGTAGCCTGCAAAGACGATTAAGTCCGTATTTACGTTATTGCCATAGCAGTGTGCAGTGCCTGTGTCTGTCACCATTCATACCACCTCCTTTGGATGGGCTATCCTTCCAAGAACTCCTGATGCGGCAGCCACTGCAGCGTTGGCTAGGTAAACCTCTGACCCCGTATGGCCCATTCTTGCATTAAAGTTCCTGTTGGTTGTTGCCACAGCTCTTTCTCCTGGTGCGAGCAACCCGTAAAATGCCCCTAAACAGGGGCCGCAGGTTGGCGTGCTGACGTTGAAGCCTGCCTTCACCAAATCTCTTAGGATTCCCCTGTCTTGCAGTTGCAGATAAATTGTTGCTGTTCCGGGAAGTGCTATGCCCCTTACGTCAGGATGAAGGTGCCTTCCCTCCAGCACTTTTGCAGCTGCTTCAAAGTCTTCGAGTCTTCCTCCTGTGCAGCTTCCAATCACGACCTGCTGTATGGCTATGTTTTGCTTTGCAGCCTCGCTTACAGGTCTGGCATTTTCAGGCAGGAAGGGAAATGCCACCTGCGGCTCTATTGCGCTCACGTCCACGCTGACGGTTTTAGCATATGCTGCATCAGGATCGCTGCTTACCGGATTAAACGCTCTTTGAGCTCTTCCCTCGCAATACTGGTACGTTACGTTGTCTGCCCCGAATATGCCATTTGTGGCGCCTGCCTCAATTGCCATGTTTGCCATTGTAAGCCTGCACGACATGCTAAGGCGTTCTGCCGCGCTTCCTGTAAATTCCATTGTTTTTCCTGCAGCGCCTTTGACTCCAATCTGGCCAATAGTGTACAGGATTAAGTCTTTCCCGTCAACCCACGGCTGCAGTGCTCCTTCAAGTGAGAACAGCCATTGTTCCGGAAATTTGATGCCGACCATTCCTGTCGTCAGAATCATCGCGAGGTCAGTGCTGCCAACCCCAAAAGACAGCGCGCCCACTCCACCGTAGGTGCACGTGTGCGAGTCAGCGCCCGCAACAACATCTCCGGGCAGGACAAGCCCGGCTTCAGGCAGGTAAGCATGTTCAATCCCGTGAGTTGCACCTGTAAAAAGCGGTATGCCATATTGTCTTGCAAAGGCTCTCATCATTCTCTCGGTTTCCGCCGCATCAAGATTTGGCGAAGGTATGAAATGGTCAAGGAAAAACGCTGTCCTGTCAAGCGGCAAATGCCTGCCCAGCCGCTTGAGCGCTTCAGGATGTTTCAGAAGCTGGCTGATTGCAAGCGGAGCAGTGACGTCATTCCCGAAGGCGTAGTCAACTTTCAGCAGATATTCCTCACCAGGCACTGGCGGCTCTTCCAAACCCGCTGCCCTCATGAATATCTTCTCAGTTATTGTAAGTCCTGCCATTTTGTTTACCTCCCAACTTCAACCCTTGACACATTTTCCGCCACGAGGTCGCCGAACTGCGATGTGGAAACAATTTTTTCGAGCGGTGTGTTTGGCGTTTTAATCTCCCCTGTCCGGTAGCCATCCCCAAAAACTTTAAGCATCGCAGCCCAGACTGCATCTGCTTCTCTCTGGAGTCCAAAGCGTATTGCCAGCATCATTGCAGCGCTTCCAATCTGTGAGTATGGGTTTGCAGTATTTTGCCCCGCTATATCTGGGGCAGAGCCGTGTGCCGGCTCATAATAGCCCCTGCCTGTTTCTGGATTGAGGCATGCGGATGGCATCAGCCCGAGTGAGCCCAGTATGCCCCCACCCTCATCTGTCAGGATGTCCCCCTGCATATTTTCAAGAAGCATTACCCCAAACTGTGAAGGGTTTGTTACAAGGGCAGTGGCTGCAGAATCTACAAGCATGTTTCTCATTTCAACACCTGGAAATTCTGTTTTCTGCACGTCCTGGACTATAAGGTTCCAGAACCTGCTTGTCGCAAGAACGTTTGCCTTGTGGATGTTGTGCAGTGGGGAATTTCTTTGCCGTGCCTGCCTGAATGCAACACGCGCTATTCTTTTCACCTGCGATTCTGTGTATCTGCACTCGTCAAGGGCATACCATTCGCCCTTTTCATCCCTGGCTTGTTCTGCAGGTTCAACCTTTCTGCCAAAATATATGCCTCCGACCAGTTCGCGTATCATGAGGATATCCACACCTTTCCCCAGCCGCTCTGGTTTCAGCGGGGAGGCATCTTGAATTGAACGCTGCAGCACAACTGGCCTTAAATTGGCAAAAGTGTCATATCTTCTCCTTAATGGAAGGAGGGCCCCTGCTTCGGGGCGCATCATAACATCCGGTAAGGTATCATACTTGGGGCCGCCAATTGGTCCTTTCATTATTGCATCAGCAGCATCGCAAATTGACTTGGTTGCGTCAGGAAAAGGGTGCCCGTGCCTGTCAAAAGCAATCCCTCCAAAATCAGCAAACCGGTAACTGAAAGTGAGGCTGAACTTTCTGCCGACAGCATCAAGAACTTTTATGGCTTCCCGTGTTATTTCAGGCCCAATCCCGTCCCCGGGCAGGACAGCAATGTTGTAGGCAGCCATTGGCTGCGGGGGCACGGCGTAAGCTTAAAAATGTTTTTATTCTGGAATAGTGACCAGTTCATTTATGACAAAAATTTATAAGCAGAGTCAGATATAGTGAACTGTGCGGGTTATGTGGCCGAATAAGCGCAGTTTACTATTAGACAACTGCGTACAAGGTGTGGCATAAGCTGCGCAGTTGTCTATATATGCAGCGTGGGTGGTAGCTCATGAGCCCTGAGAAGGACATTGTCAATTTGTGGCTGAATCGGCAGGGGTTTTTCACTGTCTCTGACATTAACGCGAACAATCGCGTTGTTGACATTATCGCGATAAGGCAGAAGGCCCAGCCGACTGTCCAGCATGTTGAGCTTCACTGCTCGGTTTCAAGCCCAAGCGCAGTTGTGAGCGAAAAGGAAAAGGCTGATTTGCTGCGCAAGTTTAACGACTCGAATGTTGTGGATGCTGTCAAGCGCACTATAAGCAGCTACCTCGGCGGTGAGTCTGACTATGACAAGGTCCTTGTCACCACAGCACAGGTTTCCCTGCCTGGCATAACCGTTGTCCGGTTCCAGGAAGTCTTGAGGGAGGTTGTTGCGCAGCTTGACAGGCAGAATTACCGCAGCCCCATAACGAGGGCTTTGCAGCTTGTAAAGTTTGTCCTGATGGCAAATCCTCTGGCCATCTCATCTTTGGTAAGCAAGGACCACACCGACAAGAACAAGCCCCTTTCCCATCATAGCAAAGAGCAGCTTCTCAGGCAGCTTTTGCAGCAGGACGCTGCGCTCAGGCTTTTTGCAAAAAAGGAAAGCGAGCAGCTTATCGTCAGCATCCTTAAAAGCTCAACACTGAAGCAGCCTGAAAGGCTTGCTGCGGCCCTCGAGAGCATTCTCACGAAGCGCACAGCAACCAGGTTCCTGAATGTCTTGCTGCAGCAGAAGGAAGTTAAGACCGCAATTGAAGAGGAAATTTCCAAGGACCAGAAGCTGGTTAAGTTTCTGGAAGCCTGAGCCTTTAGCACACTGCGTTTCAGGCAGGTGTTATTGAAAAGTTCATGTTGCCCCTCCAGCTTCGGTCAGCTTAACGCTGACTTCGCCAGCCTCCCCTTCGGGAACCGAGGGGAGGGCTAGTGAACCGTTTGCAGTAGCAACGGCGAAGCTGGCTTAATGATGAACTTTTCAATGTGACCTTCAGGCAAAAAAGTTTAAATACGCTCCCCTGAATCTCTCTTTCTATGGCGCTGCCAAAGGATTTTGAAGCAACAATGAGGAAATATGCGCTGCAGAACGCTGCGCAGTTTGGCGGAAAGGCCAATTCGGGAGCGGTTATTGGGAAGATACTTGCTGAGAATCCTGCCTTGAAGCCGCAGATAAAGGATATAGCTGCAGCTGTCAGTGATGTGCTCAAAAGCGTCAACAGGCTCAGCGTAGAAAAGCAAGTGGAAGAGCTTGCAAGGCTGGCGCCTGAGCTGCTGGAAAAGAAAAAGGCTGAGAAGAAAGACCTTCCTGAGCTTAAGAACGCAGTCATGGGACAGGTTGTTACAAGGATACCTCCTGAGCCTTCCAAGTATGCGCACATAGGGCATGCCCTGAGTTTTCTGATAAACTACATGTACGCCAAGAAGTATAACGGCAAGTGCTTTGTCAGGTTTGAGGATACCAACCCTGAGTTGTCAAGGAAGGAATTTGCTGATGCCATGCTTGAAGACATGAAATACCTGGGCATACAGCCAAGCAAAGTGGCTCACATAAGCAATGATATGCCGATGCTTTACGATTATGCAGAGAAGCTGATAAGGCAGGGCAATGCCTTTGTCTGCTTATGCAACCAGGAAAAAATGAGGGAGCTGAGGCATGAGGGCTTTGGCTGCAGCTGCCGGAGCAAGGACGCCAAAAACAACATTGGGGAATGGAAATCAATGCTTGGCAAAAAATACGGGGCTGGCGATGCAGTCCTGAGGCTGAAAGGGGATATGCAGTCTCCAAACCACGTCATGCGGGATCCTGTGATTTTCAGGATAAGCCTTGCCGAGCATTACCTGCAAGGCTCAAAGTACTGCGTATGGCCCCTGTACGATTTTGCCAACTCTGTTGAAGACGGAGTGATGGGCATAACCCATGTAATGAGAAGCAGCGAGTTTGGCACGATGAGAATTGAGCTTCAGGACAAAATCAAGGAAATGCTGAAGCTGCCCAAGCAGAGAGTAATACAGTATGGCCGGTTCAATGTCGTAGGGGCAGTAACCCAGGGAAGGGAGCTGAGAAAGCTTATGGAGGAAGGCAAGGTCAAGAGCTGGGACGACCCGCAGCTTGTCACCATAAAAGCCTTGAGAAGGAGAGGCATACAGCCTGAAACATACTGGGAGCTTGCAATAGAGGTTGGCCTCTCGCCAACTGAAACGAACTTTGACTGGCACCTTATCGCGGCAGTAAACAGGAAAATACTTGACCCAAAGTGCAATAGGTACTTTTACGTTGAAAGCCCGAAACAGATAACCGTGAAGGGTGCGCAGGAAAGAAAGCTGGAGCTTAAGCTTCATCCTGACCTGCCTGATGGAGGGAAAAGGCATTTCGTGGCAAAGGACAGGTTTCACGTTTCAAAAAAGGACTATGATGAGGTTTCAAAGCTGAAATCAGGCTCGCTTGTAAGGCTGATGGACTGCCTGAACTTTCAAAAGCCAAACGGCAGCTTCACTTTTGACTCTGTGGAGTATGAGCGCTACAGGATGAATGGCAGCATGATAATCCAGTGGCTGCCTGCTGACGACCCCTGCCTGATGAACGCCAAGATACTTATGCCTGACGGAAGCCTAAGCAAAGGCCTGGCAGAGGCTGCAGCTGCAAACATAAAGGTTGGTGAGATTGTGCAGTTCACGAGGTTTGGGTTCTGCAGGCTTGAAAGCAGGGATGAGCAGGCAAAAGAGCTTTCGTTCATATACTGCCACAGCTGACAAGGTAATGAAAATGGGGCTGCTTGTAAAGACAAACATTGCCGCGTTGGTGAAGGAAATAAGCAAGGCAAGAGGCTCCCAAGTCAACAACGTGGCAGATGACTTCCTGCCTGCTGCTGAAGAAAGAGTCAAAAAGATTGTTGAAGCTGCTGTTGAACGCGCCAAGGCAAATAACCGAAGAACATTAATGGGAAGGGACTTGTGAAACAGCCTAAATGCCAGCCTTTATGCTTCTCACTTTTTCCAGAAGAGCAACCAGCTTAGTGTGCCCGGGATTCTTCTCCTGCAGCTTCAGCAAAGAGCTTTCAATGTGGCTCAGCTTCCGGCAAGCTTCTATCTTCTGCCTGAGGCCGGAGCCTTTTTCCTTATACGCCAGCAACGCATGCCTGAAATAATGCGCCATTGGGCTTGAAAGCATTTTTCTATGCCTCACGGGTGCAGAATGCTTTCCGGCTGCCCGGTGTCAGGCTCTCTGTTTTCCATGGGAAGCCTTGGGCGCCTGGTCCTGGCAAATGCTGCGCCATGGTATCCTGAGGGCTGAACCCTTCTTACCTCTGATGTGAGCCTTGTGTGCTTTGCTATCTCGGGAAGGTGCTCCCTGTGGAGGTCAAGAAGCATAAGCAGGGAATGCGCAACATCCTTGTTCTGCTGAAGCAGCTTGCCCGTCTGTTCCAGCACCTCGCGGTTTTGCTCAATGAGCTGCTTGTTGTAAATTGTGAGTTCGTCCAGCTTCATCAGGACCTGTTGGGTGGGCTCAGCCTTAATCTCGTCCTTGGCCTTCTCAAAGACGCTTATCAAAGTCCTGACAGCAAGGATAAGCTCCTCAACGCTGTCCCTCAGCGCTTCCTTTTCAGAAGAGGGCTTTGACTTTGAAGGACCGACAATCGTTTCTACACTCATCTCAGCACCGTTTTTTTGATTACTGCTGGCTTATTGGCTGTCGTGTTTTTAAACTTTTTTAATTTTTGGCAGAATCAAGAATTTCCGCCCCAAGGCGTAGGAGAAAAAGAGGTGTGCAAAACTCCTACGCCCAGGAGGCAGGAACGTGATGTTGTGATGAACTTCCAAACCTTAACACAGCTTTTTGTAAACTTCTTCGGTGAAATTAAACTCCCTGCTTTAATTCCCCTGAAGAGCATAGTAAGCACTTCTATTATTTAAACTTTTTTAATTGATAATACAAACCGCTAAAAAAAAGCTTATAAGCCCGTTTGAAAATAGCGAAAAGAGGCTGTGAGTATACAAAAAAGTATACCTAACAGATGTTTAAACGAACAACCTTATTGGAGATGCAACAAAAAAGGTTCGCCTAAGCGCCCAAGTTAGGTTCGCTGCCTTTTGCAAAAGCTACTGTGCTTAAACCCGCATCTACATAGTGGATTTGTCCTGTAACAGCTGCCGACTGGCCTGAGCAAAGGTAAACTGCTGCTTTGCCGATGTCATCAGGGGTAACATTGCGGCGCAGCGGAGCAATATCCCTTGAAGCAGTATGCATTTCAACAAAGCCTGGGATGCCCCTTGCAGATAAGGTGTTCATTGGCCCTGCCGAAATGGCGTTAACCCGTATGCCTTGCTGCCCAAGGTCGGCTGCCAGGTAGCGTATTGAAGCCTCCAATGCTGCCTTTGCCACGCCCATCACATTATAGTTTGGAAAAACCTGCTGCGAGCCGTGATGTGACATGGCAAGAACTGCGCCTCCCTGCTTCATTATTGGAAGCAAAGCTTTTACAAGGGCTACAAGCGAGTAAACGCTGATGTCCATCGCTTCGTGGAACCCTTCGCGGGTTGTGTTGTAGAACTGCCCTGTGAGCTCTCCCCTTCTTGCAAACGCGATGGAGTGAACGAGTATGTCAATGCTGCCAAACGCAGCATTTGCTTCACCAACCAGCCTTGCGATGTCTTCGTCTTTTGAAACATCGCATCGCTCTACAAAGCCGCAGCCGATAGACTTTGCAAGCGAAGAAACGCTGTTTTCAAGCCGTTCCGTTGCATAAGTCAAGCCAACATCGGCTCCTTCGAGCTTAAATGCCTGTGCTATTCCCCAGGCTATGGAGTTGTGGTTGGCAACTCCCAGAACAAGCGCGTTTTTGCCGCCAAGCAGCCCCATTTTCAATAGTCGCCCATCCCTTCCGGGCCGCCAGGAGGCATGCCTGGGCCCCTGGACTCGGACTTGCCTGAGGCTATGACATCGTCTATCCTCAGAATCATCCCGGCTACCTCGCTTGCTGATGAAACGGCCTGGGTCTTGACCTTCAAAGGCTCAATCACGCCTTCCTTCCATGCATCCATTATCTTGCCTGTGAATACGTCTATGCCTGCCCATTTTCTGCCCTTGTCGTGCTGGCTCTTGAGCTCGGTCAGTATGTCTATCGGGTCAAGGCCTGAGTTTTCAGCCAGTGTCCTGGGTATTATCTCAATAGCCTCTGCAAACGAGTTGACTGCAAGCTGCTCCCTTCCTGACAGGCTTTCGGCATACCGCCTGAGCTGCAAGGCAAGCTCTATCTCTGTTGCGCCTGCGCCTGACACAACCTTTCCACTTGCCAGTGCAGAGGCAACATCGCCAATAGCGTCCTCCACTGCCCTTTTTACCTCAGCAACCACGTGCTCAGTGCCTCCCCTGACAAGGATGGTTACTGCCTTGGCATTCTTGCAGTCCCTTACAAAGGTCATGTCTTCATCCCCCACTTTCTTTGCCTCAACAACGCCTGCAAAGCCGAGGTCTGAAGCTGAAAGGTCATCAAGGCTTGTTACTATCTTGCCGCCGGTGGCTCTTGCCAGTTTCTCCATGTCGCTCTTGCTCACCCTTCTGGCTGCATACATGCCTTTCTTTGCCATGAAATGCTGCGCAAGGTCGTCTATTCCTTTCTGGCAGAACACAACGTTGGCTCCCGACCTTGCAACTTTCTCAACCTTATCCCTGATTAGCTTTTCCTCCATTTCTATGAAGCCCTGAAGCTGGTTTGGGTCGGTAAGCTGTATCTTGGCTTCTGTTTCCGTGCTTTTTATTTCTATTGCCACATCAAGCAGCGCAACCTTTGCTGCCTTGGCACTGTCAGGCATGCTTGGGTGCACTTTCTCTTTGTCAAGGATTATGCCCTCAACCAGCTCTGTGTCCTCAACCGCTCCCCCGACTTTCTTCTCAATCTTGATGTTGTCCTTGTTCACTGAAAGCTTCCCGTTGGCTGAGTCTGCAACGTCTTTCACTGCCCTGACGGCGAGCTTTGACAGGTGCTCTTTTGCTTTTTCAGCGCCTTTGCCTGTCATCGCGGTCATGGCTATCTTTTCAAGCACGTCAACATCCTTTTCGCTTATTGATTCTGCTATGCTGTTCAGGATCTCAAGAGCCTTCTCTGAAGCCATGCGGTAGCCCCGGACTATCAATGTTGGGTGGACGTCCTGGTCAAGCAGGTCTTCTGCCTTCTTGAGAAGCTCTCCTGCAATCACAACCGCAGTTGTAGTGCCGTCTCCGATTTCGTCTTCCTGCGTCTTTGCTACCTCAACAATCATCTTTGCAGCAGGGTGCTCCACGTTCATCTCCTCAAGGATTGTCACCCCATCATTTGTGATTACTATATCGCCAAGGTTGTCAACCAGCATCTTGTCCATCCCTTTCGGGCCAAGGGTTGTCCTGACTGTATCGGAAACCGCCTTTGCAGCCATTATGTTGGCGTGCTGGGCAGTCTTCCCTGTCGTCCTCTGGCTGCCCTCAGGCAAAATAAAGATAGGCTGTATCTGCTGTGCCATTTTCACATCCCCCCATTATCCAAAATATTCCTGCCTGGCTTCCTTCTTGCCTGCTTTTTTGGCTTCCTCATCAAGCTTTTTGAGCTGGGCAGGCCTGCTTATCTTGCCGTAGCGCTTCTCATACCTTGCAATGTTATCCTTCAGGACATTGACAAACTCAAGCGCAAGGTAAGGGTCAATCAGGACAACGTTATGGCTCATCACAATCCTTGGCTGGGATGTGGCAGAGCCGTCAATCCTCGGGGCCGTCCTCGTGAAGTCAACCACGAACCTGAGCGGGTTGTGCGAAACGCTCACCTGGTCTGCAAAGAAATCAACGCCGTTCTGGACCTCAATGTTAAGCTGCGGCTGCTCAGGCTGTTCCATTCAAATCACCTCAACAAAAAACTCCCCACAAACCCAAAACCTGCAGAAAAGGTAAACAACAGGTTCTATTTAAAGTTGATTGTTTTGTGAGCTGTAAACTTGACGTTTGGTATTTTTTAAATAATCTTTTATCGGTCTTCAGCACCCCATTTAAATTTCATTAGCCATAAATTAACTTCAAAACCAAAATTTCTTTTGAATTCGTCAGCACTGTTAAAAGTCATATCAATTGCAGGGGGTTCAACACTTACTATGAAAAAACTACCATCGCCCATAAATTTGGCTTTGATAAAATTTTTGCCATCAAGATATTTAGCTGCGACAAGTAACCTTCTCTTTTCAAAACCCATTTTGTTAAATACAAATTCATAACTTGGGACAACAAAGCGTTCATTATAGAATTTGCACAAAAGCACCAATAATTTTCCAGCATCCTTTCTAATTTGTTGCAATTTTTACCCATCTTTCAAATCTACCCTGCTTTTATCATTTTTACTGATTATCAATTTTCCGTTTCTTATTTCACCTTCTAAGTCTTGCCCTTCTTTCCATCCACAACCCTATTTCCCTTCCTTCGCCCTGATTGGGACTATCTTCTCGTCTCCCAGGATGATGGTGGGGTTGAGGCCGGATTCTGACAGGAGGATTTTCGTGTTGTCCTTAAGGCTGTGTTCGATGACTTCAAGCCTCTTCAGCTCCTTGGCATCTCCCTTGAAATACTTCTGCGCAGCTTCGTTCACCAACTGTATGGCTTCGGCCTCGCCCTCAGCTACAAGGATGCGGTTTGCCTTCATGCCCTCTGCTTCCTTAATTGCAGCCCTCCTCTTGCCGTCTGCCTGGGTTTCAACTGCGGTGGCAAAGTCAACAGCAGCAACCTTCTCGTTTTCTGCCTTGACAACCTTGTTCATGGTTTCCTGCACGTCCTTGGGCGGGTCAATCTCCTTCAGCTCGGTCCTTATGACATCAATCCCCCATTTTGCTGTTTCGACAAGCAGCGTTTTTTGCAGGTCGGCATTTATCTTGCCGCGCTCGCTGTTTGCTTCTGTCAGCTTCATCGTTCCGATGATGTTCCTCAGCGTTGTCCGGGCCAGGTTGGTTATCTGGAATTCGTAGTTGTATACATTGTATTGCGATGCCTTGACGCTTGCCTCATCGGATTTGACTTTAAAGTAAATCTGGGCATCCACCTGGGCGTTCAGCTTGTCGCTGGTGATTATTTCCTGTGGGGTGGCTTCAACCATGCGTTCAGTTACGTTTACCCTGAACATTCTTTCCAGCACTGGAATCACGAAGTGCAGTCCTGGCTCTGCAAAGCGGTTATACCTGCCAAGCCGTTCAATCAAGCCCCTGCTGGTTGGCCTGACTGTCCTGATGGACATCAGGAGCAGCGCAACAGCCGCACCAATCAGAATGTCAGCAAACAAAGGCAAAGCCATGCAAACCACCTCCCGCTATTGATATTTGCTATAAGCTTTGCTGCTTTTTAAACCTTTGCCAGATGGATTGCACATAAGCGGCATTTTAACCTTCACTTCGTCTTTTCAACTTCATCCTGCAGTTGTGAGATTCGCTCTTTTAGCACAGGATATAACCGCCCGGGAACAGTCTTGAATTCAACGCCCTCAGCATCAGCAGTTCCCTTGAGCTTGTCCAACAGGGAGTACCACTTGAGGGCGCTTCTGGTAAGCTCCCTTGCACGCAGCCATTCAGAAATGGTTGGCCCCATTCTTGCATGAGCTGCTTTTATGATGTCCCTTGACCTGTTGTATGCGTCGTTACCCAAAGCAAAGTATGCGTAGCCCCAGTCTGCAAACAGCGACTTTATATGCTGACCATTTTCCTGCAAGACACTGTCAGCAGCTTCTGTTTTTGCTTCTTTTAGCTGCCTAAAAATCTGATAAGCGGTTTGGCAAAGCTCCAAAGAGGCTTCCAAAGACTCCCTTGAGCCCTTTCTCAGCGTTTTCTCAAAGATTGCGTCTGCATAATGAACCTTTGCTGCTGCCTGCGTTGAGCAAGAGATTGCGATAGACAACTGGCAATGGGCTGTTAAGTCCATCTCTTTTGCCAAATCCTTCAAGCCATCCTGTCCTGCTTCCGCAAGCCATTCCTGCAGCTCAGGCTTTAAAGCCTCAAATCCCTGCCTTGCACCGCCCGCAAGTCTATTAGCCTGCTCGTAAAGCCCATATGCTTTTCTTACCAGTTCGGCCCGGGCATGCCCGCCTCTGGCTGCTTCCCTGACAACAGCATCGCCCTGGTTAAGTGCCTCAATGGCCTGCTCAAGAGGGGAGCGCGCTTCCTTGTATTGCCCTGTGAGCGTATACATTTTCCTGAGAAGCTCCATTCCCCTGGAAAATCCGCTGTCATGACCTGTCACTTCCATTTTCTGCCTCGCTTATTTTGCGTACTTTACCAGAACGCTCATGGCTCCCTTTGTTACCTGGTCCATGCTGGTTATGTGGTTGTAAGTAACATTGCTTTGGGCTTTGGCAAGATTGCGCATGAAATTAGCAAATGCCTCCCCGCTCTGGCCTGAGTATATCTGGAAGTAAACTATGCTGCTGTCTTTTCTGGCTGCGATTTTTCTGAACTGCTCAAAGACAGGGGCGGTTGGCTCTTCCAAATCACCGTCGCAGAACACAAGCCATGCTGTTTTTCCCGGCGCAAGCTTTCTTTCAACGCCCTGCAGCACAACTGCGTCAAGTGATGTGGTTCCGTTTTGGGGCACGAGCAAGGCAGCTTTTTCCTGGCTGGCTGGCTGTGCAAGAAAATCATGGATGCTTGCCGGCCCCTTGGCGATTGTTGAACTGGAGTAGTTTATGTTAAATACGTTTATTGGCGCATTCTGCTCTGAGCTGGCTTTCGCCATTGTTTTCAGGATGCCGTAGACCTCATGCATCAGGGCATCGTACTTGTTGCCGGTTCCCACATAGCTTTCACCCATGCCGCTCGGCGTGCCTCCCTGCTGCTGGCTGCCTGATGTGTCAATGAGAAATACAATGTTTCTCGGCATTTCTATGCCTGTGCTTTGGAACGTGTAAGTTGTGAGGGGCAGCTCTTTTTCCCTGAAATGATTAACCTGCCAGTTATTCCCGTCAAGCCTCTGCAGCACAGGCAGGCCTGTTGATGCAGCAAACCCCATCAGGGCATCAACATTGTAGTTGTCGCGCAGCTCCTGCTCAGTAGCTGTTTCTGACCTCTCAAGCTGCCACTCTTTTTTCTTGCCGAGGTTAAGCGTTGTTGCCTGTGGCTTGGGGCTTTTCAGCATGACTTCCTTTGAGTTGCGCTTGTAGTAATCGTCCATTGCCTGCAGCACCAGCTTTGCTTCTTTTTCTGTTCCAGGCTTGGAGTCTGCAAGGTCCTGCAAAAGCTGGTCTGCCTCGCCCTTTGGCAGCTGCTCAAGCAGGTTCTCAAGCGCAGAGCCTGCCCCGCCAGCGCCTGTTTCGTCTTCGCTTTCCTCATACTTGTGCCTGCCCTCATTGTTCTGGACGGATATGAAAGGCGCCAATGGCTTTATGAAGCCCTTCACTGCCTTATACCTTGTTTCCTTGTCACCAAGCACTGCAGCAAGCCACTCCACAACCTTGCCGTGAGAAGCGCTGTATTGCGGCTTGTCAATGTTTTTGAACATGCCATCAACTGCCGCCTCAAATCCTGGGCGGCTGATGCCCTTTGCGCCCAGCTCAGAGCTGTCAAGTTCGGAAATAAAGCCCAGCATGGCTTTTCTTACCACAGCATTTGCTGCCTGCTCCGTGAATGCAGGGCTGTAAGCAGTTCTAAGCTGCTTTATGTCTTCCATGAAACTGCCATAAAGCCCTTTTCTCGTTTCTGTATCACCGCAGAAGAGCAGGGCATAGAACACGTTTGTCAAAGCCTGGAGAGGGCTGGGTGTTTGGAGCTGTGGCTGCCCAGGTGAGGATGTGCACGAAACAATGTTGAAAATCGGGATAACGCCTTCAGGAAGCCTTGCCATTACAGAGCCATTCACGCCATGGCCGTTTGCTGACAGCACTGACTCAAGGTTTCTCCTGTAAGGCGTGTCTGAACTTATGAAGTGGTACTGGAAAAGGTCAATGATGTGGTCCCACACAAGGTTCCTTACATTATCAATTTTCATGAGGCAGTCTTTGGCCTGCAGCTGCGGCATTGCCTCCATTATGCCGCCATAAAGCGCAAGGTCTATCTTTTTTTCGTCATCCCCGCTCGGGCAGGCAGCAGGGTGCAGCAGCTCGTGGCCAAGAAGCGACAGGTTGTTGTGGAACGCAATCATCTTCAGAAATTCCTCAAGCCGCTGAGGGTCTTTCTGCAGCTTGCTCATGTCCTGGCCATAAGCCCCTTTTGCGTAAAGCGGCACAACAGCCTCCCTGAAGCGCTTTTCAATCTCGGCAGGGTCGTGGATGTATGCCCTGATTCTCCTGTTGTTGGTCGAGAACTCCCATGGCACCTGCGGCTTCTGGCCTTTGCCGCCAGGCTTGCGCTTCGGCGTTGTCTCAACCTTTATGTCAGAAAACATCGGGAACTGCGCATCGCGGTGCTGCTCCCACACAGCAACCGCTTCCTCAAGCGATTGTGGAATCAGCATCCCTGCTCACCACTCTGCACGCTTAAACCTGGTTGCCACGCTTTCCCAGGCACCGGTGTAAGATTTTATGGCAGGCGAAAAATCTCTTACGCCAAGCTTCTGCGCTTCAATCTCTAATGCAGAATCAGGAATCTTAAGCGAGCGTGCAAGTTTCATAAGGCAGGAAGCAATGAAAAGCGTTTCTGAATGCCTGTAAGGCCTGCTGCTGAATATCTGGGCATGAGCCTCCAGGCTTCCATCAGCATAAGCCGAGGCAAGCGCCTTTGCAGCAAGCAACCTTGTGCTGGCAGGCTGCATTTCCATGACAATGGAATATGCTGAATTGAATGGTGCCTCAGATGTTTGTGTTCCGGCAGTCTGCCTGAGAAAGCCAATCTCAGGCGCATTAGCCAGGAGGAAAGGAAGCGAGGACAGCTCAACAGGCTCATCAAGGGGAGCCTGCACAAGCTCATAGGCTGCAGGCGAGTTTAAGGCGCCGTTGCCCAACAGCGCTGCCACGTAATTCTGTGCCTGCCGGGCAGGTATTGCCTTTATCCTGAGCTCAGACATTGTCCTGTAATTTTCGCCGCCACTGAATGCTGAAGCATCTCCCAGCTTTTTCGGCATGTTCCTGATGTCAAACGCCTCAGGGCCGAGGATATCAACAAGAAGCCTTGCATGAGCATACGCAACAGCCTCTTCAGGGCTGCCCTTAGCACCCTTGGCAATGTCCTGAATAGCCATGGTCTGCGGCAGGCTTTTTCCAGCCAGGACTTTTTGCAAATAGTCCGTGAGGTCAATCCTCAGCTGCAGCGGGTAAGCCTTTGATGAAACAGGAGCTCCGGACTGTGCCGGTGCAAATGCAGCGCCTGCAACCGCGCCTTCAAGCGAGCCATGAGCCGGGCTGGCAGAGCCTGGGCTGCTTCCTGCAGCTTCATCCGGCTGCCTTCCCAATATCCTGCCCCAACCCTTTTCGTCTGGTTGTATTGTCTTTTTAATCCTGTCAGTCATTTTTTTGCCTCACAAGCATCAGTCAGACATTATGCTTTTCTCCAGACAACTCCATGCAGCTTTGTAAGCCTGACGGTGAGGTTCAATGTCCTGTATGCCAAGCTTCTTGGCTTCTGCCTGCCATAAGCTTTTAGTTATTGCGAATTGCTCCTCTGAAAGCTGAGAAAATGTGTAATCAGGCACCATTTTGGGATTGCCAGAGGAGTCTTTTTCGTAAGAACTGGGTCTTTTGTTGTAGCTTCCCGGCACTTCAGGCACAGCCATGCCAGTTGCGTATGACCTCATCAGCGCCCTGGCAGCCAGAAGCCTTGTGTCTGGAGGCTGCATTGCCATCACGATAAAGTATGGAGAGGCAAAAGGTCCTGCCTGCATGTTGAGTGCTTTGTTGACAAAGCTGAGCTGCTGCTGCAAGTGAGGTAGCAGGACATCCAGGCTGCGGGGAGACACTGACTCGTCGGGAGGCAGCTCGTTAAAGTCAGCGGCCTCAGGCGCATCAAATATGTTGTTTCCAAACACGGCAGACATGTATTCCCTGAGCTTTACCGCAGTCTGATCCAGCCGCTGCAGCCTTGAAGTGATTACATGCTTAACCTTGCCATCACTAACCGCACTTCCCCAGTCTCTCTGTGAGGTGTTAACAATGGCAATGCCATCCAGCCCATACACGCCCAAAAACAGCTGGGCATGGGCAGACGCCACAGAACCGGCTGCATCAGGCATTGACTGCTGAACCTTCTGCACAAGACCCTGGACTGAAGCAGTGTCCGGAAGCTCTCCCTTCAGCGCCTCAAACATGCGCTGGACGTGGCTTGCAACGTCTGCAACCATCTTCAGCGGGTAACCTGGAGCCTTTAAACTGCTCAGAGGAGCGCTTACAGCAGCTTCAGGATTAGCTGGAGGTTGAACAGGCTGTGGGCTTTGAGGTTGCTGAGGCTGGCTGGCAGCACCGGCCAGCACATGCTCCCATTCATCATCACCTGGCTGGACAGTTTTGTGAGTTTCATCCATTTTTCATCACCATGTCATTTGTCATCATGCAAGCATTTTCTCAAGCCTGTGCTTGTACACGTCAGGCATAAGCGGATTATCGCGCTGTGCCTCATAGATTTGCTTTAGCCCTGAAAATGCAGCGCCAACATTGCCCTTCGCAGAAGCAATCAAAGAATCAACAGCTGCTGCGTTGTCAAGCATGAAGCCGCTGAAAGTTGCCAGGTCCCCAACTGCCCTTGCAGTTATGAGGCGCCTAAGCTCGGTAGAGCCTGCTGCTGTCGCCAGACCCTTAACCACGCCTGCGTATTCGTTCAGCTTCTGTATGATGTCCTTATGGCTCTTGGCAGTCACCCATGCATTGGCCAGGGTGTAGTTAAGCAGCCCTGATGCAGGGTCATTGCTCTCAAAAGGCATCCTCCTGCCGGTTATCCGTGCACCAGCATCTTCAATGATGGCAGTATACTCTGTAAGGACGCTGTTAACTATCGTAATCGGGTCTGCTGTTGCCTTGAACTGCTTGCTCTTCGCAACAAGCGTGGCGGCAGCCGCAATGTCTTCTACCGTAACATAAGTTGAATTTGCAGCATAAGCCTGCAAAGGCTTGTCAGACCTGAAAGCTGCCTTAAGCCCCCTCACTGTGGCAAATATGTCAGCAACAACCTTAATCTTTGCCAGGTCCCTTGGCATGGTTTCTTTCTCAAACGTTCCAACTATTTCCTCCAGGCGCTGCACTTCCTGGCTCGTGGCGTCTATCTTTGCCTGCCCAAGGGAAAAGCTTGTCCTGACAGCAGGAGCAAGGTAAGCATCCCAGTCAGCAATCATCGCCTTTTCCTGCTCATGCGTTGAGGCAATGTTGCCTGCGAGGGCAAGCGCTGCAACATCTGCAAACTCAAGCGAGGAGCGCAGGAAAGCCTTGTCAGTCCTTTTCGGGTCGGTAATGTAAGCGTAAGCTGGCAGCCACTGCTCTTTCAAAAGAGCCCGGTCAACCTTGACAGCGAGTGTTTTCTCAACATACTGCGCAACGCTTTCCAGGAATTTGCCGTGCAGGCCGTTGCTGCTTCCAATAACCATCACTGAAGCGCCAGCGCTCCTTGTCAGGCTTGGAAAGCCCACAGTAAGCAGCCTGTTTGAAAGGGCTGCGTCAAGCTGCATTGTTTCAGTAAAGGTAGCGTCCTTCTGCTGGGAAGGGTTCTGCGCACCAATGAAAAGCATCTTCTTCTTCCTGCCATCCTCAGGGTATTCAACGCCAGCAGGTGTTAACTCCGGCACAGGTATGCCAACCTCGCCAAACTCGCCTCCAACCTGAACCCTGCCGTAAGCAAGCTGGAGAAGCACCTGGGTCTGCCCCCTGTTAAGCTCATCAATAAACATCGCAGCAACCCTCTGCAACGCATCCCTGTCAAGGTGAGTCTTAGTAACATCATTAGTGTCTTTCCTCGTGAATGGCTGAAGGGGGTTGTTTGTGAACTGGTTCTGGCTCAGCGTCATCCCAACATAGTTTGCCTTCTCAAGGATTGTTGACAAAAATTTCTCGGTAAGGAGAGTCTTGCCTGTTCCTGTATCTCCTTCAAGAAGCAACGGCATGCCTCCGCGAAGGGTTGCTGCTATAATCAGGTCAAGCCAGTTCATGTCAGTCCTGTCCTTGCTGGGCACAGGCGCCTTCCCGCCGTGGTCAACAAACTTAATCTGCCTTGTTCTGCTGTCATAGCTGATGCCGTAAAGGACAGGGACTATGACCTCCTTGGACACCACAGCCTGGGCTGCCCTGTAAAAGCCAAGCAGCAGGGCAGAGTGCAAAGCCTCTTCCTTCTCACCAAAGCCTTTGCCAGGCGCTGCCTGGGCAAGCTCGTGCAGGACGTGCTTTTCGGAAGCAGCTGCCTTTCCCGTTTTTTCTTCAGTTGCCGTTGTCATTTGGTCTCCACTTAATCAGGTGCAATCATCTCTGCATGGGCCTTTGGCGAAAATATCTCAAGCCGTAATAGCCTGCAACGCCGTGCAACGTGGCAATTGCCGCCAGCCCAACTGCCCCGCGTATGTTGCCATTGGACAATTCGTAAGCAGCCCCAAGAGCCCAGCCAGGCGTAACAATAGCGCTGCCAACTCCAAAGATAAGCTTCGCTTGGTCAACCGAGTGCCTGACCCACTCGTTCCCAACAACCCGGTCAATAGTGCCTTTCATTTTGTCAAACCCTCAAGTTCCTGATATCGTCTGGACCGGGCCAGCGTAAGCCAAAAGTAATTCACCTTTTGTCAGCATTGCTTCGCACTTAACAAGGTGGTAAAGGTCAATGCCTTTCTCGTTTGCAGGCCAGTTTACCCTCAGCTCTATAGGATTGTAATTAGGCAGAAGATGGAAGCAAAGCACATAAGTCTGAATCATGTAATTCTTAGATTTTGCATCCCTCACCTCAAAATCCTTGCCAAAATCAGGCGAAGCCACTTTCAGCTTCCTGCCTGTGCAAGGTGCAATTGCTGCTTCCAGCGCATAGCCAGTCCCTCCACTTAACAGAGGAATGTTTGGTTTGAGGTAGACCTGCACCGTTGCTAAAGGCTCAGCCAGCTCCGGCGCTTTCATTTCGCCAACAACAAACCTGCCTCTGAGATTAGTTATGGTTGCTAATGCCACAAGCTCATCCAAGCCCTGCTGCCCATCCATGAACTCCACCTTGAAGTCGGGCTGGTAGCTTCCCTTCCCGATTCTTGGCAGCCTGCTTAAGAGGTTCATTTTCGCCCTCCCTTTCCTGCCTTGGCCGACTGCACAGGCTCGTCAGGCTCAGGCTGTTCCTCTTCCTTCTCAGGCTCAAGCAAACCGGACACTTCTGCAACAACAAAAGCAGTTGCATAAGGCGTTTTGAGCTTGTGCTGTGAGGAAACCTCCTTTACCCTGTCAGAAATGTAGCTGTCTAGCTCCTGCCTGAAGACGTAATCTTCAGGGTCCAGCGGGTTGAGGCTTTCCACTACCTGCCCAAGAGCGCTTTGCTGGTCAGGCTGTTTGCCGCCTTTTGTCATGTGCGCTGCGATATCAGGTATTGTGAGATACCATATAGAGCCGAACCGGTAAGCGGGAATAACTCCCTTAACCGCGTCGAAGTATAACACTTTATAATCCAGGCTTAACAGGTCGGAGGCTTCCTTCAGCCTCAGGAGCTCCTTCCCGCCTGACATGCGCAGCAATACATCCTGCAATGCTTCATTCTGTCTCGGTCTGTTAATCAGGGGAAAGCTCCAGAACTGAAACTCTAAAATAGGAGTTCCAGTGCCATAACTATCAGGAGCATTTCTGCCGCCATAACCCCCTGCAGGTTTGTCCACTTTTGATGCAATTCTTGGCATTGTTGTTTCACTTCACTGAATTTTTTACCGCCTTCCAAGCATATACACAATGTTGATGTCTCCTGACGCCCTGACGTGCAGGGTGCCGACCGGACTCTGGTTCGGAGGGGTGAAAAGCCCATAACGCTCCCCGACCATGCCAATGACGTCCGTGTCCCCTGACGCCGACACGCTCACTGCGAGCGGCGCATACAGCCTTAGTGATATGTCGCCTGATGCTGAAATGCTGCCACCGTTTACGGCTTCGCCGACAACATCTCCTGATGTTCTGATGTCAAGCTTCAAAGCCTCATCCCGAGGCAGGAGAATTTTTCCTTCAAGGTCCCTTACAGACAGCTTCCCACTATCGTATTCAGGCTCTGACCCTGCTGTTCCCTGAACATGGACCTTGCCATTGCCTGAGCGGCCAAGCATTATGTCATTGGAAGTTGTCACGCTGACCTGCTGCACCTGCTCATACATCCTGTCAACTGCGCAGTCCAGGCCTTCTGAGCCGTAATCATCCCCAATGTTGAAAACTGAGCCGCCGCTTGACCTGACTGAGGAAAAGTGAATCCCGCCGAAGTTAAAGCCTGAAACTCGGGTGTAGCTGCCGCCGGACTGCGAAACGTGAACGCCATTTCCCTTAATGCTGACATTCCCTCTCTCAGCCTTGATTTCATAGCCATCTACCTTTATCTTCCCGTCAGACGGCATAGCGCTTACTGTAAACCTGCCATTCCTGATTATCGCAAACCATTTGCCGTCTGCAGATATTGCTATGTTGTTGATTCTGCTGGCTCCCCTGAATTCCTGAGGCAGCTCAACGCCGTTAACGAAAACACCGCTTCTGCCTCTGCTGCGGCCAGTGCCGCTCCTGTAGCTGCTGCTTCCTGCGCCAGGCTGCTGATATTGATGCTGTGACTTCTGCCCGACGTCAGGGCCTTGGCTGCCACCGTATTGCTGTTGGGAACCCTGCTGCTGCGTGCCTGTGGCGCCCGAAGCTGCGCCGTGTGAGCCAGTGCCTGCATACTTCAGCCATGTGTCGTAGTTTGCCCTTGTTTCAGGTTTTGACAGAATATCATTAATAGCATTAATATCCTTCATTCTCTGCTCTGCGCCAGGTTCTTTGTTCCGGTCAGGATGGTACTTGAACGCCTTTTCCTTAAACTCTCGCGCAATATCTCCAGCAGAAGCGTCTGGCTTTACGCCTAATCCTTCATACAGGCTCCTGCTGCCATACCTCTGGCTCAGTTGTTTATGAAGCCTTTCAAATTCCGGCCATTGTCTTGCGTCAGTTGCCATTGATGTTCACGCTCTCAGCCTCGCCTCAAGCCCGACAAGCTGTATTATCACGCTGCGGGCGCTGACTCCTGGGTCATATTGCCCTGACGGTTTCCTGTTTCCTGTGTAGATGTCTGTGGTTTTGCCTGTGTGAGTCCAAACCCTCCTGTCACCGCCGCTTTTGGCTGCAGCTTCGTAATGCACAACAAGAGTTCCTTTTCGCGTAGCGCCCATGTCGCTTATGCGCACGGATTCAGCCCCAACCGGGCCGTCCTCATACCTGTAATCGCCAAACCTTCCGCTGACGTGGACACCAACCGCTGTTGTACTGCATGTCCCTGAGCTGGCAAACGCAAATCCGCGGGCAAACAGCTCTCTTTCCAGCTCCCTGACAAATCTCCCGGCAACACTGTCGGGGTCATACCAGCCATCCGATACGACAACGCCTTTTCCCTTAGTCTTTTCAAACAGATTCATTTTAGTCCCCCCTTGTCTGTTCACCTGCCAAGCTTCAAATCCCTGACAATCCGTTTAAGGTATGCGTCGGCAAGATTCTTTGGAGAGCTGAAGCTGTTCCAAAACGGCTCAAGGTATTGCTTGGACCTCCCGCCCAAGCCTCCGAAACCCAGCACTCCAAATCCGCCAGCATAACCCAATATGGGCGATGAATGTGCTGATATGAATGGCAGAACCTCATTGCCCACAACCCTATCAGCGTAGAATAATTCCACCAGCCCGCTCATGGGGCATGTGCCTACCTTGCCAAAACGCATCAGCGTTCCGCTTACAGCCCTGCTATCCTCAAATATCCTCTTAAGGCCAGGATTCAGGCTTGCTACAAGATCTTTTGGAACCTTTTCCTCTGCTGTCTTAAACATCATAGGCGAGTAAAAGTCTCTGGCGAGGTGCATGCCAAGCCCAAGGTAAAGCAGGGCACACAATGAATCTGGATTGGTAAACTGTTTCCAATTCTGTTGCACTGCCTCTTGGAAAAGGCGAGCAGCAAATGGCAATTTTTCTTCGGTCATTTTCCCACCCAAACTCATCATTCAATTTTAATAACTTACTAGTGACTACACTAACAGCAGCTATTATATTAAACATTCGGCTCATTTTTTTACTAAAACGAAAGAATTATAAAGAAAACAGCCTTTTTAGTAAAATATCATGGGAAAAGCGGAAGATGCAGCGGCAAGGGTTGAGCTGGATGCGAAGGACAGGAAGATACTTTCAGAGCTGGACATGGACGCAAGGCAGCCCCTTTCTGCCATTGCCAAGAAGGTTGGCTTGTCAAGGGAGGTTGTGAACTACAGGATAAGGCAGCTTGAGCGCCGCAACATAGTCAAAGGCTATTACACTGTGTTGGACACTGCCAAGCTGGGGCTGATGTATTGCAGGAT
>JACPBY010000020.1 GCA_016180065.1 Candidatus Woesearchaeota archaeon | reverse complement strand
GTCAGTTGAAGCATCACGGCGTCACTATTATTGACGACCGGCAGAAGCCACTGTCAGCATACGCCGCCGAGCAAGATACGGCAAGCCCGAACCGTGTGAGGGTTTGACGAGTGGCGAGGCGGAAGGACGGCTGGGGATTATAAGGGGTCGCCGGAACCCCTTATTTCATAACACTTTTTAAATGAAAATTTTGCTCGTTTATCCTGAATACCCTGCCACTTTCTTCAGCTTGAAGCACACCATAGGCCTGTTATCAAAGAAGGCATTTTTCCCTCCGCTGGGCCTGCTAACAATAGCCGCAATGCTCCCTGCAGACTGGGAAAAAAAGCTCGTTGACACAAACGTTAGGGCGCTGGAAGACAGCGACATTGCATGGGCGGACCTGGTTTTTGTCAGCGCAATGATAGTCCAAAAGAAGAGTGCAAAGGAGATAATCGGCAGGTGCAGGGCTATGGGCAAAAAAGTAGTTGCCGGGGGCCCTGTTTTCACAACGCAGCACGAACAATTTGAAGGAGTGGACCATTTTGTCCTTAATGAAGCTGAGGTTACACTGCCGCTCTTTTTGGAAGATGTCAGGAACGGAAACGCCAAGCAGCTCTATACTTCAGCAGAAAGGCCTGACGTAACAAAAACTCCGGTTCCGCTGTGGAATCTTATTGATTTAAATGACTATGCGACGGCGCCGGTGCAATACTCCAGAGGATGCCCCTTTGATTGCGAATTTTGCGACATCATCATCATGAATGGCCGGATTCCAAGGGCAAAAACTCCGGAGCAGTTTATAAGAGAAATGCAGGCGCTATACGACTGGGGATGGCGTGGCGAGGTATTAATTGTTGACGATAACTTCATAGGCAACAAGGCAAACGTAAAAAAGATGCTTCCGCTTATGATAACCTGGCAAAAAGAGCGCAAATACCCCTTCCGGTTTTTTACCGAAGCAAGCACAAACCTCGCTGATGATGCTGAACTGATGCGAATGATGAGCGAAGCCAACTTTAGCAGGGTCTTCCTCGGAATAGAAACGCCAAACGTTGACAGCCTCAAGGAGTGCGGCAAGCTGCAGAACGTCTCAAGAAACCTCGCTGAAACAGTGAGGACTATACAGAAGAATGGCCTGCAGGTCTTTGCAGGCTTCATAGTAGGATTTGACAGCGATGATGAAAGCGTGTTTGAAACCCAGATAAACTTCATCCAGCAGACAGGCATTGTGTTTGCAGTGGCGGGACACCTGATGGCGCTGCCGCAAACCAGGCTCTGGCACAGGCTGAAGGCAGAAGGCAGGCTGCTTAGCGACACAACAGGCGAGCATACGGATGGCAGCCTCAACTTCATGCCAAGAATGGGAAAGGAAAAGCTCATTGCCGGCTACAAAAAAATAATTTCAACAGTTTACTCGCCAAAACTCTACTGCCAGCGGATTGATACGTTCATAAAAAATTACATTCCAACAGTAAGGAGAAGAGTCTCCAAACAGGAAATTCGCGCATTCCTCATGAGCGTATGGAAAATCGGCATCTTATCAGAAGCAAGGCTCCTGTATTGGAGGATTATCCTGAAGGCCGCGTTTACAAAACCGAAGGCGCTGCCTGAGGCAGTTGAGCTTGCAGTCCTCTGGCCGGACTTCAAGAAATTCGCTGCTACACTGATAAGCGGCAGCCAAAGCACTGCCCTCCCGACCAGGTAAAGGTCAGCTTATGAGCAGCTTTACCTTTTCAGGGTCGTAGCTCCAGCCTTTCGGAAGAACTTTTTCGCCCTGGTAGTATTTCACAAGCCTTCTTATCTTGGAGTCGGTCAGCTCAAGGCCGCGCTTGGCTGTCATATCATGCTTGTTTTCCCCCATGTGCTTCTTTATTGTGACGCTTTTCTTGATAAGCGCCATGAGGTCTTCAGGAATCTGGGGCAGGAGGCCTTTCTCTTTCATAATTACAGTGAGGCTTTTTTCCGTTATCTTTTTCACGTCAGGCACCCCATAGCTGTCCCTGAGCGCTATGCCTATCTGGGATGGCGTTTTCCCTTCTTTTGAAACCTTTGCCACGAGCAGCTCTACTTCCTTGGCTTCGTACCTCAGCCATGTCGGCTTTGCCTTGGTCAGAGGCTTCTTGGAGCCTGCTTTTCCCTTCTTCCTTGAGTGCATCCTGGCCATTTTGAAGAAGAGGAAGGATTTAGGGGGTGCTTATAAAGATTGCTGTTTTATTCTGCAAGGCTTGCCGCAATTGCCCCCTTAATTGTGTAGAATACGTTTGTGCGCAGGTTTTTGTATGTGATTATCATCGGCCCTTTCAGCATGGTGCCTGGCTTCAGGCTGCCCAGGCCAGTGCAGCCGTTATCCGGGAAGGCTCCCGAAAAAGAGTGAGTGTAAGTTTCTCCCGGGCTCATAAATTTTGGCAGAGGGCTTTTGGCTGCTGCGCACTGGAACCTGCCGGCGTCTGAGCCTATTGTGATGCCCGTAATCATGATTTCACCACCCATGTTGCTCTTCAAGGCTAGCTGGCTTCCCCCTTCTGTTCTGGACAGCCGATAGTCCTGGCAAAAAAGCTCTATGGATGCCTGGCACTTTGCCTTGAAGAAAGGCTGGGAGTTAAAAACCGTGTAGAAAAGGATTGCTACAATGGCGATGGATGCCACAATAATCGCCTTCTGAAGGCTGAAAAAGCCGGAAAACTGGCCTTTTCTGCAATTCTCAAGCCTGTTCCCATTCTGTTTGACCATGCTTTTGTTACTCCTTGCCCCGGTTGCATAAATAGCTTTCTATGCAACAAAATTTATTAACGCGTTACATTTATACGTCTTGCATCGTGACCAATATGCTGCTCAGAGCCGTTCTAACATTCCCCATTCGTACTGTGCTTGAGCCTCTAGCTTCATCTTACAAGCGGCAGTTGGCAAAGCAGATTGCCTTTCATTGCGGCGAGGGAGCACGAGTCCTTGATGTGGGCTGCAACGACGGCCTTGTTGCGTATATGATAAAAGAATATGAGCCTTCATTAGCAATTGTTGGCGTTGATGTCCAGGCGCGGAAGCCTGCCATGATTAAGCGAATTCTTTATGATGGCAGGAGGCTGCCGTTTCCAGATAACAGTTTTGACGTAGTAATGGCGAATGACGTGCTGCACCATGTAGCTAATATGGGATGGCTGCTAAAGGAGATGCGGCGCGTATCAAAGCGTTACATAATAATCAAGGACCACCAAAAATGTGCATTCTTTTCACAATTTTTCCTTTCGCTTGCTGATTGCTTTGGAAACTTGCCTTACGGCATTCCCTGCGTGTTTAACTACAAATCTTTGCATGAATGGGCGCAACTGTTTGGAGAAGCAGATCTGAAGCTTGCTGTTGGGCCTGAAAACCTTGAGTTGGGCTTTGGGCTTATCAGGCAGCATAATCCAATATTCAAGCTCGAGAAGCTGAATGCGCAAAACTTATAAAAGAGCGGTAAGAGCATCAGAGTATGTTTGCAGAAACTTATGTGAGAACAGATAACGGCGTTAAAATCTTTTGCAGGCTTTACCGAAAGGCAGGGCCCTGGCTTGTGTTTCTTCATGGTGGTGGAGGCTCGCTGTCAGCATGGTATCTCCAGGAAGCGTTCTTTTGTGACAAAAAGTATTCCCTGCTGTTCATTGACCTAAGGGGGCATGGCCTGTCAGACAGGGGTTTCACAAATGATTTTTTCACCATACATAATTTCTCAGGTGACATAGCAACAGTGCTGAGGCAGTTTGGGATTAAAAAGGCAGCTATTATCGGCCATTGCTTTGGAAGCGTTGTTGCAAGGCAGTTCTGTGCAGAGCATCCCGGCATGGTTGAGCGCATGGTGCTTATCAGCGCCGGGAAGGAGCCGTTTAAAGGCGGGCTACGAAGGGCTCTTGCACTGGCGTTATGCGAATTCACTGCCTTCCTCCCTTTTAAGGGTGTGAAGGCTCATTTAGATTCTTCAAGGTTTGCTGGAAGCCATGACATCAATGTGCGAAGGTTTTTCGCGGATGTGCATTGTGCCGGAAGGAAAACGTGCTCAAGCACTTACCGGATTACTGCATGTTACGAATCTCCTTCAATTAAAACTGCCAAGCCTGTTCTGCTCATCCACGGCAGGGATGACGTCATCATTCCATACAAGCATTGCCTTGAGCTCCAGCAGGCGTTCCCTAATTCAACGGTAAAGATTCTCAACACAAATCACATCCCACCTTACAATGACGGGCCAGGCGTAAACCTGGCGCTCTTGAGGTTTCTGGAAAATGCCAAAAGCCATAGCCGCAGTGCCAGCCGAAAGCATGAAAAAGCGCAAAGTTTAAGTGTTGCTGCAGTTAGCATCTGAACATGCGAATTGCATTTTTTACAGAGATGTTCCCGCCTTTGGTAAACGGGGTTGCAGTGAGCGTTGCAGAACTTGCAAAAAAGCTGGCTGACAGAGGGCATACCATCTATGTGTTTGCGCCGAAATATCCCGGACATTCTTTCAGTTATCCGAATATCAGGCTAATGCCTCGCAGGGCAATCTCTGTGCCCAAGTACAAAAACGTTAAGTTGGCTTTGCCTTTCAACCCCGGAATCTTTAGGTTTATAAAAAAGGAAAAAATTGGCGTGGTTCATTTCCACACACCAACGCCGCTTGGCTTAGAGGGCATAGTTATTGCCAAGCTTTTGAGGCTGCCGCTTATTGGCTCATTTCATGGATATTTCATGGATAAGGCTTACTTGAAGCATGTGAAGCTGAACTACGACTTTGCAGAAAGATTGGCGTGGAAGTACTCAAATTTCTTTTATAACACGTGCAACCTAGTTGTATGCCCTTCGGAGGGAACTAAAGCAGAACTTATAGCGAGAAATTGCAAAAAACCGGTCAAAGTTATTCCGCACGGCATTGATACCGCTGTTTTTGACAACGCTAAGGCAGCTCTGTTGAAGAAGGACTACAATAATTGCGGAAAGCTCTTATTGTTTGTCGGAAGGATTGCACATGAAAAGAACATTCTCTACCTTCTAGAGTGTTTTGCGCTGGTTCTGAAAAAGGTTGGGAACGCAAAGCTGCTCATTGTAGGTGACGGCCCACAAATGGCAGATATAAAGAAGAAGATAGTGACTCTTGGGATGCAAGGGAAGGTGATACTGTTGGGCGAAATGGAGCATGAAAAGTTAGTTAAATCAGGCGTATACGGTGCCTGTGATGTATTCGTGCATGCTTCAACAACAGAAACCGGGCCCATGACCGTGCTCGAGGCTCAGGCGAACGGGCTTGTTTGTGTTGCTGTTAAAAGCAAAGCAATGAAGCTCATTCGGAACAATGTGAACGGCTATATTGTTGACGCGAATGACAAGCAGGCATTTGCTGATGCAGTTGTGAAGCTGCTGACCAAAAAATCAGTTTATTCAAGAATGCGGAAAGCTACACTGGCAAGCATAAAAAAATACGACATGAACTATATCGCGAGCCTCTGGGAAAAGACTTATGCGGATATTGTGCGGAACAAGGCTTAGGATTTCTTCAATGGGCCAGCTTATGCTGCGGATATTACCCCGTATACACTTTTCCAAGCAGCGACCGGATGAAGCGTGAGTGGTACATGCCAAAAACAACGATAAGGTAAATCAGGAGCATTACTGCGTAGAGCGGCAAGAAGAGCCTGTTATCAGCCAGTCCAAGCGCAAGCAGCATAAAGAATGAAGCAATTTTGACGGCCAGCAGCGTTCCCTTGCGGTAGTGCTGGAGGGGGCGCCGCGCCTCCCATCCCGCCGTGTCTTTTTCCACAACCCGTCTCATAGTCATCAGGCCCATCATGAAGAAGGCGTATGCGGCCACAAGAATAAGCGGTACCTGATGCCCGATAAGGACAAACGCCATAGCAGCGCGGAGAGGGTGCGGAAGAGTGTTCGCGATAAGCTCCAGAAAAGGCACATGCTTGGCAAAGAAGGAGTAAAAAACGTTAAGTGCAACGAAACCGAAATAGAACGCAGCAATTGCTTTGCCAAATATCATCCAGCCGCTCACAAGCCCGCCGGTGATAAGCAGCAGTGCAAGCGCAAACGCAACACGAAGCCTCATTCTCCCCGATGCAATAAGCCTGTTTCGCTTTCGCGGGTGCTGCCTGTCTGCCTGTAAATCTGCAATGTCATTAAGGACATATAGGCCAGTGTAGAGAAGCAGGTTGAATGAAATATATAACAGCGCAAGCTGCCAGGCCAATGCTGCCGAGAAGCCTGCAAAGAAGAAAGCAATCAGGACAATTGCCAGAAATGACGTGTGATACTTGAACTTGATTAATGCTACGTGGCCCTTCACCTGAACAGCACCCCAAGGGCAGCCCCGATGAATGCGCCTGCAAGGACATCAGTAACATAGTGTTTCTGGAGATAGACGCGGGAGTATCCTACGGCAATAGTTGAGAATATGCCTGCTGCCACAGCAGCGCTGCCAGTATATGCACTGGCCAGAAGAACAGACATTGCAGCAATCCGCGCAGTATGGATGCTTGGGAAGCTGCCAGCATTGTATCTCTGGTAAATGGTTTTGCAAGGAAGCGGGATTGGGCGCTTCTTTGGGCATACGAACTTGAGAATGCCGCACAGCGCTTCCACAACAAGGAGAAGGGCGGCAAGCCGCACAGCCTCTGTGCGGCTGAAAAAGGCAATTAAAAGAGCTGCTGGAACGTAGAAAAAAGGCGTTCCAGCCAAGCTAATAAAAGAGAACAGTAAGTGCAGCCTTTTCTTTTGCGCCATGCCTTAAAGATGATGAGACTATTTTATCAATTTTTTGGGCGCCTGCAATGGCTCTTGCCTGCAATGTTTAAATACTTGCTGTTCCAATTTTAAGCCATGAGCCAATGGAGGCGGATTGAAAAGGAACTTATCGCGGCAGCAATCCACGGCCCAAAAGCCCACATCATGGAGAAAAATGTTGCTGCTGGCCTGGTACATGGCACTTTTTACTTCAGGCCCGACTGTAATCGTAATCGCGGCCTGGTTCTGGTCAACGGCATTGGTGGGAACAGGTATGGCTTGGGAACTTTAGCTAAGAGGCTTGCCTATTACGGCTTTTTTTGCCTCAGCATTGACCCACCATCCCATTACCTCAACCCCAGCCATCTCAGCCTGGGCGTTTACAGCGAGACGGTAACACAGGCCGTAATCGTCATGAAGAAGGAGGGCGTGCGCAGGGTAGGCGTGATTGGCTACAGCATGGGCGCCATTGCCGCGCTTTTTTCCATGGTTGGCTACACCGCAGAAATTGAGAACAGGATTTACCGGCTTTGGGAGCAGCTTATCGAGCTTATAAGACGGTCGGCTATTGCATCTGAAAGAGGGCTGCCAATCCAAGAGCCTATACTGAACGAGCTTGAAAGCGTTTTTGTTGAAATCAAGCAGATGGTGCTTTACTCGCTCAAGAAAGGCATCGCAGAGAATTCCAGTGTCAGCGCGTATGTGTTCCTTGAATTGGAAGGAAACGCAAAGCAGTTTATCCCCGGAATAAGCTGCTTAAGGAAACTTCCATTTAGCTGGACGAAAAAGCTTATTGAAGCAGTGCTGCACAACCCCTCAGTCAAGGTAGCGTATAAGGAGGGCAATCCTCTTAGATACGAGGAGCGCAAGCTGGAGCCCAACGAAGCCAGGTGGCTTTTCCTGACTACAAAGCAGCTTCCGGAACTGCTGGAGTATATGAGCAGGATGAAAGAGCCGAAGGATTTCCTGAAGCTGGTTGAAGACCTCAGCGAGTTCAAGAACTGGGGTGATGCTGAAAGCTTTTTCGGGTATTACCAGAAAAAGTATATCTGGAACAAGCCAAAGCTTTTTGTTTATGGAAAGCTTGACGCTTTTTTGCGGCCCTTCCTGCCTGGAAACAGGTCTCGGCTTGAGAAGTATTACAAAAGCTGCGGGAATGCGGTTATAGTGCAGGGAGATTTTAATCACATGATTTCAGACCAGCATGTTGGCCTTTTAACCATCACTGCAGAAGCCGCCACTCATGAGCCCACAACCGAGCTAATCCTGAGATTCTTGGGAAATAACATGTGATTGTCAATCGCAAATCGGGATGCGTTTGATTTGCAACATTTGCTCAGACCATTGCTTTTCCGCAAATAAACCACCAATCACAGATTGGTGGAAAAGCAATATTTCATCCTGCCAGGTCAGCTATAATCGTGCCATTGGCTGAGGCCATGCTGTCTGTGCGGAGGTTCTTGTAGGTTATCCCAAGCTTTGCCTTTATCCTAAGCCCTTCAGAAAGGCCAGGGTCAGCGCTGCAGCCGTTCCCGCCGTTGGCAGGGTCATATGCCCCTGAGAAAACATGCCTGTAGCTATTGCCTGCTGACAGGATAACCTGCTGGAATCCCGCCCCTGCAACGTTGTTGGCTGTACACTGGAAAAGCCCTGTGTCTGAGGTTATGCGGATATCCTTAATCTGCAGGTCTGCGCCTAAGCCGTTGGTGATGGTAAACTGGCTCTGCCCTGCCGTCTTTGACAGCGCATAGTCAGCGCAGAAAAGCCCGACAGGAAGCTGGCATTTGGTCGGAAGGGCTTGCTGAGGCTTAAGAAGGCCGAAGTATGCCAGGGCTCCGATGACCACGAGCACGGCAAGTATTGCCCAGCCATATGTCATGAGGAATTCCATGGCAGCCTGGCCTTTCCTGCAGCGCCTGAATTGTAGAACCTGCATTCTGGTTCAGGCATTTTTTTTACGCTGCTTCCTTATATAGTTTCTGCAATTTCGCTAATCCAGAGAATAAGCAACTGCAATAGTAGCTGTAACTTCAACATTCTGGGGCAGTATCCGGGTTTGGATGGCTGCCTTTTCCGCTGCAGCCAGGGGTGCGAAGTAAGGCCTGATGTCGAAGCTTGATTCTGATGCTGCATTGAGCTTCCCAAGCCTTACTCCAAGGCTTTCTGCTATTTTACCCGCTTTTGCCTTTGCCTCTGCTGCGGCCTTGCCCAGCGCTTCGTTCCTGAGCTCAGCCTGCTTTTCATCAGTTAACGTAAATATGATGCTGCTGATGCCGTTTGCCCCGCTGCTTACTGCTGCGTCTATGAGGTTTCCAACTGCTGCCGTTTCTGTAGCAGTTATTTTCAGCACATGAACCGTTTCGTAGCCTTCAAATATCTGCTCACCTTCCCTGCCGTACCGTATCTTCTGGTTGAGGTAGTATTGGCTTGTTTCAATATCCTTCCTGGCAATGCCTTCAAGAAGCAGGCTTTTGATAACCTTGTCAGACAGCTCAGAGTTCTGCTGCTGCGACTTCTGTGCATCCTTATCAACGGTTTCTATGTTGGCATAAAGCTCTGCCTTGTCAGGAGCCGAGCTTACTTTTGCGGTTGAGGAAACGCTTATGGCGTCTTTCTCTGCTGCCTGGCTTGCGCCTGGTTGTGCTGCTCCCCTCACCAGCAAAAGCACTACAGCTATCGCCAGTATAAGCACAATTGCCTTTCCAAACATACCTTCCTTTAACATTTCAGTACAGCAATGGAATAGTAAGTATAAATTGGTTTCTAAAGCTTCAACCAGAGTTGAAGCCATGAATTGCAAGGATTGAAAGAGAAGGCAGTGTTAATTGAATTGCCATAACTTTATATTTGCCAAAAGCTCACGTTAACCTATGTTCAACGATCGCTTCGACGCAGGCAGGCAGCTCGCTGCAAAGCTGTCAAAGTACAAAGGCAGAAAAGATGTCATAGTTCTTGGCATACCACGAGGGGGTGTTGAGGCTGCGTATGTGATTGCGAGAGAGCTTAACGTAAAGCTTGGCGTAGCGGTTTCCCGGAAGCTGCCTTTTCCAGGCAATCCTGAGCTGGCAATAGGCGCAATAGCGTTTGGAGGCGCTGCAAGCATGGATGACAGCTTTGTGCTGCAGCACGGCATTGGCAAGGCTTATGTTAAGAAAGAAAAGAAAATGCTTGCAGCAGAAATAAGAAAGCGATACAAGGCATATGGCACAGGATTCCCCAATGTTAAAGGAAAGACAGCAATTATTGTTGATGATGGCATGGCAACAGGGCACACAGTCCTTGCGGCTTTAAGAGCAGTAAAAAAAAGGTTGCCAAAAAAAGTTATCGTTGCAGTGCCGGTTGCATCAAACCAGGCAGCGGGTTTGGCAAGGGCTGAGGCTGGCGAGCTTGTCTGCCTCAATGTGCCGGAATGGTTCATGGCTGTCGGGGAGTTTTACAGGGATTTCCCGCAGCTCACTGATGAGGAGGTCATCAATTGCCTTAAGAAAGCTAAACCTGCATAGCAGCGCTTACTTTTTTTTTGCCTTCGGCTTTGTTTTTCCAGCAGGCAGGGCAACCGTGGCAGGCTCTTCAGGCATGGCGGCTGCTGCCGGTGCATTGCTTTTGCCGGTTAAGGCAGGATTCGCCAGCTCTGCAGCCACTTTTTTGAACATCTCAATTTGCCTGTCAGAGAGGCTTCCAAACCTAAGGTAGTTTGACTTTATGCTTCTCAGGAAGGATGACTGCTCATACAGATTCTGGCCGATGTCAAAAAGCTTCCTGAACTTTTCGTCTGCGATGGGCTGGTTAATCTGCTTCATTGAGCAGGGCGTGCAGATTGGAAACTGGCCTCTGGTGATTATCAGGACGTGGCTCTTCCTGCATATTGCGCACAGCTGCTTGTACCTTGGTCTCCACGCCATGCAGCAGAGCTTTTTGCAGCAGCTATATTAACTTAGCGATGCTTGGCTCAGCACACGATGAGCTGCGCAGCAAATTTTTTATACGGCCGAGTCTTATGGCGTGCATGGGTGATGTTGCATGAACTCGCTGCTTTACAGCATATTAAGAAAATTTGAGCTTATAGCAAAGCCCACTGCCGTTTATGCCCACTGCGATGTGCCTTGCGGGATTTATGAGACAGACACGGTGAGGCACGGCGTTGAAACAGTAAAATCCATGACTGACAAGCTTGCTGCGCTTCAGGGCAAGTCTGACATTTCCACCCTTAATGCCATCGCGAGGATGGCTGCAACAAAAGAAGAATGGGCGCAGAGGGTAAAAAACGAGCTGCTTATCCTTTGGACAGACTACTTCAGGCCAGAGCACCTTCAAAAGTGGCCAAACCTTCACGAAAGGGTTTGGAAGGCTGCCAAGCTGTGCTCTGATGTTAAGAGGACTGTTGACTCTCAGAAAGTTGCGGAATTGTCAGCAGCTGTTGATGAAATAGCAGGGATTTTTGCCGAGACGAAGAAGTAGAAGGTGTTGCGATGGCGGCTTCTTTTCTCCCTTTCAGCGTGCATACTGTCAGAGGCCACAGCATGCAGCCAACAATCAACGATGGGGAAAGGGTTGTTGTTCTCAGATGGGCATACCTATTCTCAGCACCAAAAGCAGGGGATGTTGTTGTTTTCAAAGGCAGCGATGGCAAAGATTACGCCAAAAGGGTCTCGGCTGCTGTCAAGAATGAATTCTTTGTAAAAGGCGACAATGAAAAAGACAGCAGGGACAGCAGGAGTTTTGGCGCTGTAAAGAAAACATCGGTTGTTGGCAAGGTTGTTATGACTTATTAATGCCGGCTGTACCTACACCTTCAGCACAACCAGGTTCGTGTTTCCAAGGCTTTTTTTCTCAACAACTCCTCTTTCTGAGAGCCTGTGCGTTACCCTTGACACCTTAACCTTTGAGAAGCCTGAGAGGGCAACAAGCCTGTTCTGCTCTATGGACCTGTTATTGTCAAGAAGGATTTTCACCAGCGTCCTTTCTTCAACGGGCAGGATTCTCATAACGCCTTCAAGCTGAATCCTGCTGATTTTCCACTGAAACAGCAGCATTATCAAAGCCCCAATGAGAAGTGAAATAAAAGATATGGCATAAACAATAAGCGGCAGCTGCCTGTCGGTTGATTCTGTGTAAATGCCATTAACAACCGCAAACAGGACTCCAAGTACAAAAACCAGTCCCAGCCCTATAACAAGCTTCTTTGGCTCAATTTCCATCCTTAAACTCCTTCTGTGCTTTGTTATGCCTGTTCTATCTCTTTCTTGAGCGCGTGGTAATCCTTCAGGCTTATCTCTCCATTTGCAAGGCGCCTGTCAAGCACATCCTTGGCTGTTTCGCTGCCTCCTGCTTTCAGGCCGAAAAAGCCGCTGCTCCTGACCATCCACCACACCACAAGGAAGAACAGCAGGAGTATCAGCAGCTGGAAGAGCCAGCCAAGGCCCAAAAGCCCGTAACCCATGCCGTACTGGTGCATCATTTTACCCTCTTCCCAACAGCATATTGCACTGTTTAAATTACTTTCCGGGCTGGCCGTGGCAGTATCCCATCATTTCATCCATCTCAGACATCATGCTTTCATCCATGTGGCCTCCGCTGCCTGCCATCATGTCCATCATGCCTGACATTCCTTCCATTGCAGCCATGCTTCCTTTGCTGCCTGCAGAGCCCGGATGAGCCTGTGCAGCTGCTGCCAATACAACCAGCAATACAGCTACAACAGCCAAAGCCACAGCAAAACCAACAGCCTTCCTTGTTTTCGCACCTTTTCCAGCAATCTTTGCCATTTTTGCATCCTCCGAACCGCCTTATTGAGGCACGGTTCAGCAGTATCAAAAGATGAAACAGGATAACTAATTAGCTGAAACGAGAATGCCAAAGCCAGCTTCCCGCAAAACCGGGATGCACCTGAAAAACGCAGATTTTATAAATAAGCCGAAAAAATCAGGGAAATATGAGCAAGAAAAGCAGGAAAAAGGAGAAAAAGGTCAGCGCAAAGGCTCTCCGCTATGCGAAGTTCCAGAAGGACAAGCCCGCGGTTGTTGACATCACCATGCCAGACCTTTCTGAGGAGCAAAATAAGCAGAAGCAGGATGACCAGGACAGGATTGACCGCTTCTTAAGATACAACCGCAATCCTCCCACAAGGGAAGTCAGCGAAAGGCGCATGAGAAGCAAGCGCTAGAATTCTTGTTCCGAAGGCAAGCTGTGAGCAAAAGATTTATGTAGTTCCACAAATAGAACGATTGTTCTATGAAAAGAACAGAAGTTTCAAAAAAAGAACTATTGTTGCTTGAAAGAAACAAATTGCAAAACGTATTGTCTGTTCTTTATGGCTATCCGGAGGTTGAGTTTAGCCTTACAGAACTTGCAGCAAAAGCAGGAGTTTCAAAAAGCACCATGAGCAGATTTCTTGATGTCCTTGAAGAAAATGGCCTTGTTGATGTTATTGACCGAGGCATAGTCTTCAGAATCAAGGCAAAAACGGACAGCTACCAGTTTATAAAAAGAAAAATAGTTTACAACCTTAATCTTGTTTATGAAAGTGGAATAGTGGAATATCTGGACAATTCATTAAATCACCCCAAGGCTATCATTCTTTTTGGCAGTTTCAGATGGGGGCAGGACAGGTCTGACTCTGATATTGATGTAGCAATCGAAACAACCGAAGATGTTGATGTTGCTACTGTGAGGCCTGAGGGCATTGATGGCTTTGAAACACTTTTGAGCCGAAAGATTCAGGTTATTGCCTTTAACCGGAAGAGCATTGACTTGAAACTTTTCGCAAACATCGCAAACGGCATAGTCCTTTCAGGGCTTCTTGAGGTGAAATTATGAAGGAAGGAGAAATAAAATCATACCTTGAACGGAAGGAGATATGGAAACGCACCCCTGACTTGCTCAGGGCAGAATCATTAATAACTGCAGCAATGCGCAATGCCAACTTTGGTAGAAAAACTCTGATTAAGGACGACACTGCTGCGAATGTCTTTAAGTCATTTTATGACGCCTTTCGCCAGTTAGGCGATGCCACATGGTGGAAAAAAGGCTATGAGCCACGCTCGCATGAAGCAAGCATACGCGTGCTGCAGGAAGCAGGCATAAATGAAAGCTTTGAGCTGAGAAAAATTGACAGGTTCAGAAGAATAAGACTCGATGAGGAATACAGGGGAGGGGTTGTACGTCCTGATCAGGCACAGGAAATTGCAGACTTCTGGGAGAAGGTGTCAAAAGAGCTTATTGAATGGCTAAAAAAGAAGTAGCCCCGCCCGGACTTTCGATTCTTTTTGGCCAAGCTTTTTGTGAGCCGCTACGAACAAAAAGATTGTTCGAACCGGGGTCCCCAGCTCGCTTCCCGAAATTGAAGTCCAAAGGCTGGTGTGTTAAGCCTCTACGACAGATTTCATCATAGATTTGGCCGCTACACAACGGGGCTATGATAGTTTTGTAGCAGCAGACCACTTTTAAATGTTGTTGTCACCCGATGATTTCAAGTTAAGTGGGAAAACCTGTAAATAGTCTTTTTCTCAGAAGTATGTTTGGATGGCAACCAAAGAAGCGATGTAGCTCGATTGCCATCCGGAGCGTGGATCAAATGATACAAACTGATTTGAGTAGCTTTAGCTATAAAAAAGGTTCGCTTTGCGCCTTTTGCAAAAAATGCGGCGGCGAGAACTTCTACCTTGATGGCAAAAATAAAAGTGGCATCCAAAAATACGAGTGCAAAACTTGCGGCTGCCGCTTCATATGGACAAGCGACTTGCCGCGAAGAAGAACTTTCAGCCACATAATTAGTTTTGCTGTTGAGATTTACACTGACTTGAAGAAAGCACTTTCTCTTGAGGGAGTGGCTGAAGTGCTTGCAAAAGCGTTCAATGTAAATGTAACTTATGAAGCGGTAAGGCAATGGGTTCTGACAACTAAAAAAGTAATTTCTCGACGAGAAACTACCCTGTCAACAACGTGGCATGCTGATGAAACTTACATAAAAATCAAAGGAAAAGGCTACTGGCTGTGGATAGTTTATGACAAGCTTGGCATTCTTTCGTGGCGCATAAGCAAAAAAAGAACTATCAAGGATGCGCGCCTGCTTTTTCGCGCGGCAATGCGAGTAGCGCAGGTTCAGCCCAAGCAGATTATTACTGATGGTTTATGTCAATATAGCGACGCAATCAAGAAAGAAATTGGCTGGAATCACAGAGAGCAGAAAAAGCGTCACGTTGTAAGCAGTGGAGTTGGCAGAAACTGGTTTATTGAACGGCTGAACAGGGAAATCAAGAGAAGAATCAAGTGGTTCAGCACATTCCAGAGTTTCAGAGGAGCCAGGGCATTCTTCAGTTTGTGGTTCTTCCATTACAACCAAAGAAAGCTATCCCGCATTACTTGACATTATCGCAGGCGGCTCGCAGCAACATCTTTTAATAGCCGGCGTGTTTTCCGGAATTCTATGGAGCAGGCAAAAGAGTTTCATGCAGTGATTGAGCACATAACAT
>JACPBY010000019.1 GCA_016180065.1 Candidatus Woesearchaeota archaeon | reverse complement strand
TATGTAACGCGCAATTCCAACCCTGAGCGCATCATCGCCCTGGGCGTGCCATATTCCTGTGAGCTCTGAAACTGCTGCCGCATCACCTTTTTTGAACAGCGCTACAAGATCGTCTATGGTGGTAAGGCTGTTTGCAGGCTCGGCAGGGGTCATGGCTGAGGGTAACGGCCACAAACTTATAAAGATAAGCCTTGCGCAGGGACAGGCAATAACTTTAAAAGGAGACAAGGCATATTTCCTCAAAATGGCAGGCATTGAGATTAACCCTTTTGAGTCAGCAAGGAAACAGCTCAAGGCAGCTGCTGACATTCTGAAGATTGACAAAGATGTCCTAAATGCGCTGTCCCAGCCGAAAAGGGAGCTTATTGACGATATCCCCGTAAGGATGGATGACGGCTCCACTCAGAACTTTACTGCTTTCAGGGTTCAGCATAACGACGCTTTGGGCCCGTTCAAGGGCGGCATCCGCTTCAGCACCCAGGTTTCGCTGGATGAAGTGAAAGCCCTTGCCATGTGGATGACATGGAAAACCTCCCTTGCAGGCATCCCCTTTGGCGGGGCAAAGGGCGGGATTGCCTGCGACCCAAAAAAGTTTTCTGTAAAGGAGCTTGAGCGCCTTAGCCGCGGTTATGTTCAGCAATTTGTTGAATACGTAGGCCCTGACAATGACATTCCGGCTCCGGACATGTACACCAACGCCCAGATAATGGCGTGGATGCTTGACGAGTATGAAAAGCTCACAGGCCATCATGCTCCCGGCGCTTTTACAGGCAAGCCAGTTGAGCTTGGAGGAATCCCAACCAGGGAATCAGCCACAGGCTACGGGGGAGCGGTTGTTGTCCAGCAGACTGCTAAGCTTCTGAAGCTCAAGCCCAGCTCAACTACTGTTGCCATTCAGGGCTTTGGCAATGTTGGCCACTATGCTGCGCAGTTCCTGTTCGATGCAGGCTTCAAAATCGTGGCATTAAGCGACTCGCATGGCGCAATCCACAACAAGAGCGGCCTTAATCCTGCAGCTGTCATGGCATGCAAGCTTGAGAAAGGCAAAATCGCAGAGTGCTACCTTGCAGGATCTGTTGTCAACGGCAGCAGGTCAGGGGTAATAACAAATGAGGAGCTGCTTGAGCTTGACGTTGACGTGCTTATCCCCGCTGCCCTGGAAAACCAGATAACTTCAAGGAACGCCAGCAGGATAAAGGCGAAGGTTGTTGTTGAGCTTGCGAACGGCCCAACAACCCCTGATGCTGACAAGGTGCTTTATGAAAGGAAAATCCCTGTAGTGCCTGACACCCTCGCCAATTCAGGAGGAGTCATTGGCAGCTATTTTGAGTGGGTGCAGAACAATTACGGCTATTACTGGGCTGATGATGAAGTCCATGACAAGCTTTCAAAAATAATGGCAAACGCATTCAGTAAGGTTGTGGCAAAATCAAAGGAGCACGGTGTTGACATGCGCACAGGCGCTTACCTCCTCGCAGTCCACAGGGTGGCAAACGCGATGGAGCTCAGGGGAGGGATATAAGTGGCTTACGAGTTCGGCTTGATGCTTCTGGGCGTTTTTACAGTCAGCCTTGTGTCGTTTGTCGGAATCCTGACTTTCCCGCTAAAACAGTCTGTCCTGAACGACTGGCTTTTTGCCCTGACAGCTTTTGCCGCCGGCACACTTCTAGGAGCAGCCTTTCTTGACCTCCTGCCGGAGGCGCTTGAATCCGCAGAGGGGGCTGGCACAGGGGCGATTGCTGTTTTTGCCTATGTCCTTACCGGCCTGCTCGTGTTCTACTCAATAGAGCGGTTCATCTTGTGGCACCACCACCACCACCGGGAGCTGAAGGGTGAGGAGGGCAGGCACCACAAGGAGGTCCATGCCTTTACCTACCTAAACCTTATCGGTGATGGCGTCCATAACTTCCTGGATGGCACAATAATTGCCGCAAGCTTCCTGACAAGCGTTCCGCTGGGCATTGCAACCACGGTTGCAATTGCAATGCACGAGATACCTCAGGAGATTGGCGACTTTGCACTATTGATTTACGGAGGGCTGACAAGGGTGAGGGCTTTGCTTTTCAATTTCCTGTCTGCCCTTGCGGCTGTTGTCGGGGCTGTGGCAGGCTACTTTTACCTGAACAGCCTTGCAGGCGCAACACTTTTTCTGCTGGCTTTTGCGTCAGGCGGCTTCATCTACATTGCAAGCACAGACCTCATCCCCGAGCTCCACAAGGAAACCGGCCTTTGGAAATCGGTCACGCAGTTTTTCTTCATGATTGCAGGGATTGTGCTTATTTTCGCAATAAGCACAGTGTTTGCCGAGTGACAGCCGGAAAGGGAAAAAGAGGCAAAAAATGAACGCAACAGCAGCATTTTCAGCGCTTGACAGAATGGTGAACTCCTTTGTTTCAGGAGATGCACGGGTCAATGTCGCGATTATTCTGCTCCTGGGATTTTCAGCTGTAATAGCGTTCTGGTACGTTAAGTTCCTTGCTCAGCGCACCTAAAACGCAAAACTTTAAATACCACTCACGCTGTAACATATCTAAATTTAGATATATTGGCAAAATGGAAACAGACCCTGTTTGCGGGATGGAAGTTGACGAAAACGGCAAAGGCACGGCTGTTGCCGTCGTCAGCGGGAAAAAGAGCTATTTCTGCAGCAACGAGTGCAGGAACACATTCCTGGAGAAACAGGCGTGAGAAGATTGCATTAGAAGATGGCAAAAGACGTTATCTGCGGCATGTATGTCGATGAAGCCAAAGCGAGGTTCTCCGCAGAGCAGGATGGCGCCAAATATTACTTTTGCAGCGGCAAGTGCCTTGAAACATTCCTTGCCCCAAAAAAGGAGCTCAGAAAGCTTAAGCTGCTGGCGCTCTTCGCCTTTGCGCTGGGCATTCCGACAGCAGCCTTTGAATATTTTTTCAAGATTGCATGGCTGCTGCCCAACCATGTCTGGCTTTTCCTTCTGGCAACTCCTGTCCAGTTCATTGCCGGCTGGCGCTTTTACAGGGGCAGCTGGGATGCCATAAAGGCAAGGCAGGCCAACATGGACAGCCTGATAGCTTTGGGGACTTCAGCAGCGTGGCTTTACAGCACCATTGTGGCGTTTCAGGGCGTTTTCGGGCTGAAGCTCTTCCCGCCAGAGCACGTCTATTTCACCGAGTCAGGCCTGATTATCGGCTTTATCCTGCTTGGAAAGCTCATGGAGCATGTGGTGAAAGGCAAGGCCTCCTCAGCCATAAGAAAGCTGATGGACCTGCAGCCAAAGACGGCTACTGTTCTTCAGGGCATGAAAGAAATTCAGGTCCCTGTCGAGAGGATAGCAGTAAACGACATTGTTGTTGCCAGGCCCGGGGAAAGAATAGCCGTTGACGGCGTTGTCGTTTCAGGCCAGTCAGCGGTTGACGAGTCCATGATAACAGGAGAGTCGATGCCGGTAAGCAAAAAGCCAGGCAGTGCTGTCATTGGCGGAACAATCAACAAGAGCGGCATGCTCAAGTTCAAGGCTACAAAGGTTGGCTCCGACACCGCCCTGGCCAATATTGTCAGGATGGTCCAGGAAGCCATTGCTGCAAGGGCACCAATGCAGCGCCTTGCAGACACAGTCTCAGCTTATTTTGTGCCAGCTGTCATAATCATTGCAGCCGCTGCTGCAGCATTCTGGTATTTCGCTTACGGCCTTCCATTCCCCATGGCACTGTCAATACTAATAGCCGTGCTGATAATCGCCTGCCCCTGCGCTCTTGGCATAGCAACCCCCGCAGCAATCATGATTGGGGCGAGCAAGGGAGCCCAGAACGGCATACTCATAAAAAACGGAGAGTTCCTGGAAAACGCAAGGAAGATCCAGGCAATAGTTTTTGACAAGACAGGAACACTGACAAAAGGCAAGCCTGCCGTGACAGACATTGTGCCGCTGGCTGGCAGCTATGACAAGGGCAAAATCCTGCAGCTTGCTTCTATTGCTGAAAAGGGCTCTGAGCATCCCATTGGCAAAGCAATTGTTGAAAAGGCAGCAGAACTTGGAATCAAGCTGCCACAGGGAAAGCTCCACCAGACCGTTGCAGGCAAAGGCATAAGGGCAGACTACAACGGCAAAGCCATCCTTGTTGGCAACAGGGCTTTCATGAAAGACAATGGCCTGGCTATTGCAGCTTCAGCAGAAGAAAAAATCGCCAGCATGGAAAAAGAAGGCAAAACAGCAGTTGCGGTTGCCATCAGCAGGCAGCTCATTGGCGCAATAGCCGTTGCTGACACGCTAAAAGAGAGCTCCAAAGCAGCTGTTGAAGCACTGCAGAAAACAGGGAAAGAAGTCATAATGCTTACAGGCGACAATGAACGGACAGCAGCCGCAATCGCTTCCCAACTGGGAATCCAGCGGGTCCTTTCAAACATTTTGCCTGGCGAAAAGGCCGCAAAAATAAAAGAGCTCCAGGACAAAGGCAAGGTTGTTGCCATGGTTGGCGATGGCATTAATGACGCCCCTGCCCTGGCGCAGGCCGATGTTGGCATTGCAATCGGCGCTGGCACTGACGTTGCGAAAGAAACAGGGGGCATTGTGCTGATGAAAGATGATTTGCTGGATGTTGCTGCAGCGATAGAGCTCAGCAGGAAGACAGTTGCCAAGATGAAGCAGAACCTTTTCTGGGCATTCTTCTACAACATAGCGCTTATCCCTGTGGCGGCAGGCGTTCTTTACCCGTTCACAGGCATCCTTCTCAACCCGATTTTCGCAGCGATTGCAATGGCATCAAGCTCAATAACAGTTGTTGGAAATTCGCTGCTCCTGAACAGGTATAAATTGAGGAAGTAATACTGGCTAGACTGCGCCCAGCTTAGTAATCCTTTTTAAGCAAGCCTGCATTCCTTTTCTTTATGGAACCCAAGCACTTGGAGCAACTTGCAGAATACATGCACTTGAACTACGCAGCGCCTCCTTTTCCTGGCGAAAGAGGCATCTATTGTTCCGGAGAGTCAGTGGCTGTCCTTGGCAGCACCAGGGTTGCGTATTTCTGGAACACTTTTCCAAGCGGAGGGCTTGCCGGCGTGGTGGTGCCTGGCGTTTTGGTTAAAGAGCGCTTCAGGGCTGATGGCAACGGAAACGTGTACTCGCTTGTTGGGCCGGTGGCTGAGGAAGACAAGCCCGCACTTGAAACCATGGTATGGTTTGAAATGATAAGAATGTTTGGGAATGCCCACAGCGGCATAAAATTCAGCTACTGGTCGTCCTCAGGCGCTGCCCAGCGCCCCCAGCAGCGTGAACAGCCCTATCCCGATAAACAGCAGCGCTGAGAGGATTTTAACAGCTTTCTCATTCAGCCGCCTGCCGAGGTACCTGCCGGCGTGCAGCATGATGGCAAGCAGGGCCGCGATGGCCACAAGCGTTCCAAGAACCGCAAGCAGCATGTTGTATTGCGTTCCGAACAGCAAGGCTGCGAGCTGAGACTTGTCGCCGAATTCGCTTACAAAAAACAGGAGGAAAGCTGCCAGGAGTATTGATTTTTTGCCGGCTGCTACCTTTTCTTTTTCACCCTTCCCGCTCATCAGCGAATAAATACCGAACAGGATGAATATTGCCCCGGCAGCAACTGAAACAGCTGTTCTTGGCAGGTATTTTGAAATGTAGCTGCCCAGCACAACCGCTGAACCATCCACAATTGCAGATGCCGCGATGGCTCCGAGGAAAATCTGCATAGTACGCTTATGCCTTGCAGCCATCGCCATCATAGCAAGCTGTGTCTTGTCGCCCATCTCAGCAAAGGCGATTGTTACGAATGGCACAAAGAAGTCCTGAAGCAATTTATTTTTCCTCAAATGCCTGCGTTGTGAACATGCAAATCTTCAGATTCCTGTCGTTCCACATCTCCGGAGCCAGGCCCGCCCTCCGCAGGGCATTCTCCACCATCTGCCGTCCAGTCCATTTGAACTTCTTGGCGTCTTCCGGAAGCTGCAGCGCCTTGAACGGGCCCAGCTTGACATAGACACCATGCTTTCCGGGCCTGACCTCGCTGATTTTTGCCGGCTTGAACCTTGACAGGACATCAACCCTTATCTGCAGCTGTGGCAATTCAATTTTTCCAAGGCGCTTGAACCTTGCATCGTTGAATGCTGCATCCCTTGCCGCTTTTATTACTCCGTCAGCCAGAGGATAAGTTCCTTCCGGATAGCCCATGCTGCCTCTCAGCTCGCTGTTTTTAAGAAGAGTGACAAATACGCCCAGCTGCTGTGAGATTGCTTCCTGCCTCCTGGCTGATAGCGGCAATTGGGCTGTCTTGTGCTTAAGCGCTTCCTCTATCGCTTTCCTTGCCAGCTTAAGGAGTAATTTGCCCTGTGCGCTGCTGACCATACTGAATCATCTGGAGAATGTGCTTAAATATGTTGCGGCCAGGCATCATTACTCCACAACTACCGTGCCTTTCATTGTTGGAGTCCAGTGGTCGTGGTAGCCCCATGTGCCTTTCTTGTCAAACCTGAATGTGAATGCCTCTCCCTGCCCAAGTGCTGTGCAGGCATCAAAGATAGTTGCAGCTTCAGGGGTTCCGCATTTGCTGATGCCAGAGCCGGGATATACATCATGCGTTGGGTGGGCTGCAGATGCCGGCCAGTGCTTCGTGGCATCAACATTCACAAAAGCAACTGTCTGGCCTGCCTTAATCGCCAATGCGCCGGGGTCAAACCCTTCTGCTGTTATCTTGACAATGTAATCTGCCTCTACTTTTGGCAAGGTTATCTCCTGAGCCTTTGCAGGTGCGGCTTGCTGCTCCGGTTCCGGCAGCCGCATGGCCTGTTCAGCCTGTTGAGCTGCTTCCTGCAGCTGTTGCAGGGTTTGCTGGCTTGTTTGTGGGGCTACCTGGCTTTCGCCTTTTTGCGTGCAGCCGCTTACAGCAATTGCAGCAACAAACAGGAACATTAAACACAAGGTAACCGTAACACCGCTTTTCATGCAAAATTTTCAGGGTTAGCTTGCTTATAAAACTTTCTGTTGAGAACGTCAGAACTGCGCAGCTGACTGCTGCCCTACCACCTGAACTTTTTGAGCTCCTGCCTGAACTCCGCCATCTTTTTCCTGAGCGAGTCAGCAGCATCGGCTATGGCCTTCCTGGGCTTCAGCTCGCCATCTGTTTCAACAACTATCCTTGGCGCGCCAACAAGGGGATGCGCCATTGTGTACGCAACAGATTTAACGTGCTTGCCTGCCCAAAGTTCTGACTTCAGGATATTGCACAGCGTGTGGCCTTCGTCTTTTAACTCAAAAGCGAGCTTCTTTGGCGTTTCTTCAACTATGGAAAGTTCCATGTTCGTGCAGACTGGCAATTGAGAGGTTATTTAAAAGGTTTTCTGTGGTTAGATAATGTCAAGTTAAGTGACCCCGCCCCTATGGGGCGATATGATTTCCCATTGAAGAACCAACAACCCAATGAATTACATACCCCACAGCTTGCTGTGGTTGGGTTGTTGACTTTGCTAGCCTCCCCCACGGTAAGCGAGGGGAGGACTAGCAAACCGCAGCGATAGCAGCGGCACGACCGGCTTCCGGCACACAAAACTTGACTTCATCCTGTGGTTACATCTTGGAAACAATCAGGCCTATAACATAATCCTGCTGCTTTATCCGCTGCTTGCTTGTGGGATATGGCTCAACTTTCAGGAGCTTTACAAAATGCCCTGAAAACGCCTGTATCGCCAAGTCATCAAAGCCGGCCCTGTTTTCAAGCCTGAAATTGCCAAGGCTTTCATCATCCTTTGCCAATTCCACAATCACTGCAGCCTGCCCTTCCCAGACGCATTGCACATCAGCGGGGCACCTTGAATCCTCACTAACGCCAATAAACCTCACCTTGATATTTCCCTGCCTTATGAGCCTTGTTTCGTTGAACCTAAGCTGGAACCCTGAGCCAAGTTGAGCCTCGGTAAAGTTGGCAGGCTGCACTGCCTGCACGGGCTTTTTAACAGCCTGCTGCGTGCAGCCGCTGGCTATAACCGCCGCCGAAAAAAGCACAAACACAGCTAAAATTGCTGCCCTATAAGCCTTTGGTTTCATATTTTCAGCGTCTCTTCTGCTGCTTAAAAGCATTTTGAACAGTTTCACGTGGTGCCTGGACTGGCATTTATTGCAGGCGCAGGGTCATGCACCGGGCCAGGCTTTGCTTCCGCATGCCTTGAGCCAGCCTGCTGCAATGCCAGCGCATGTGCGTTTTTGCGGTAGCTTGTTTTGGGCTCGTAGGTCCACCCTGCGTCCAGGCGTTGTGCTTCATTTTTTATCATTCGATAAATGTATCGCCCTATTACCGGTGCCAGCAGCCTGGTGCGGATGCCAAACTCTGCGTACAAATCGTTTAAAAGCCTGTTCATCTTCTCGTTCATTGCGGCGTCGTTCCTGTACCATGCCCTTGCCGCCCAGACTGCGCCTGCCAGCTTATCCCTTAGGCCCGCCGCTTCCATCTCAAACCGTTTCCTGACCCTCGCGTCAGGATTGTTCTTGTGCTTTTGCCAGCCTTGCAGTGCCACTCTCAACGCCCGGATGATGCTTGGGCCATTTACTTCAAAATCGCGCCTGAATGCCCGAAGGATGAACTCAGCTTCCTGGCCGTTATGGATGTTCCTGTGCTTGTAGTTGAACTTAAACTGCCCATGGACGTCTGCCGGGTCATGCTCCTGCTCTGAAAGTATGCTTCCGTCTTTCGAATGCATTTCAAACAGTGCAGTGCCTGGAAGCGGAGTGTAGAGCATAAACTGGTGGAATGCCGTGTTGTGGCTCACAGCCCAGTCTATTGCTTCATCGATATTTTCCGGCGTGTGTTCTTCAAGGCCAATTATTGAGGAGCCCAGGACCCTAATCCCGTTTTCCTGCAGCTCTGTTACAAGCTGCTTGGTGTCTATATTGTTCAGCTTCGCATACTGGCTGCTTTTTCCCTCGAGGCCCATCCACACCCATGAGATTCCAAGCCCGACAAGCTGCTCAATTGCATAAGACTTCAAAACGCGGGCTGAGCTGAACACGTTCAAGTTCCAGCTTTTTTTGTTTTGCTGCATTAATTCCAACAGCCTTAATGCCCTTGCTCTGTGCAACAAAAAGTTTTCATCCAGTATGAAAAAATGTGAGTTGCCAAGAGCCTTCTCTATCCTGCACATTTCTGAAAAAAGGGCGTCTCCCGTCTCATAGAAATTGATGAACTTGCCTTTTCCCCCAAACTTTGCTGAAGTTGCGCAGAAATTGCAGCCAACAGGGCAGCCGAGGGAAGGCATCAGGATTGCAGAGCTGTTCTTTGGCCTTTTTAGCGTCATTCCGAGAACCCTGAGCCCGAACTGCGAGAATTCAATCGGATGATTCAAGGGTACGTTCTCATCTTCGCCAAGGAAATTGCGGAACCACCTTACGCCTTCCCCTTTCACAAAATAATCGGCGTTGACAAGCTTGTCAATGCCTGGCTTGTTGGCAAGGTGGCCTCCAATCACAATGACGGCATTTGGCAGGTATTTCCGTATTTCCTGGCACATCTTTATTACCTTGCCCCTGTTCACCAGAATTGAGGATATGCCAACTACGTCATACGCATTGTTCTTTATTTCATCAATAAACCTGCCAAGCGTCGGAAAGTCCAGCAGTGTGCATGGCGCGCCGATGTTGTCCTGTATCATCCTCAGCCCAAAAGAAGAGTGGAACATCCTCATCGAGAAAGGACCCTGCACCCTGGTGACCTGGTTGTGGTAAAGCTCCATGGGATTTATTTTCCTGCTTCCATACCCGTCATCCTGCGCATACGGGCCAAAAACACTGGACAGAAGGACATTTGCCTTGGTTCCCAATGGATGCTTGTCGCCAACATTCATGTGTTTTTGCTCAGGCAGATAATTTAAAAATGTTTTCCCTTAAGGCGCTGGGAAAAGCAACCAGCCACTTCAATCTTTCCCGCGCCTATGTAAAACTTATGGAAATAATAAGCGCCGGGACGGGGATTTGAACCCCGACACCCTTGCGGGAACAAGCTCTCGCAATGCTCTTCGCATATTCCAGGCATACGCTGGCAGTCCTGCCATTTGCGCGATACCAGGTTACGCGATCCCGGCAATAAGGGAGCTCACTTCGTTCGCTCCCTTATCAACCCGATTCTTGTCTTCGACTGTTGCATAAGGAGCATCTGGTTCGCTCCCTTATCAACCCGATTCTTGTCTTCGACTGTTGCATAAGGAGCATCTGGTTCGCTCCCTTATCAACCCTTCGACGGGCGATAAGGCGCTCTGCGCTCCCTTTCATCGCTGCAAAATGTCAGAATTTTCCATCAATCTCTGATTGATGGCGGGCACTGCCCGCCAGCTTTGCATGAGGAAAATTCTGAGCATGCTCAAAAACCTGAGCAGGTTAAGCTTATAAAGCATTCCACCCATCTTTGATGGGCGGTTTTTGACAGTTTCGAATTGTTTTTAAATGTTCTTGTCGCAAGGGAAAATGATGGCTAAGCCAACCACGCTGTTCCACGTTGCCGTAATTATTTTTGTTATTGTTACTGCTGCTGTTGTGCTGGACAAGCCTGGCGCACAGGAACTTCAAAGCAATTACGCAACCGTCCTGCTTTACTCAGAAACCGGCAACCATGTAAAAATAAAGGCTGAAATTTCAGACACCAACGAAGAACGGGCAAAGGGCATGATGCTCAGGCAGCAGCTTGATAAAGGCGAAGGTATGCTGTTCTTCTACCCTGACTCGGCTGTAAGGAATTTCTGGATGAAAAACACACTCATTCCACTGGACATGATTTTCATTGCAGAAAACATGACAGTTGTGAAGATTCACCACGCTGTGCCGTGCAGCAGCGAGCCGTGCACATTATACAATTCGGAGCAGCCGATAAAATACGTTTTGGAAGTAAACCGCAACCTCACAGCATCTCATGGCATTTCCGAGGGCGGCAAAGTAAAAATCGATTTAACTTGAGTGCGGGGGAGGGGACGTTCAGCTCGGCGCTTCAGTCCTTGTCGACCTCGTCGCCAAGCATTTGAACCCCCGAAGGGACTAACCCACAGGATCACAGCCATTTTCCGCTACGGCGCAAAACGCTGGCGGAAAAACGTCTTAAGTCCTGCGCATTTAGCCGGGCTTTGCTACCCCCGCATGACCCTTTTGGGAAAAGGGTCAATCCAAAACAGACGGCGGCGATTTATAAAGGTTGCTGAGGCTTCGGCTTAAACTTCCACGAAAACATCGCTGCCCTTCTTGACAACCTTGTAAGTCCTCACCTTTTTTGAAGCGTCATCAACCTTTTCTCCCGTTTCCAGCTTATATGCCCAGCCGTGCCAGGGGCATTCGACAGTGCATGCTGCCTCGTCAACAAAGCCTTCTCCAAGTGGCCCGCCCTTGTGGAGGCAGGTGTTGTGCAAGGCATAGAATTTTCCATTTGCGTTGAAAATCGCGACAGGCTCGCCTTTTGCCTGCACGATTTTGGCAGTGCCGGGAGGGATGTCGCTTGCTGCTGCAACCCTGATAAGCTCGCCCATATGACTGATGCAACTGGCTGATTATTTAAACGTTATGCAGAACACTTAGCGCTGCCCTTCTCTCTCAGCGACAGCAACCATTACCCGCCTCGGCCGGCCTAGCGGCTGAGGCATTGGCTGCAACCCCCGCCCTTCCGTTTCTTCCGCAAAGCGCCTCTGCTGAGGGTCGTACGGCAATGAGCAGCCTCTCATTCTTTCAATTTCTGCAATACGGCTTTCTGCATCTTCAACAAACCCCGGAACCTGCCCCTGCTGTGCCTGATAAGAATCCAAAGCTGCCATGTAGGCTGATTTAGCAGCTTCAAGCCACTCAAGAACGCCAGCCCTGGAAATATTGCCTGTTCGACTGTGTTGTATAGCAGTACTATAAATGATGCCAGCAATCGTCTTCAGCCCTGAAAAGTTGCCACTAGCTTCGGATTCGGAAACAACGCTTTCAATAGTCCTTGCCAGCACTTCAGAGCCGACCTTAGGCAGTCTCATATTGTCACTGGGTAGTGAAGATGCTTATATTTAAGCTTTTTGCATATACCATATTTTCAGCGAAAAGTCCTAAAAACCAAAACATTTATATATCAGTATACTAAATGGCGTAGTCCGGATATTAGTATACTGACACAGCGGTTAGCTTTCGCTATCGTCAAAAGAGGCAATTGGTTGTTGTGAGGTGGGCAGAATGGGTGTTGAAGAGATACAGAAGATTAACGCATTAGCAAGGGAGCTTATGCGCCATAGGATAGCAGGCACTTCAGATGAGGCCCTGCTCAAGGCAGAGGAGATGCTGAGAGGCAACCCTGTGAACTCAATGACTGCCGCCATTATATCAAACGCGCCGCTTAGGCAGCAGGAGCAATCGCACCTTCCCAAAGATGACTTCTCAGAGCTTAGCATGGATGTAAGGTCATTGGGCGTGAGGTTTGAAGCCCTTGCCAGGGAATTCTTCGGGATAAGGGATGAAATAAAAAAGCTGAACGGCGGGCTTGACGACGTGAACAGGCAGGTCATGAGGCTTTCACTCCAGCAGCCAAGCGTGATTCCACGGGCAGCTGCTGCTGTTTCTCCACAGCCCAGCGAAATTCCATCAACATTCAGCCAGCCTACTGCACCAATGGCAGCAGCAGCACCCCAACCAGCATTGCGGGAAGCTCCCGGGCCAGAGCAGCCGCGAATGTCTGCAAGGATGGCAAAGGACGAATTCAAGCCAGAGGACGTTGCCATTGAGAAGATATTCTACTTCGGGAAATCATAGCTTTTTTCCCTTTTTTTCTTCTTTCTATATATTGTCTTCTTTCCGTGTTGTTTTAGCCATTTCAGCTACCGCTGAGGGCTTATGATAAGCAGGCAGTTTCACCACACATGCCTGTGTAACTACTCTCAAATAAATAAATTTAAATACTGGTTCGTTTTTTCACTAGTAAAATCAGGTTAAAGTCCATAATAGAGTCTATAAAGGCAAGGGGGTTGGGTGCAATATGAAAAACGCTTTCAAGGCAGTTTTGTTTATGTTGGTTCTTATGTTGTCAGCAAGTTTTGCTGCCGCTGTTGGTCCGGACATCAGCAACATTCCTGACCAGACAGTCAGTGAGGGATCGCTGCTGAAGGTGGCCGTAACATCCATATCAACAGTTCCAGATCCTGCCGGCACTCCGACCTTTGCGTTTTGCCGCATCATTCCAGGCGCCCCGGATTCATGTACATTAGTGCCTGCTACAGCAACAGCCCCTGCACAGGTGACCATAGGTGCTACAAAGGCAAACTTATCCAACCTCAGTACGCTTGCAGAATTCAACTGGACCCCTGACTTTACGCAGGCAGGAACTTACAGGTTCAATGTTTCAGTCTCTGATGCCGATTCGGCAACAAGTGATATATTCACGGTCACAGTCAACGACGTCCCTCCAAGGCTTACAGTAGCATCGGTGCTGACTCTTGGGGGAGATACCCAGGAGAGGAGCAACCCGAACCATGACACTGAGAGCAAGAGGGAGCTTAATGTTTCAGGCACGATTACTGTAACGAACAGCGGCGAGGCTGTAAGCGGCCTTACTGGCACAGCCAGCATTGCGAGCGGGTTCGCAGCTTCTGACCTTCTGGTCAACTTCACGCTGCCTAAAACATCGCTTGCAACAGGTGAGAGCATATCTGTGCCCGTAAGCATAAGAGTGCCTCAGAAGCTTGATGCGGTTACAAATGCGCTTGTTCCAGCAGCGGTTAATGTTGCATCAATAGCTTTCAGCGCAACCCCAGCGACAGGCGGCACAGTAAGCGCAACAACCAGGCTTGACTTAAAGGCAGAGAACGACCTTGAAATAAAGGATGTCAAGGTCAGGTTTGACGGCAAGTCAGAGTCTGTTGATGATGGTGATACAGTAAATGACATGAAGCCCGGCATGAATGTCGAGTTTGAGATAGAGCTTGAAAACAGGTTCAAGGATAAGGAAGACGTCACGATAGAGGACATAGAGGTCAAGGTCGTGGGCAACGGACAGCTCGACATTGATGAGGACCAGGACGTTGGAGACCTCGGTCCTGAAGACAAAGACACCGTAACGCTCTCATCTGTAATAGATGATGATGCTGATGACGGCACGTTTGATGTTGAAATATCAGCTGAGGGCACAGACGAGTTCGGCGCAAGGCATGGCGGGAAGATGACAATCAGGTTTGAAATCAAGAGGAAGAGCCATGAGATAGAAATACAGAGCCTCGTGCTTAACCCTCCAACAGTGAGTTGCGAGAAGGAAACAAGCCTCTCCGTGAACATCAAGAATTCCGGCAGGAGGGATGAGGAAGAGGTGTTTGTCAATGTTGCAAGCCCTGAGCTGAAGTTTGGCGCAAGAAGCGACCAGCTCAGCATTGACAAGGATGATGAGGAAACAGTGAACTTCAACATGCCTGTTTCGGAAAGCACACCAAGGCCTGCAAACTACAGGGTAACGGTTGACACTTTTTACAACACAGGCACGAAGAGCAACAGCGATGTCGTGCTGCTCAGCGTTGCAAAGTGCGGCGCAGAGGAAGAGCAGCCTCCTGCAGAAGAGGAACAGCCTCCTGCTGAAGAGGAGAAGCCGCCTGTGGTCGTGGTAACACCGCCTCCGCAGGCAAACATAACCCCGCCCGTACAGGTTGTTCAGCCTCCGGCAAAGAAATCCTTCCTGGAAACGCCCCAGTACATTGCATTGCTTGGCTTGGGATACCTAGTCGTGCTGGGAGTCGGGGCAGCAGTCCTGATTAAGCTGATGAAGCCGCAGTAAATCCCGGCTTCTGTTTTTCTTTTTTATTTTCTTATCCTTGACTTTCTGTTTATGAAGTCGTCAATCTTTTCAATAAATTCCTGCGCTTCCCTGAAAAGCGCGTCAATGTGGTAGCCCTTAATCTCCCTTATTTCCCTGTGCATTATCCTTTTCTGGATAAGGTAGAACTTTCTTACTGTAGCTGCGTATTTCGGGCTCAAGTGGTTTGGCCTGATGAGCTTTTCCTCCAGCATAGCTGCAACGTGGTCAGGGCTGGGTGGCGTTTCGCCAAGCCTCATAAGGGCAGCATGTGCAGCGTCAATCACAGCCCAGTAAAGGTCAACGGCAGCCTGCAAAAGGTGCCACTTTGCGTTGTGCAACGTCCTTGGAGCCCTTGCAAAGTAGGTCCATACTGCTTCCTCGCTTGGCCTGACCCTTCCGCGAGCCAGCAGCGCCCTGAGCGGATCGAAAAATCCTGTGTCAAGCAGCGCAACCCCATCGCGAAGTATGTTCATGCCGATTGGGTCGCCAGCCCTTATGTATTCCCAGAACGTTGTAAGCTTGACTGTTGTGACATGAAGGCTCGTAGACACATCAGAAACAAGCTTTTCAACAATAATGCGGTAAGCCTCAATAAGCTCCTGGCCAGGGTTGACCGTAACATCATCAACAACAACCAGTATGTCAACGTCTCCATGCTTCCCTGCGCTGTGCTTCACAGTGCTTCCAAACAGCACAACAGCCTTGAGAAACTCCCCAAACTCCCGGTGCATCCTCCTGGCAAACTCGTAGGCAACCTCAAGCTCCCGCTTATTGTAGCCTTTCAAGTTAGGATTATCCTGCTTAGGAACCTGAAACTCCACTTCCTTTTCACCCTCTTTTTTAGCCGATAAACAAGCTCTGTTGCTTAATCTGCCAATACTTATTTAAAAAAGTATCTACTCCTGTGCTGATATGTACTGTTCATACAGCAGCCGCGCTGCAAGCTGCAATACCCGGACCAGCTACGCTTTCCAAGGCCTTGAAAGCATTGTATCCGGGCAGGTATACCACCTTGAGTATGCACAAGCTGCTGCTCTTCCAAGCCACATGCCAATCTATTCCCAAACCAGCAACAGCGCAGGCCACACAGCAGCAGGCGGTTCAAGAGAAGGTTACTTATCACGGATTTATCACTCTCCGCAACGGGTATTCCTTAATCCACAGAGGCCAAGAACCCCCTTCATCGCTGCAGCTGCCGAGATTGCAGGATTCATCAAGGAAGCCTTTGCGAAAACAACCCTGCAGGAACTTCCTGATGACATTATAATTACAGTGGCAGCGAGGGAATCGCTCCAGCATGCCCATCCGCAGTTTTCAAAGCCCAGTATTGCAGGCCTCTCGCTTAATGGCAGCAGGAGGGAGATATTTGTCGCGGCAGCCGGCATGGATGAGGTTATGCTTGTAATAGGGCATGAAATAGGCCATGTGCTTACCCCTGCGCTCGGAAACGGGAAAGCAGAAGAGGCAAAAGCCTTTGCCTTTGAGATGGCATGGGCAAATGCAATATTCCTGCACGACATTGCAGGCTTGAGGAACAGCATAAACGCAGCAGCAATCGCTATGAAGCCAGCAGAGAACGGCTTGCATGACACCGCGTTTGCGTTTGTCAAGGCAGCGGCAATGGCCGGAAAAGAGGCGTTGCAGCTGCACTCAGAGCTTTCGTCGCAACAGCACGAAGCGGACATTGACAGCAGTGATTTCACAACCGCCTCAGCCAACAGCCCGGCAGCTTACGTTCCGCTAGCCAGCCACCACAGCAGAGCATACAGTAGCGGGGGCTACCGCAACAAAAGCAGCGTGCAGAACGTGCCGTGGCTGCAAAACTTTACCTGGGCCGACCTGGGCACAGGCGTTTACGGCATGTACATCCCGCTGACTGCCTCAATCTTCATGAATGAGCGCCTTCTCAGGACAGATTTGGAGCAGTTCCACAAGACAGTGGGGCATGAATATGTCCTGCATCACGTCATGCAGCTGCCAGACGGATACGTTGCCAAAGTTATGGAGGAAGCGATATTCTGGGTGAAGGATAACGGGGAAAACGAGGATTACAAGCCTTAGCGCCTATCTGATAACTGCCTTTTCAACTTTTTTAGCAGCTTCCTTTTCAAGCTCATTTTCTATTGCCTTTAAGGATAAGTCAAAAGCTTTTACCAGAACTTTAACTTCTTCTTTGCCCAGGTTCAGTTTATATAGCTGAGTCTTTCCAATCTTGCGAGTGGGCACAACCAGCCCTTGCTCCAGCAGGCTATCGATTACGTTATAGACTGCTGCCCTGCTTAACTCCGTTTCTTCCGCAATGTTCCCCAGCCCGTTATCTACCCCGGGACCTTCAAGGAATATTTCCAGCACTCTGTTCCTCGCACTGGCTCCAAACACGTCACAAAACACGCCCCACGGATTTTCTTCATTTTGTTTCATCATTCTCACCATTTGCTGCCAGCTTTCTGAGTTCAGCTATTTTCTTAAGCTTTTGAGGGTTAAGGCTGACATGCACCTCGTATGTTTTAAGCCATGTGATGACCAGGCTTTGCTTCTTGCACCAGTCCCAATCATCCAATGCCTTTTTCCGCTCATTCTTCGGCAACTGCTTTAGAGCCCTAAGCACGTTCTTCTCTTCAGTATGCTTTCCGCCAATATAACGCCTGTTGTAAAGCTTGCCTGGCAGCTTTTTGCACGCATCACTTAATTCCAATTTCTCTGCCATAGCCTCTCAACTATATAAATCTTTTCTTTTGGACAATTTGTCTAAAATAATAGATGATGTCTTTTTCTTGTTGCTGCTAACCACGCATTAAGCGTTCATATGCCTTTCTGCTTATTTTCCGCAATCTTTGCAGAGAAAGGGTAAAGCTTCCGGAAACTTCCGAAGGTATTGCGCTTTTTCATTGTTTTTTCGGAAAATTTCCGTATATCTTGAAAATCTTGAAGCAAAGTTTATTAACAACCGCTTTCTGTGCATAATAACATGAAAATCCTGATTTTGAGCCTGCTGCTGATGCTCCTGCTTGGCGCAGCCATGGCAGCAGCAGCCAGCCTAAGCAGCTATCCCGAGCCTTTTGTCACCGGAAGCTCTTTCAACGCACAGATAATAGTCGGAGGGGACATGGCTCCGGCAACAGATGCCCTGGCTGCCACTGATATTGCAGTGTCCCTCCAGCAGATTGCTTCTGCAAAGATAACCGCAGGAACCGCCCAGGAATTCGATGCGTCAAGGGACAGCATACTTATAGGCCTGCCCTGCCAGAATCCAGCTATTGCTGCTGTTCTCGGAACCAGTTCCTGCGACTTGGGCATGGCAGCCGGAACAGGCTATCTTATGCTCGTTGAAAAAGGCGGGGCAGCACATCTCATTGTTACAGGGAAAGCAGTTGCTGACACAAGGAAAGCAGCAAGGGCTCTTGCAAAATACAGGCAATACGCCTTTTCGGGAACAGAAATGCAGGTAACAGGCACGCTGGACAAGCCGGAAATAAAGCAGGCAGCGCAGCCTTTGCAACTGCCAAAAGCAGCAGACAAAAATACTGTTGCATCATCTGCATCATGCAACACGGATAATGATTGCTCTGAAGAACAGTGGTGCCTTGCCGGACAGTGCACAGCCTTAGGCTGCCCGGCTGGCACAAAAGCTCAAAACCACGATTGTGTTGCAGAAGCCAAAAGCGGCAGCATGCCTGTGGTTGAGAAAACTGTAACAGGAGATAATGAGCAGAAAAATAATCCTTCAGAGCCTCCCGCAGCACAGCCTGAAAAAGTGCCAGATGCAAACGCGCCAAAGCAAGGCTTCTTTGCGAAAATAGCCGCTTTTCTAAAATCAATCTTTTTCTAGCAAGATTTATTAACCTCCCCCCAGATGCAAGTGCGCATGATAAAAGCCGTTTTGTTTGACCTCGATAACACGCTCATCGATTTCATGAAAGTCAAGAGAAGCAGCATTGATGCGGCAATCAATGCCATGTTAGCTGCCGGCGTGAGGCTGAAAAAAAAGGATGCCACGAAAAAGCTCTATGACATATACTGGAAGGTGGGAATAGAACACAGGCTTATCTTCCAGAAGTTCCTTAAGGCCGTAACAGGAAAGGTTGACCCCAAGGCGCTGGCAGAAGGAATAGTCGCTTACAGGCGCGCACAGGCTGAAATAGCCCAGCCATACGCTGATGTTATCCCGACACTGAAGCAGCTGAAAAAGCGGCTAAAGCTTGCCATTGTTTCTGATGCGCCCCGCCTGAAAGCATGGATCAGGCTGGTTGAGCTGGGCATACAAGATTACTTTGACCTTGTAGTGTGCCACGAAGACACGGGCGAATACAAGCACACAGGGCTGCCATTCAAGCGGGCACTGAGACTGCTGCGGCTAAAGCCTGAGCAATGCCTGATGGTCGGCGACTGGCCGGAAAGGGACATTGTCGGGGCAAAGAAGCTTGGCATCCGGACGATATTTGCAAGGTACGGCGCAACCAAGAAAATAAGGAAGTCAGGAGCGGATTTTGAGATTGGCTCTGTGAAGGAAGTTGTGGATGTTGTGAAAAGGCTTAGAGCAAAAGAATGGTAAAAATGGCAGCTCATGAACCCAGCAATCTTGCAGCACCAGCACGGTGACAGTTTGATTTTTCATGCTACGTCTACAGGCAGGCCGGCTTTTTGAAGAGCATTGAGAAAGTTGATGTGGCACTGCAGCTTTACCTTTCCGTAAATCTCCATGGTGAAGAGCGGCTTGACGCCAAGGTATTGGCATGCTGCCTCGTAAGCCGCCAGGAACGTGAGGTGCGATGCTCCCTGCAGCTCTGAAATCAGCTGCTTTGCCTCATTACTAGAGCGGCGTTGGTAATTAACTGTTTGGCCATCATTGCCGGTTTTGGCGACAGAAGGGCAGCCAAGGTAAAGGTCTGTAACCCCGTAGATGTGCCTTAATTGTGTCAGGGGCACCCATTTGCCTTCTTTAGCAGGCTTGATATAGGCCGGTATGCCCTTCAAAGCCAGTCTTTGTGCCAGGATTGTGGCTGTCATTGTCATGCCAGCAGGATAGGCATAATCCTTAATGAGCTTGTATTCCTCTTTTAGCGATTCCTTGTCCAAAAAAGGTATCCTGCCAAACAACTGCACAAACTTTTCCAAAGATGAGAAGCCTAAGGCAAAGGCGCCCTTGTTGGCATATTCCGAAAACCGGGGCATTCCTTCATTCTTCAGCTCCAGGCAGGCAGCAATAGCTATCCAGCCATTATAGCTCAGCCTGCCCAAGTTCCCCAGCTCTTTTGCGCGCTCTCTTATTGCCGCGATTGCTTTATCAAACCCCTCTGCTGCGTGGTGCTGCATCTCGTGCGTAGATATGCGCCCAAGTACGGATTCACCCTGCATTAATTTTGCGAGTAAATCAGGGTCTGCAAAAAGGCCGATTACAGCATGGCTGGGCCCTGATAATTCACGATGGTACTGCGCCAGGGCGTCAAGCGGGTTGTCAAAAGGGGAATCAACAAGTTTTGGCGGGTTTACAATTATAGAAATCTTCATGTCCTGGCTGGTAATAAACCTCCGATTAGACTTCACGCTGGCAAGCATCGCCTGAATAAGTTTGGCAAACAAGTAATCGGGAAAATGTTCAAGGTCCAGCCCTCTTTTCCTGAACCACGCCATGCACTTCATGATGTGGCCAGAGTCGCCCCTTATAACCAGGCGTGCCAAGTCTTCCGCCTTTGAGGAAGGATGCGTTTCAACTGCAACCGTTACCTTTGCTCCTGCAATTAATTCTGTCTTTTCAAGCTTCATTGTATTCCACCACCGCCTCCGGCACAGGCCTGTAAACGTGCTCTTAAAGCAGGCTAATGCCGTCTTTCACTATGTCCTGCACCAGCCTGTTTTTTTTCCTCAGTTCCTCAAATTCCCTTGCGGCGTAGTAGTGGGGCTGTATCTCTTTTTTGAACCTCTTATCAAGCCTGCCAATGGCTTCAGTGATTAGCAGCTCGTCATTCGGATTCTTTTCATTAAGGACAATTGCCACATCAATGTCCGAGCCTTTCCCGTATGTTCTTTTTGCATAGGAGCCAAACAAAATCACGCTGCGCAGGTTCTCAAGATTCGTATTTGTGAGCTCGTACACGAATTCCCGCAAAATGTTCAAGGCAAAAAAATCGGGGTTGTTCAGCTCTTTCTTCTCCAGTTGAATAAGCCCCAATATCTGCTCAACAAAAGGGCTGCTCAGGTTAAGCTTATAGTAGTGAGCTTTTCCCATCTTTTTTCCCACCACTAAGCCGAATTTTTGCAAAACCGACAGAAACTTTGAAACCACTTTATTCCCTGATTTTGTAAGTGCTTGAATCTCTTTTCTGGTAATTGCCTTACCCGGCGCTTCGCCAAAAACCAGCAGCATCTTCCAAGCTGTTCTCGTCCCTAGGCACACGTCAAGCAGCATTACACCATCAGCCCTCTCACAAGCTCAACATACGGCTTTACTATCGTTTCCAGAAAATAAGACGCTTTTTGCGAGCTGGCTTTGGCTTTCTCAGTGTAATCTTCTGAATAGTATTGTGCTTTGCCCCTTTCCTGCTTTCCCCTCTTCAGCAAGGCGGGCAGTACCCTCTCTTTCAGCCGCTCTGCATTGTAATAGATGTTTTTGGCCTCTTTCAAAAGTCCGAGCAGCTTATTTTTTAATACGCCATCGCTGATGAAATGCTCCAACGCATCAATTGCTTTTGCATGTATTTCAGGGCTTGCAATCTTTGCATTAAACTTTTCAGCAAGGAAAAGCTTTGTGAGGTCATGCATGCAATAGTACCCCGAAATTATGCTCCAGCGGGGAAATTCCAGAACATTCTTCTCAGCGTGCTTCAGGTCTTCCTCAAACGCATTCTTGTGAAAAATAAGGTAGTTGCTTTTTTCCGTGGCAGGCAAATCTGTCCAGAGCATCCCTGCAGCATCTTCAAACTCGTTATCGTTTTGCATCTTAGTCCACTTTAGTGTATTTAAGTCATTCCTATTTATATATTTTTCCACCAAAGTGTATTATTGAAACCACTTAAGTGTATTTAAGCAGTTTGTTCTACTACTGCTTCCGGCACTGGCCTGTAAACGTGCTCCCTGTACGTTACAAGTGTGAGGTAGTTCTTGATAGTGTGGGCAAAGCTGCGCTTTATCTCCTTGATTGTCCTGTGCAGCAGCAGGGGATTATCGACAGCGACATATGTCAGGACATCGTAGTCTCCAAGCGTCTTTAATATCTCAAGCACATTCCTGTTTGTGGCAACAACGTCCTTGAGCCTTGCCTCGTCCCTTATGCTTAGCGTCCTCATTGTTGAAATGAACACGTAAAAACTGTAGTTAAGCAGTGAGATGTTGACAATTGCGGCAAATCTCCTTATTATGCCTGATTCCAGCATCCTCTCAACCCTGTTATGGACCGTATCCGCGTCAATGCCAAGCTCCTGCCCTATGTCGTAATACGGCTTTTTTGCGTCATTGGAAAGCGCTTTGAGTATTGCAAGGTCTCTGGTGTCGAGCTCAACAGCAGCCCCTTCGCTTTCTTTTAGGGATTCGTCATAAAATATGTCGGGCAGGTAGGAACTGGAGTATCTCTCAAGCACAGTCAGCTTGTCCTCTTCCATGATTACGTCAGAAAACTTTTCGTCGAGCTCTTCCAGGAAATTGTTGAAATCCTCAATTGTCCTCGCAACCAGCGCAACCTCAAAGTCCCAGCGGTCGTTGAATTCCATGACGCTGATAACATTCCTGTGAGCTGTCAAATGCGCCAGCAGGCTGCCCTTTTTCTCTTCCGACGCTTCTGACACGAGCAGGAAAATGCGGAAGGTGTAAAAGCCCAGCTTCTTGAAGTCCACAATGGGCGCATACCCTGCAATCACGCCTTGCTGCTGCAGCCTCATCACCCTGTAGGCAACAGCGTCCCTCGAGAGCCGCACCCTCTTTGCAATCCCGCTAAAATGCATCCTTGCGTCCCTCACCAGAAGCGAGAGTATCTTCCTGTCCTTAACATCCAGCTTAACTGCCCTTTCAGCAGGCTCTATCCTGAAAAATCTTGCCATAAATGCGTAAAAACCTGATTATATATATAATTTTTTCGGAAAAAACGCAATTT
>JACPBY010000002.1 GCA_016180065.1 Candidatus Woesearchaeota archaeon | reverse complement strand
GCAGGCGGCTCGCAGCAACATCTTTTAATAGCCGGCGTGTTTTCCGGAATTCTATGGAGCAGGCAAAAGAGTTTCATGCAGTGATTGAGCACATAACATCTTACTCTGAAGACCTTAAGCTTTTCAGGCTCAGGCTGCCTGAAAACAGCAGCTTTTCCTTTGTTCCGGGGCAGTTTGTAATGGTTTCGCTTCCAGGCCTTCTGGACAGGAATGGCAGAAGGATAGCCAGGGCTTACTCCATAGCTTCCCCTCCATCAGAAACCAGCTTTGTTGAGCTGTGCATGGTGAGGCATCCTGGCGGTGCTTTTTCTCCGGTAATGTTTAAGGCGAAAGCCAGCGATGAAGTCATAGTTGCAGGCCCTTACGGCACTTTTGCAGGCAAGTCAGCCATTTCTGAAGGCTCTGTATTAATAGCTGGTGGCACAGGCATTGCCCCTTTAATGTGCATGCTCCGCTCATATTATTCAGCAGGCGGCGCTGCCAGGCTTTGGCTTTTTTACAGCATGAGCACTCCTGAAGAGTTTGCATTTAAGGATGAGCTTCTGGGCTACGCAAAAAGCAACAGCCTCAGGCTTGTTGTTTCAACGAGCAATCCAAACTCAGGCTGGCAGTGGGATAAGGGCAGGGTTACTGCAACATTCCCAAACCGTATGGGCGAGCTTAACGGCATTCCAAAAGAGTCAAGGAAATTCTTCATCTGCGGCCCTCCCGAGATGGTTTCAGACACGGTCAGGATGCTTCTGGAGCTTGGCTTCAGGAAGGAGAACATTCATAAGGAGCAGTGGTAATTGGTATCACTCTAAAGTAACAAAAATAGAAAGGTTTAAATATGGCGGCGTTTTATTCTATTCACAGAATGAGCCTCTTGGAAAGAATTGTGAATGCAGCCTCTCTGCCAGACAAGGCTGTGAAGCTGGCACTTGATGCTGTAGCTGCCGGAGTAAGCAAAGCAAGTAATGGGCGCTTTGACAACTTTTCACTGGCAAAGCTTGCGGTGTATGGCAGCTCTGTCTCAATAGGAACGGCTGCTGCCCTCATGGCCCGTGAAGGGCATTATGCTAATGCTTCTCTAATTGCCCCTTTTGTTTTGCTTCCCCATCTCACGCTTGGCGTCATATCTGATATGCGTAATTACTTTTTATCGCCTAAGGATACCTTGGACAAGAACTATGAAACAATTTTGAGTATTCTTAGGCATTGCCGCTTTCCCTTCTTAATAGCTGGAGGGTTGGTTTCTGCCGGCATGATTAAACCATCCTCCGTGAATTATCTGAACTATGCTCAAGGAGGGGCATTTATTGCATCTGCTGCATTTGCATATTTTATCGATGGTGACCACACTTTGTGGAGCAAAGCTAAAGACGCGCCAAAGAAGGTTTGGCAGGTTGTGTCTTCGCTGCTTCCCAGGGGCGCCCCGCAGCCTGTTCCGGAGCCAGTGCCTGTGGCGCAGCAATAAGCTTATAAAATATGTTTGATTACCTTTTTCAAAATGGCAGCTGTTAATTCCCATCAAGGAAGAGTTGCAGTCGCAGGCAGGCTACCTTGATTTTGTAAGTGCACTCCAGGCGGTTCTTGATTTGCGGGACAGCTATCCAAACGATGTAAAGTGGGTTGGGGTTAAGCCAAACTCTTTTGATTCAACATCCCCTTCCTCTTTTGAGCTAACCATAAGCCCCAGCCATCCAAACTTGGCAGTGGCTTTACACCCGAAAGCCGATGGCAAGCCTATTACGGGCTATTATACTTATCATGCACCCATCATATTAACGGATGTTCAAAGGTGGGGTTTGGTAGCTGATAGCCTTGGAAGATATGCTGTTGACAGATGGTCTGGGGTGCCGGAGGAACGAGAGGTTTTCCAAAAACAGAGGTCTTTGTCAGAAATAATCGGTACTTTAGGCATTAGCGAATCAGTCACAGATGCCACGCCTGTTGTTGAAGTGGCTGTATTGCTTCCGATAGCTCCAAACATGGAATTCGCGACAGAGTTTGTGCCAACAATAGCATTTTCTCCGTCACAGCATTCTCATTACAAAGTACTTGTAATAAGCCAAAATATGTTAAGTGCTTATTTCGCATTAACTGGCGGCAGGCTCACAACCGAAATTAAAGATATTAACTCGCAGCAGAAGATGTTTAATTGGAGCGCCGACAGTGTGCCTGATTTATCCGCTCTTGAGAAATTGTTATTGCATAGTTCAGCAGGCCACATGGTTCTGATAGCGACTCCTGTTGAAGCACCGCGCAGTATTCTGAGCAGCTACGATTTGCCTGAATTCGGAAGTGGGGGAGATCGCTATTTAGGCGGTCAGATGAAAGGCAGCCCAACGCTTTATGGAGGCAGCCCTACAAGAGGCGTTTCAATTAGTGCAGCACGCATTGGAAGAGGAAGCGAGGCAGGTCAGGGCAGCTTGTATGGCGGTCAATTGGCAACTTCACAAAAAGGAGGCTCTGCAATATACCATTTAAGAGTCTTTTGTGTAAAGCCCGATGAGGCCATAAATCTTACAGCTGGGCAGTTGACTGGTCTTGCCAAATCAGTTTCTGTACATCCTAAGACATAAAATTAAATTGTCAGAGGGAAAAGCTTCAAAGCCTTTTCGTAACCCCATTCTTCGGGCAAATCTTGTTGAGAACGCACCGGCTGCAGTGCGGCACAGGCGCTTTGCAGACTGCCCTGCCGTGCTCTATAATGAGGTATGCGTATGTGTTCCAGAGCTTGCTCGGGATTATTTTCATTAGGTCCTGCTCTATCTTTTCCGGATTGGCATTCTTTGTCAGGCCAAGCCTGTAATTAACGCGCTTCATGTGCGTGTCCACGGCAATTCCTTCCAGTTTCCCGTATGCGTTGCTCAGCACTATGTTCGCTGTTTTCCTCGCAACTCCGGGCAGCTTCAGCAGGCTTTCCATTGTGTCCGGGACTTTGCCGTTAAACTCATTTTCAATCATTTTTGCAGAAGCAATTATGTTCCTTGCCTTGTTCCTGTAGAATCCTGTCGGCCTTATCTCCTGCTCAAACGTTTTCAGGTCGGCTCTTGCAAAATCTGCCGCTGTTTTGTACTTTATGAAAAGTTTGCTCGTAACAATATTCACCCTTTTGTCTGTGCACTGGGCAGAGAGCATCACAGAAACAAGAAGCTGCACTGGGTTTGAGCTGTTCAGTGATATCCTCGCTTTCGGATATTCCTTTTTCAGGGCGTTTATTATCTGTCCAGCTTTTGCTGTTGCGGCTCTAATAGCTCTCAATCCTCAGGCCTTTTACCCTTGAAAAGTGTTTTACATTTCTGGTTAGCAAGGCTTCGTTCTCAAGCAGGGCAGTAGCAGCAATCATGGTGTCCAGCGGCTCTATCATGTTGCCTGATTTTAGGAGCATGCCGTTTATTTCCCCTGCTTTTTCAGCTATCGACCTGTTGATGTTGATTAGTGCCAGTCCGAAGAGGGCAGTTATCACTTTCCTTTTTTCCTCTTCGCTCCGGTTAGAAGAAGTTACGCCACTCCAAAGCTCAAAAATTGTGGCCACGCTGACTCGGCAGGTTTCATTCCTTGCTGCCATGAATTGTTTCTGCTCAACAGCTCCCTTGTCATTTTGGGTTAAGTCTATGAGGAAGGTTGTGTCAAGTATCATGAGAACCGCTCCATTAGCCGTTTCATCTTTTTCCTTGTTTCTTCCCTTGTTCTGGCAATGTTTGCCTTTATTTCTTCTGCAGCTTCTTTTGGCAAAATTCCTGTCAGGGCATCGAGGGGGTTTTTGTTTGTCACTTTCATTATTGCATCCGTGAAGCTTTCCCCCTCGCTCTTTGCAGCTCTGAGCCTGTTGTAAGCTTCTTCAGTTATGGTTATTGTCTTGACAGCCATATCTTCCTTGTATATAAGTGCACTTATATAAACATTTTGCTTTGTTAGGGCATTTTTCCCAGCAACCTTTAATAAATGCGCATTGTTCCTCTTTCTCATGCAGGAATACGAAGTCCGCATTGACAGGAATAAGTGCATCGGGGCTGGCTCTTGCGAGAAGGTTGCTCCAGATATCTTTTCTGTTGATGAAAGCAACAAGGTAGCGCTTAAATGCGCTCAGGCAGGTGCAGTGTCTTTGAAAATCGGCTCGGATAAGATAAAATCGGCTGTTGAAGGCGCCAGGGTATGCCCGGTTTATGCCATTGGCGTCATTGATAAGTCTGCTGGCAAAAGCATTCTCGGCATTGAGCCTGAGAAGAACCTTGAAGTCAGGAAAATTCTCGCCCACTACGACAGCAGCAAAGAGTGGCAGATGGATCCTTTCGGCTTCTTCACAATTAAGCCTTTTCCCGCTGAAGGCATTATCAAAGTCAGGTATTACAACGCAAAGCACCAGCTTGCAGCAGAAATAGCGGGCAAGACTGCTGAAGAGATTTACAACACAATTTGCCGTGAAAAGCTGGTTTCAAGCCTTGCCCACTCAGCATACCTCGGGAGCGAGCTTCAGAAGGCGGAGATAGCGATGAAGAGGAACTTGCCGTATGTGCAGGATGATCCCCTTGATTTCAAACAGAGCTGATGCAGCTCTTTAGAACTTTGTAAGATTTCTTCAGCGCTGCCTGTTCCTGCTTGCTGAGCGTAAGCCTTATCTGTCTTTCAGCCCCTTTCCTGTTCACAACGCAGGGCAGGCTGAGGCAGACGCCGTTGGCTCCGTAGTAGTTTCTCACCAGGGTTGATACTGGCAGCACGTCGTTCCTGTCTGACAGTATTGCCCTCACTATCTGGGCTATTGCAAGGCCTATGGCGTAGTAAGTGGCTCCTTTTTTTGATATTACTTCATATGCGGATTCTTTTGTTTTTTTGAAAACCTTTTGAAGCAGCTTTGAGCTGTATTCCGGTAACTCCTTAAGTGGCTTTCCTGAGATGTTTGCTGTGCTCCAGACCGGGAATTCTGAGTCTCCGTGCTCGCCAAGCACAAATGCGTGTATGTGTGTCGGGCTGACTTTAAAATAATGGCTGAGCCAGTACCTGAGCCTTGCCGTGTCAAGCAGGGTTCCTGAGCCAATCACTCTTTCTTTTGGAAACTTGGAGTATTTTAGAGCAAGGTAAGTCAGGACATCCACCGGGTTGGTCACAACCAACAGGATGCAGCCTGGGCAGTTCTTTGCTATCTTTGGTATCATCTGCCTGAATATTGCTGCGTTTTTGCTGATAAGGTCAAGCCGTGTTTCGCCTTTTTTTTGGTTTGCCCCTGCGCATACTACCACAACATCAGAGCCTTTGCAGAGGCTGTAGCCATCTCCAAATGTTACTTTGGTGGTGTGGACGAACTGCAGGCCGTGCTCAAGGTCAAGTGCCTCCCCTTCTGCTTTCTGCTTGTTGATGTCAATAAGCGCTATTTCTCCCGCAATCCCTTTAATCATCAGCGCATAGGCTGCGGTTGCGCCAACATACCCTGCCCCAACAATAGTAACTTTTGACATTGTTATATGGATTTCTTGATTGACATTCTTTGCCGCGCCAAAGAAGGTCACCCAGTACTCCCGAATCCGCCTCTCGTCTTTCCCATGCTATCCATTTCTTCCCATTCAAACCTGTCAACCTTGACGAATATGCCCTGTGCTATCCTTTCCCCTTTTTCAACCTTGACAACATTGCCTGTGTTGTTCAGAACCTGCACCTTTACCTCATCTCCTTCGCCGCAGTAGTCGTTATCAATGACTCCTATGCCGTGAGGCTTTATTAAGCCTTTCTTTCTTGGCGTTGAGCTTCGCAAAGCAACAAGAAGCATATATCCTGGAGGCGTTTCAACAATGATGTTGCCGGGTATCAGGGCTATCTCATGCGGCTTTATTTCAATGTCCTCGCGAGAGTAAATGTCAAACCCTACAGAGCCGGAAGTCTGGTAAGTCGGCAGCGGCAGCGACTTGTCAATGCGCTTTATCCGGGCTTTCATAAGAATCAAGCCGCTTGCGGCGTTTTTAAATGTTGCTGCATTACTTCCTTATCAGCCTTTTCAGCTCATCCTGGAAGCTTTCAAGGTCTGCGAACTGCCTGTAAACCGAAGCAAACCTTATGTAAGCGACTTTATCGAGCTTTTTGAGCTTTCTCATCACAAGCTCGCCTATGTGGCTGCTGTTTACCTCTTTTTTCTCCTCTTTGCGAAGCTCTGCTTCAATCTCGTCAACAGCGCTGTCTACTTTCTCCTGCGGTATGGGCCTTTTCTCGCATGCCTTGGCAAAGCCGGTCCTTAGCTTCTCACGGTTGAACGGCTCTCTCCTGCCATCCTTTTTTACAACAGCAAGGTCAAAAGGCTCTATCCTCTCATAAGTTGTAAAGCGCTTCTTGCAGCGGAGGCATTCCCTTCTTCTTCTGGTAGCCTCGTTTGCCTCGCGCTTGTCAACTACCCTGTGTTCCTCGTTGCTGCAGTAAGGGCAGTTCATAGGCATATGCCCCAGCCGCACTTCTCATCCTTGCAGCTAAAGCAGGTCCCTTCCTTTTTGATTTCCTTTTCCACGGGCCCGCCGCAGTTCGGGCAGTCAGTAAACTCTTTCATTTGTCTAGACCTCGCACTTGCTGAAGCCGCATGTCTCGTTAAGGCAGGTGTGGCATCCGTTTTCTATCTTCAGTGTCTTGTTGCCGCACGATGGGCATATGCTCAGCTGGGCTGCAGATGCTGGTTCCAGTGCGTCATGCTTTTTTGCAGCCACTGTTGCCTTTGCTGCTGTTTCAGCCTCGGCTGGGGATACAGCCTCAACAGTTCCAAGGTTTTTTGCGAAAACGTATCGCTTGCCTTCTTTTTTCAGCTGGCCGGCTTTCATTGCATGGTAGACTGTTGTCAGCCTGCCGTTTGGCAGTGAAACAACTTCATCCTCCTTCATGGGCCTTTGCTCGCCGTCAATCTCAACTTCGTATAGCTCTTCCTTGTTCTTCTGGAATTCGCTTTTCTGGGTTTCTGTGCTGAGTATGGGGTAGCGTGAGCCTTCCCGGTATACTGTTATGCCTTTCAGGCCATGCTTCCACGCATCAAGGTAGATGTTTGATATTGTTTCCGGATCGATATCTTCGGGCAGGTTCACCGTGGATGATATGCTGTGGTCAACATATTTTTGCCAGAGCCCCTGCACAAGCACTCTTTGGCTTGGGCTGATGAAGTGTGCTGTCCTGAAGAAGTGTTTAGGCAGAACTTTTTTCAGCTCTTCACTGTCCCTTGTTCCCTGCGCAGCATCAGCCAGGTTGTGCTGGTGGAGGTATGCATCCACGGTTGAGTGGAATATTTTGAAGAATATGTTGCTGCCTCCTGAGCTTAAGCCTTCTGACCTTCTCGTATAGTAAAGGGCGAATACGGGCTCTATCCCGCCGCTTACGCCTATGAAGTTTTTGTCTCCCAGCCTGTAGCCAAGCACAATGTTGGATATTGTGCCTGTTGGGGCTATTGAAAGCACTGCTATGTTCCTCAGGCCTTTTTTCCTTATGCGCTCTTTTGTTTCTTCTGTCAGCGCTTCCTGGAAGAACCTTCCTTTGCTGTATGCTTCATAGTCAAATATGGGTGAAGGCGCTTTTTCCTCCGCAAGGTCGGCAGAGGCCTGGTAAGCGGTGTTGGCAAACAGCTTTGCGGCATCTTCAAGTATTTTCAGCCCTTCCTCGCTGTCGTAGCCGATGCCAAGCTGGTTTAGCATGTCTGCTATGCCCATCACGCCCAGTCCAACCCTTCGTGTCTCATAGGCTGCCCTTCTCTGCTTTTCCATGGGGTTGAGCAGTTCATTCCACGTCACAACATTGTCCAGGAACCTTACAACAACAGCTACTGTGTCTTTTACGCCTTCCCAGTCAATGGCTGCCTTGCCGGTATAGCTGTCTTTGACAAACCTTGAGAGGTTCACGGAAGCCAGGTTGCATGCCCCGCCGTCTTCAAGAGGTACCTCCGCGCAAGGGTTCGTGCTTGCTATTGGCCTGCCGACGTAGTTTGATGGTGAGTATTTTGCCATGGTGCTCCAGAATATCAGCCCGGGTTCTGCAGTCCTGTAATTTCCCTCTACAAACGCGTTCCAGACTGTTCTTGCCTTTACAAGCCGCTTCATCTCGCCGGTTTCACGGGAGTTATAGTACAGCATGAAATCCCCCGCATTTTTTATTGCAAGGTCAAACTCCGAGCCGGGCTGGTTCATAACCAGGTCGCCGAACATGTCTCTTTTTGTGGCATCGCCAAGGTCTTTTTCTGGCACATTGGCCAGGCCTTGCTGTGCAAGGAATTTGTTAAGCTCATCAGCATTGTCGAATGTCTTGAGCAGCCTGTACTTCTCTATTGGCTTTGAAGGGATGCCGTAGGAGTAGTGCACTGCCCCTCCCTGCATTGCGCCCAGCCCCGAAACTGATTTTTCTTTCAGGTAGACCAGGATTTTCTCAGCGCCATACCTGTTCTGCTCTTCCACAGCCTGCATGAACTCGTCACTTACCTTCAGGCTGATGTTTGCGAACCTCACTTGTGTGTTTTCCCTTGCTTGCCGTTCCACTTCCTTGAGTTGCTTGTCGTTAAAAAAGCCTGACCACTTGCACTGTTCAACTATCTGGTTCGTCACCCAGTTCGGTATTTTCTTGGCGTTTATGAAAACAGGGCTGTCAGGATGCTTGATGTCAATGGTTAACATCAGCGCTCCCCGTCTTCCTGATTGCCCGATAAGCCCTGTTGTGAGTGAGAACAGCTCCATGAACGAGACGCTTCCTGTGGAAGTGTCTGCTGCGTTGTGCACTACCGAGCCCTTCGGCCTTAGCACTGATATGTCAACTCCAATCCCGCCGCCGTAAGAATAAGTCCTCGCGCATTCATAGGCAGACTGGTAAATTGATTCAATGTTGTCTTCAGCTATTACTGAAACAAAGCAGTTTGCGAGGGTCTTGAGCCGGTAAAGGTCTCCGCCTCCGGCGATTACCCTCCCTCCGGGAACAAAATAGCCCTCATAAAGCGCCATATAGAACCGCACGGCCCATTCCTTCTGCTTATCTGGAACCTGCTCTACAGCTGCCATGAAAGCAGCCAGCCTTGCAAAGGTGTCCTCAGGCTTTTTCTCGATGGGCTTGTTGTTGAGGTCCTTGAGGTAGTATTTCTTCTGGTATATGCTTGTTGCAAGCTCGTTCCCTCCAAGGTAATCTCCCTGATGGGCAGGAAGCTCTCCTTTTTTTTGGGCGTCTTTCAGGTAAAGAAGCAGGTTCTTGTAAGCTTCAATCCGGTCATAGCCAATTATGGATGCCAGCTTGCTTTTGTGTGCAAACATGTCTGCTAGTGCAATCTTTTCTCCATCGCCGTCTTTTGCAGCCTCAGCAGCAGCCTCCCTGAACTCCGCCCTTTTTGCCCTGTAAAGTATGTAAGCCTTTGCAGTCCTTGCATGGCCTTCTTCTATAAGCACCTTCTCAACAGTATCCTGCACTTCCTCAACAGATGGTATTTTGTCCCATTTTGCTATTGTTTCCACAACCAGCCCTGTCAGCCTTTCAGCTTCCTTCCTGTCGCTGCCTCCAACAGCCTTTGCGGCTTTCATGATGGCTGCTGTTATCTTTTCAGGGTCAAAGTCTGCTATCCTCCCATCACGCTTTACAACCTTCGCAGGCATTTTCATGTTTATTGCCATCTTCGCGCTGGCTCCCTTGCCTGATATTGCGCCCCTTTCAGAATCAATAGCCTTTGGCCCCATTTTCGTTACCTCGCAATAAATACAACCTGTTGTGTAGCTCTCCCGCCTGAAACCCCAATCTGTTGTGGTTTTCATAATTCAGGCATATTTAAAGTTTTTTGTTGCCAAAACTATATTAGCCATAGCTTATGCCGGAATTTCTAGCTGCAATTGCAGTAATTCAAAAACAGCAACCACAGTTGATAAGTTGATATAAATTTTATATAGAGGACTTTGAATAACCCCAATATTTGACTTTTGTTCAAAATCCTCTTAGACAACTTTGACAAGTCTTGATAAATTATCAAAGTTGTCTATAAAACTCTCAATAACCGCCACAATGGCTTTGCAAAACCGAAAAGTTTTTGATTGGCCTTTTTCCCAAAAGGGTCATGCCTGGCGCTATTGTTCACATTATTGCTGGCTTGTTGTCAGCTTCTGCAGTTCACTTAAGGCATTTCAGGCTTGAGTTCAGCCTTGCAATATTCATAGGCAACCTTCTTCCCGATGCGATAAGGCAGGGGGTTTCCGCAATTGCCCAGGGAACAATTAATGTTCTCAACGTAAGGCAGGATGGGCTGTTCAGGTTCTTGTCAGCAACTACAAACAGCCCGGCAAACTGGTTCACGTTTGGCTTCTTCACGCTGCTGCTCATAACTTTCCTTTACCATTACCACGTTATCAAGAAAAAGAGGTTGTGGGAGTATGAGGAGCTTTACGTCTTTTTGGTTGTCGGCATAATAACCCATCTGGTTATGGATGCGCTTATCTTTGAGAAGGGCCCGTGGTTTTAGTGCGCTGCATTTCAGTTTTTTGTGTTGAAGTATTTGCTCTGCAGTATTATTGAGATGTCCTGCTCAAGAAGCCCTGTGTCGGGATAGTTCCAGTGGTAGCCCATCAGGGTTTTTTCCCAGTCCTGAAGGGTCGTTCCGGGGTATCCGTCTGGGTGCGGTAAGGTAAGTGCATGCCCCAGTTCATGGCCTAAAGCTCCTATCCCAAACCCTTCTGCTTTTCCTGATGGTATCCAGCTGTTCTGGCAGGAGTCTTTTATGTTTGGGTGTTTGTCTGTGCTGAAGTATTTGTCAAGTACCCTGTTGCAGTTTTTGTCCTTTGCGGCATAAATCCCTGCATCCCCAACCATCGCAAATCCTCCTCCTGTCGGGTAGCTTCTGCCTCCTGCCCATCCTCCTGCCCCGAAGGCAGCAACCCAGGTAACCTTGTCTGCCGGCACTTTGTTCCAGTCGCCATCTATCGGCAACCCTTTGTTTTTCAGTTCCTTTATTATGTTTGCCTCGAAGTTGTTCGGCTCACACCCTCCCTGGCTGTCAACGCACCAGTACCATTCATGGTCGTAATCTCCGTAAACTACTGCTGTTTGCAGCATTGTGAAGGTTACACCAGCTTTTGCATTGTAGAACTGCCTTATCTCCTCAAACTCTTCTTTGAGGTAGTTAACCATTTCGTTATCGTTTGAGTAGTCCTTTGAATAGAATATCACTGGCTGCACGGCATATTCTGAGTCAATGTCCTTGCAGTTGCCTCCTGAACAAAGCTGTCCTCCCGGGCATAAGCTTCCTTCATCAATTTGGCCATTGCAGTTATTGTCTTTATTGTCGCATGACTCTGCAGCAGGGTCAACTTTCCCTTCACAGCTTCCCCACTTGTAATCGCTTTGGCAAGCCTGTGTTCCCATCCTGCACTGGCCTATGCTGTTGCCGCCGCAGCTTTTTGTTTGGCCTGGTGTGCACTCGCAGGCTATTCCGTCATCCGCCAGGCCGTTGCAGTTGTTGTCTTTGCCGTCACATATTTCCAGTGCCGGTGTGCATTGCAATTGTGCCTGCTGCCCTTGCCGTGTGATGGGTGTGGCTGGTGTTTCCTGTTGCTTTTCTTGCTGCTGTGCGGCAGGTGAGCCTCCTTTGCTTGTTTTTTTCTCTGCTTTCTTTGGCTGCTCAGGTTCTGCCAATGGCGCGCACCTGTTGTTCTGGCAGGTTTCAGAAGGGCATTCATTGTTGCTGCAGCATTCGTAATTAACGCAAGCCCTGTTTTTTATGTAGCCGCAATCGCATTCTATCTGTACGCATTTGTTTGTGTTCCTGCTGCAGGTTTCATTTTTGCCGCATTCCGCATCAGAGCAGCACTCGTATTTTTGGCAGCTGTTGCCGGCAATGTATTCGCAGTTGCCGCATTTGATGTCTGTGCAGGAGTGGTTGGTGCAGCTCTGCGTTGGCAGGCAGCCGGCGTCTTCGCAGCAGGTCTGAGGGTTTTCTCCTCGCTCCATTAGCTTGTTGCCGCAGGCTGGCTCATTGCTTGAATTAAGAAGCACCACACCCGCAATTGCAACAGAGATTGATGCCAGCGCATACAGTAAAATTGCCAGTACACCTGCTTTTTCCACGCGCTTACACTCAGGTGCTTTGTTTTTAAGCCTTGTTATCAGAATTTTCCCACAGCCTTTTCAGCATCAGCGCATCCTTTTCGATGTTCGGGCTTTCGCTGATTGCAATCCCTGCAATGGAAAATTCTCTCCAGCTCTTTGCAATCCCTTCGTAATCCAGGTCAGAGTCCTTTAGCTCCAGGTGGTTTAGCTCTCCTTTGCTGCCGTAGTTAACCCCGGAAACCTGTATGTGCATGTCCTTCAGCGCTTCCTTTCCAAGCTCTTTTTCAACAGCAGCCAGGATTCCGCAAAACTCATCGTGGCTGTTGCATCCTCCCTCCCGTGCGTGCATGTGGGCATAGTCTATGCATGGCATTACCTGCTCAACCTCCCTGCACAGCTGCAAAATTTCGTTCAGGTCCCCGAACTGGCTCCTTTTGCCTGTTGTTTCTGGGCGTATCATGATGTTGCAGCTGCTGTTTTTTAGCTGGTCAATCACTTGTTTTAGCTGTTGTTTTACTTTCCCATACGCCTCTGCCTTGCTGCTTTTAAGGTAAAATCCTGGATGGAACGCAACGCTTTTTGCCCCGCACAGCCAGGCAGTTTCAGCAGCATTAACCAGCCTTTTCTTGCTCGCCTCAAGCTTTGCAGCTTCAGCAGCATTCAGGTTGATGTAATATGGCGCGTGGCAGGTCAGGGCAACATTCTCTTTCGCGGCAGCAGCCTTTATTTTCGGGGCGTTCTTCCTGCTGATGTTAACGCCTTGCACAAACTCAAGTTCCATGGCATCAAGGCCAAGCTCTTTTACAGCCCTTATGCCCGAGGCAGTGTCGGTGCCCTTTGCAGCCATCGGGATGCCTGCTGTGCCGAAAAGAAGCTGGCTCATTTTTTTTTTAGCAGCAGCTTAAGTGTTTTTTCGCTTGCCTTTATCTGTTCTAAACTGGCTCCAAGCCGGATGCCGTGCTTCCTGGCAAGCCCGTAAATGTCCTGAATAGGTATTTTAAGGAGTTCTGCAGCCCTCCCTACCGTTATCCTGCCTTTCTCCACAAGGCCCAGCATATACTCCTCTGCGCCAACGTGAAGCATCTGTCTTAAGGCTGTTGAACTGCCCACGTATTCCTCCTTCGCCCTCAGTTTAGCGACTCCCATTATCTCTTCAGGTATCCTCAACGGGTAAGACACGGTTGTCATTTTCTTTTCCTCCAAGCAATTTTTTAGCTCTTTCGTAAGCTTCTTCTCTTACAAACTCCTTCAGCTTTTCTAACGAATCTAACGCTTCTTCCTTTGTTATTTTGCTATTTTTAGCAAGCCAAACTAACGCGTTAGCTGGTGTTGTAAATGGAATATTCTCTTTCTCAAGCTTGGCCAAAAATCTTAAATCGTCGCTTATTATTGAGTCGGCGTTCTCTCTCATGAAGACTGCAAGAGCAGCGCTTTCACCTGCACCCGCTCCTGTGAACTCTGTTTTACCGTGTTCAGCAATCTTAATCTTTGATTGAGCCGCGAGTGACTCTGTTACGAGAGCGTCTTTATGCATTTTTTCCTTGCCCCTCATCACTTCATCATAAACCTGCATTGGCACTACGCAAAAAGCGCTTTCCACCAGCTTCTCCAGCACCCCGGCCTTGGCCAGTTTTATTATGCCATCAGCATCCAGCACAAACTTATACATCCTTATACAAAAATATACGCTTGCTTAAATAATTTGCCATTTGAATAAGCTGCCGTTCTGCCTGTGTGTCAAATAGCATCCGGCATAACACAAGTAGAAGTCATTTCTATCCGGATAATTTTTGTCTAAGTAATCTTTGCATAATCCTTTAAGTTCATTGGCATTGATGTATTGATAAGTGTAAGTTACCAACACTTTGTATTTTGCTCTTGAAATCATTAAATTATCTATTGACTTTTCTATGGCTCTTTTTCCTTTTTGTTCCCTTATCGGTTTGTTCTCGTGTTCAACATCAATTAATTCCTCTTTTCCATCATGTGAATAAAGAGTGATATCTGAGTAACCTCCCCTTCCTCCCTTTCGCACACCCTTTTCTGGCACCAGTGTAAGATTATTTCTTCTGGCAATGTTATACATCGCGACATCAAATAGCAGGGTAAAAGTCGCATCTGCCAATACATCAAACTCTTTTAACCCAATAAAAACTCCTTCCTCGAGGAGAGTGTCAATTTCGCTTTCAAACTCTTTGAAAAATTTTTCAATTTTCATGTGTTAGCATTCTATCCAAACGAGCTTCAGCAGCTGCTATAGACAACTTTGATTATCTCTGTCACATAGCAAAGTTCTCTATATTATCTTTTCCCCCGTTTCCTTGTTTTTTATGTGTATGACGTTGACCGGGCAGCTTTCCGCAGCTTCCCTGTTCGTTTCAAAGTCTTTTTCGTCTATCTCCAGCTCCTGCCATTCGTCCTTTCGCGGTTTCCCGCCTTTTATGTCTGACTTTCCGTCGTCGTTCATTTCCCAGAACTTCGGGCAGACTGCTGCGCATGCTCCGCATCCGATGCAGTTCGGCCTGTCGTGTTCAAGGAGGTATTTTGCCATCTTTACTCACCTTTATTGACTCATATCCTTCATTTTCTATCTGGCGGGCAAGCTCTTCGCCTCCGGTTTTTATTATTTTCCCTTCCATCATTACGTAGACCTTGTCCGGCTTTACATGCCTTAATATTCGCTGGTAGTGCGTTATGAGCAGCAGCCCCGTGTTCTTGTTCATGAGCCGGTTAATGCCTTCCGCAACCGTTTTTAGTGAGTCAACGTCCAAGCCGCTGTCTGTTTCGTCAAGTATGGCCATTTCAGGCTTGAGGAGGGCCATCTGGAGTATCTCTGCCCTTTTCTTTTCCCCTCCAGAGAACCCATCATTGAGGTAGCGGTGCATGAATGATTCGTCCATTTTCAGGGCTTTCATGGCTTCTTTTAGCTGCCTGACAAATTCCGCAACCGGAATCGGGTTTTTCTTGTCCCTTGTGCTGTTCATTGCCGTCCTGAGGAAGTTTGCTATGCTTACGCCAGGCAGCTCTGTCGGGTGCTGGAACGACAGGAACAGCCCTCTTCTGGCTCTTTCGTCTGGCGGCAGCTTTGTTATGTTTTTGCCATTGTAGATTATCCTGCCTTTGGTTGCTTTGTAGTCCGGATGTCCCATCAGCGCATACCCGAACGAGCTTTTTCCAGCGCCGTTAGGCCCCATCAGAGCAACAACCTCGCCTTTGCTGGCTGTAAGGCTTACCCCTTTTAGTATTTCCTTGCCTTTCACTTCCACATGCAGGTCTTTCACTTGAAGCTCGTTCATTTTGCTGCCCCGGCCTCGTATTGTATTATTCCCTTCTGCATTGCCCTCATTGCCAGCAGGGCGCATTTTATCCTCACTGGCCCCGGGCTTATTTTGAGCAGCTGCAGCATCTCCCCTGCTTTCATCTGCAAAAGTTGCCGTAATTTTTTCCCGGCTGCATACTCTGTCAGCATTGAGGCTGCCGCCTGGCTTATCGCGCAGCCTTTCCCGGTAAACACAGCTTCCTTTGCTGTGCCTTTTTCGGCTTTGAGCTGCATTGTTACCTCATCCCCGCATACAGGGTTGTAGTCATGGTAGCAGACATCAGCATTTTTCAGCCGCCCAAAATTTCTCGGGTGCTGGTAGTGGTCCATTATCTCCTCCCTGTAAAGCTCTTCTATGGCGCTTGCTTCCTTCATCCTGCTGTCACTTCCTGAGCTTTCCCATCCTCGCCGCCAGTTTTTCCACAGCAGCCGCCAGTTTTTCCATCTCCTGAGCTGTGTTGTATATGTAGAAGCTTGCCCTTGTCGAGCCGAATGTTCCCAGCAGCCTGGCAAGGGGCATTGCGCAATGGTGTCCTCCACGAACCGCTATGCCTTCAGCGTCCAGCAGGGCTGAAACGTCATGCGGATGCACGCCGTTTATGCTGAACGAGGCAAGCCCTGCCCTTTCAGCTTCCGGGCCGTAAATCGCAAGCCCGGCTATCTGCTGAAGCTTTTCAATTGCCAGCTTTGTCAGAAGCTTTTCGTGGTCGTGAATGTTTTCCAGCCCGATTTTCAGGAGGTAGTCAATTGCGGCTGCCAGCCCGACTGCCCCTGCAACGTCCGGAGTCCCTGCCTCGAGCCTCCACGGCAGCTCGTTCCACTTGGCATCTTCAAAGCTTACCTCGCTTACCATGTCTCCCCCGTAAAGGAGCGGTTCCATCTTCTCGAGAAGCTCATCTTTGCCGTAAAGCACTCCGATGCCCATCGGGCCGAGCATTTTGTGTGAGGAAAAGGCCAGGAAGTCGCAGCCGAGCTTTTGGGCATTAACTGGCATGTGGGGCACGGATTGCGCTCCATCCATGACAGTTATCGCGCCAGCATCCTTCGCTGCGGATATTATTTCCTTTGCCGGGTTTATCGTTCCCAAAACATTTGAAACATGGGTGAATGCAACAATTTTTGTCTTTTTGTTGATTAAGGATTGCAGCTGCTGCATTTTTAATTCGCCGTTGCCGTCAATTTCAATGTATTTCAGCCTTGCCCCTGTTCTTTTTGCAGCCTGCTGCCAAGGGACCATGTTGCTGTGGTGCTCCATCTGGGTCAGGATTATTTCGTCTCCTTTGCTTAGCTGCCTTGATAATGAATTTGCAACGAGGTTTAGCGACTCTGTTGCGTTTTTGGTGAATGCAACCTCCTGAATCCCCTTTGCCCCTATAAAATTGGAAACTTTCTCATGCGCTGACTCGTAGGCCTCTGTCGCTTCCTGGCTCAGCTTATGGACTGCCCTGTGGACATTGGAGTTGTATTCCCTGTAATAGCGGCTTATTGCCTCAATTACCTGCATTGGCTTCTGGGTAGTTGCAGCATTATCCAGATAGACCAGCGGTTTCCCGTAGACTTTTCTTTTCAGTATCGGAAAATCTTCCCGTATCTTTTTGGCATTCAGCATTTTTTCATCTCTCACCACTAGCCTTTTCCTGCTATCGCCTGCCTTAAACTGTCTGCCAGCCCATTATTCTGGATTTCCCTGAGCAGCGGCTCAAAGAACCCCTCTACGGCGAGCTTTGCTGCCTCTTTCTCGTTCAGTCCCCGGCTCTTCAGGTAAAACAGTCTCTCCCTGTCAAGCCTGCCTATGAAAGCCGAATGGGATGCCTTGGTGTTGCAGTTGTCTATCTCAAGCATTGGTATTGGCTTTGCCCCTGCATTTTTGCTGAGGAGCAGCAGCTCAACCTTCTGGCTGCATTCAGAGTTTGCAGCCTTTTCGGTTATCTTTGTGAAAGTTTGCACAACCGCTCTGGAGCTTCCTTTGAGGGCGCCTTTTGCTTTCATGCTGCTTGTCGTGCCAGGTGCATTATGGACTGTCTTGGCGGTCATCTCTATGTGCTGGGACTTGTTTCCAATGAAGATTCCCGTAAACCTTGATGCAGCCCCCTCGCCGTTGAGTGAGCATGTGACATCCAGCTTTGCCTTTCCTTTCCCAACTACCATGCCCGTCCACTCGACAGATGCGCCTTTTTCAGCAACAGCATTTCCCAAAACCGAGCTGGTGTGCGTGGCCGTGAGCCTTACTTTTGAGCCTGCCTTTGCAAAGACGTCAATCTTTTGGCTTAAATTCGCGAGGCTCACAATATCAAGCTCTGAACCCTCTTCAGCCACAATAACCAGCAGGGTAGTGCCCTGCATTTCTGCTGCAGTGATGCTTTTCTTCCCTGAAACTCCGCTTGGCAAGCGGACAAAAAGCCCGTTGTTCGGAAGTTTCTTGACTGTTGGTTCGCCTGCTTCCATCTTGTTATTACCCGATTGCTCCTGCCATGTCAAGCTGTATCAGCCTGTTAAGCTCAACAGCATATTCCATCGGCAGTTCTTTTATTATGGGCTCAATGAACCCTGAAACTATAAGCCTTACAGCTTCCTCCTCATTTAAGCCGCGGCTCATCAGGTAGAATACCTTTTCAGTGTTTAACCTGCCGACGCTTGCCTCATGGGAAATTTCAGATTGTTTTTCGTTAACATCCATTACGGGGACTGTATTGGACTTTGACTGCTCGTCCATTATCAGCGCATCGCATACTGAGCTCACCCTTGAGTCTATGGCGCCTTTTGCAACCCTGACAAGGCCGCGGTAGGTGGTTATTCCCCCGTTCCTGCTTATGCTCTTCATTTTTATCGTTGAAGCAGTGTTCCTGGCAAGGTGGTAAACTTTGGCTCCCGTATCCTGGTTCTGGCCATTGCCTGCATAGGATATTCCCAGGTGGTCTGCCCTTGCGCCCTCTCCTTTCAGGACAGTGCATGGGTAAAGCATTGTTGCTTTAGAGCCAACATTGCTCCCAACCCATTCCATTATCCCATTCCTTTCAACAATGGCTTTTTTCGTGTTCAGGTTATACGTGTTTTTGCTCCAGTTCTCGACGCTGCTGTACCTTACTCTGGCTCCTTCCTTCACGAAGATTTCAACGCAGCCTGCATGCAGCGAGCTTGCGTTGTAGCTTGGGGCAGAGCACCCTTCAGAATAGCTTACTCCGCTGTCTGGCCCTGCTATGATGAGTGTATGCTCAAACTGCCCGCCCTTCCTTGCATTCATCCTGAAGTAAGCCTGCAGTGGCATTGCAACCTTGACGCCTTCAGGAATGTAAACAAAGCTTCCCCCGCTCCATACTGCAGCGTGGAGCATTGTAAGCTTGTGATAGTTCACAGGCACGCATGCTGTCATGAAATGCTTTTTCACCAGCTCAGGGTGTTTTTGCACCGCAACATCCATGTCTTCAAATATCACGCCCTGATTTTCCCATTCTTTCTTGAGGTTGTGGTAAACTACCGAGCTGTCATACTGGGCTCCTGCCCCTGCCAGGGCTTTCCTTTCTGTTTCAGGTATGCCAAGCAGCTCAAACGTTTTCTTTATGTTTTCAGGCACATCTTCCCAGCTCCGGCTCTGCTCAGCCTCTGGCTTTGCGTAATAGATTATCTCGCTAAAATCCAGGCCGGTGAGGTCAATCCCCTTTGCGGGCATCGGTTCTTTCATGAAGAGCCTGTAAGCCCCGAGCCTTTTTTTCAGCATCCATTCCGGCTCGTTCTTGTCTTTTGAAATAGCCCGGACTACAGCTTCGCTGAGCCCTTTTTCCTTCATGGCATGCTTTTCTGCCTGCCTGATGGAATGTATCTTGCCTGCTGTTTTCTCTATTTGCAGGAACAGGTCTCGCTCAATCATTTTCCCTAACCGATGAACGGGCACACGTTGCATGCTGAAGGGATGTCTGCAACCGACTTGTGCACCCTGCACAGGATTCTTGCATCCTTTACAGTCCTCAGAATCTTCTGCGTCTCCCTCACAAGGTCTTCCTTGGTCTTTATCCTTTTCACTGCCTCGGCTATTTCTTTGTCAACTTTGCTTCCAAGCTTTACGTCCGCTGCCCTTTTTGAGCTGAGGTATTGGCTTATTGTTGACTCCTGGACGCACAGCAGCTCTGCTATGTCTTTCTGCTTCATGCCCTGCTCTTTCATGGCGGAGGCCATCCTGCTCCTGATTGTTGGAAGTATGTAGAATACCTCCACTTCCTGCGGCTGAATGGTCTGCAAGGTCATAGAGTGTTAGCCCGTTCGTTTCATATCCAAAAATTCTGCCTCGCTGGCAGAATTTTCACTATTGTGAACTTATATTTAAATGTTTGGGCATCAAAAATTATATAAACGCCTCCGCAGCGTTAAAACCCAAAATTCTGCCGCAGCAGAATTTTGTGAGGTGGGATTTATGGCTAAGTTTCGCGTTGGCATTAACGGCTTTGGCCGCATCGGAAGAATGTTTCTCAGGGCAGCTGCAGATGACCGTGACATCGAAATTGTGGCAGTTAATGACGTTACAGACGCAAAGACTCTTGCTTACCTCCTGAAATATGACTCTGTCCACAGGCAGTTCAATGGCACGGTTGAGGTGGCAGCGGACTCCCTTATTGTCAACGGCAAAAAAATTAAGGTGCTGTCAATAAAAGAGCCTGAGCAGCTCCCATGGAAGGACCTTAAGGTTGATGTCGTGATAGAGAGCACAGGCCTTTTTACTGACAAGGAATCAGCATCCAGGCATATCAAGGCTGGAGCCAGGAAAGTCATCATCACGGCCCCTGCAAAGGGCCCTGACATAACAATAGTCAAGGGCGTCAATGACAAGTCCTACAACGGCAAAGAGCACAACATCTGCTCAACTGCTTCCTGCACCACAAACTCGCTTGCTCCTGTGGTAAAAATTTTGCACGACAAGTTCAGGATTAAGCACGGTTTCATGACCACAGTGCATGCCTACACAAACGACCAGAGGATTCTTGACCTCCCGCACAAGGACTTGCGAAGAGCCAGGGCGGCAGCTGTTTCAATCATTCCGACAACAACTGGCGCTGCAAAGAGCTTAGGTGATGTAATTCCTGAGCTTCAGGGCAAGCTTGACGGCATGGCTTTGCGCGTTCCTGTTCCTGACGGCTCAATTACAGACTTTGTTTGCGTTGTTGAGCGGCCCACAACCGTTGAAGAAGTGAACAAGGCATTCAAAGAGGCTGCAGAAACGTACATGAAAGGCGTTCTCCAGTACAGCGAGGAGCCGATTGTCTCAACTGACATCATCGGCAACCCGCACTCGTCAATTTTTGATGCGCCATTGACAAAGGTCGTTGACGGCGTCCTCATTAAGGTCTGCGCATGGTACGATAACGAGTGGGGCTTCTCCAAAAGGCTGGTTGATGTTTTGAAGGCGCTTTAAGAAAAAAGAAAGCCGGGTTCCGAAACCGGCAACCGTCTCACCATGTGGTAAGTGCCCTCCAAGATCCTGAGAACCTGTTTGGCAAAGCTGATTAATATACTTTTCGTTTTTTTGGCAGCAAATTTTTTCGGGCATTCCGGAATTTATACGGAAATTTGCCATTTTTCTGAATTATTTACGTCAGAAGCCGTAACACTTCCGGATTTATCGTATAATTTTCGGAAAATTGAGGCATAACTTCTTTTAGACAGAAAACCCGAATTAGATTGCCGCCGCGGTGGCGAAACCAGGTAGCCGCACCAGTTTCAGAAACTGGTAACCCTCCAAGGTTTACGGGTTCAAACCCTGCCCAAAGCAGGTGAAAATCCCGTCCGCGGCGTGCAATATTCACGCGATGGCTGCAAAAACTATATATACGCTTTTCTTCCCAGCCATAGCCATGGTTAAGCTGCCTTCAATCAGAGACAAAAACCTTGACGTTTCCGGAAAGGTTGTCCTTGTAAGGACAGGGATGGATGTCCCGAAGGATGACGCTGGAAATGTTACAGATGACAGCCGCATAGTCGAGGCATTGCCGACGATAGAGTGCCTTCTCAAGAGAGATGCGAAGCTTGTTCTCATGGCAAAAGTTGGCAGGCCTGGCGGAAAGGTTGTTCCGTCGCTTAGCGTTAAGCAGGTTGCCTCTCGTTTGTCTGAGCTGCTGAAAAAAGAAGTCAAGCCGCTTGGTGACTGCATCGGTGAGGAGGTTAGGTCTGTCATCAGGCAAATGAGCGCAGGTGATGTTGTTTTCCTTGAGAACGTGCTTTTCAACCCCGGAGAGGATGTAAACGATGATGTATTTGCTCAAGAACTTGCAAAAAACGGCGAAATTTATGTCAATGACGCTTTCTCAAGCTCGCATAGGAATCAGGCTTCAATAGTCGGGGTTCCCAAGTACCTGCCTTCCTATTCGGGTTTGCTGCTTGAGAAGGAGGTTAAAGCCCTCTCAGCCGCTCTCGAAAAGCCCCGCAGGCCATTCGTTGTTGTCCTTGGCGGTGCCAAGGTCTCTGACAAGATTGGGGTTATAAGGAACCTGGGGTTGAAGGCTGACAAAATCATCATCGGGGGAGCGATGATGTTCACCTTTTACCGCTCTCGCGGCTTTGCTGTCGGCAGCAGCAAATTTGAGGCGGATAAAGCCTCTTTGGCTGACGATTTGCTTAACGAGTTTGAGGGCAAAATAGTTTTGCCTGTTGACGTTGTTGCGGCCGACCGCTTTGAGAATGATGCAAATTCGCAGGTCGTTGCTGCCAGCGAAATTCCAGCTGGCTGGAGGGGGTTGGACATCGGCCCTGAGTCAGTAAGGCGCTTTTGCAAGGAGATTTCCGAAGCCGCAACAATAATCTGGAACGGCCCAATGGGTGTTTTTGAGCTTGGCAATTTTGCAGGGGGCACTTTGGCAGTTGCAAAGGCAATCTCTGAAATGACGGGAAAGGCAACAACAATAATTGGCGGAGGTGACACCATTTCGGCAGTTGATAAGGCAGGCTTAAAGGGCAAATTCTCGCATTCCTCAACCGGTGGGGGGGCAATGCTTGAGCTTCTGGAGGGCAAGGAGCTGCCCGGAATTGCGGCGCTGCTCAAAAATAAAGCTGAGAGCTAGGTAAGAGCCCTGAAGTTTACAATGATTATGTGATGCAGACAAGGAAGCTGATTCCCATTACAAGGCAGTGATATTCATTACCAAAAAGTTTATATATAAACCTATCACTAAATCATAGCTAATTTCAGTTCGGGGGTTTTGGGAAAGTTGGCCGTTTCAGAAGAAGAGGTTAAGAAGTCTTTTGCCAGGGTGAAAGATGACCTTCTTCAGCTTAAGAGGGCACTGAACAAGCAGCTTTTTTCTGTTGAAACGATTAACAAGTCCCTTGGCGATGTCCTTCAGAAGGAGGAGTTTTACGCCTTCATCAAGCGCCTCGGTCAGAAGGTTGAGGAGCTTGAGAGCAGGTTTGCTGTTAAGTCAGATGCCGAGGATGTTGAAGCGCTGGCAGCCCAGATAAAGAAGGAGATTTCAGCTTTAAGGGATGCTATTGAAGGAAGGGATGAGCTGGCTGAAGAGGTTCGCCAGGTCAGGAAATTACAAGGCAAGGTTCTTGAGCTTGAGGGCATTTCTGTTCCGAAGCCGGAATTCTCCAAAGAGCTGGCCAGGATTAAGGCAGAGCTTTCTTCCTTGAAATCATCTGCGGCAGAAAGCAAAAGCGGGATTTTCCCATTGTCAGAAGCGCTTTCAAAGCTGAATGAGGAGCTCAGCTCCATTAAGCCTGTTGTTTCAGAAGGCAGCAGCAGCGTGGCATCGCTGTCCTCTTCCCTTGCAAAGCTTAAGGAAAGCGTTGCCAGTTTAGCTTCAAAACTGAACTCGCTGGCAGCCCAGGCTGTTGTAAAGGAGGACATTGCATCATTCACTGGCAGGATTGAGTCATCCCATCAGGGGATGTCAAGAGAGTTTGCTTCCTTGAAGCGCGATGTTGACAAAAAGGCTTTTTTTGTTGGTTCTTTTGAGGAAAAGCTTGGTTCGCTTTCTGAAAAGCTTGCAGCATCGGAAAGCGCAATATCCGCAATAAGCGAAAGCATGCCAAGGAAGTTTGCTGAAAAGGCTTCTGTTGAAAAAGCCATTGCAGAGCTGAAGTCAAAGCTCAATGAAACAAGGCAGCTCATTGAATCTTCAGTCAGCGAGGTTAACCTTGACGATTATGTGACAAAGCGCTCGCTGAAGCAGCAGCTTTCCTCGCTTTCCGATTCAGTAGGCTCATCAGTGTCGTCTGCTGTCGCCTCAAAGGCAGCCAGCGTTGAAGAGCAGCTTGGCTCGCTTAAGGCCCAGCTTGACTCTGTGAGAAAGGAGGTGGAAAAGCAGCTTTCCAGGCAGCAGGGAAGGTTTGCAGATGCCAGGGAACTTGAGAAGGCAAGGGAGAAAATTGAGGCCTTCAGCTCTGAATTCGTTCCTTTCAGCGATTTCGCATCAAAAATTGACAGGCTGCAGAGGTCTGTTGAGGAAATGTCCAATGAAGCCAAAAAGGAGATTAAGCGGCAGAAGGAGGCTTTTGAGGAAAGGCTTAAGTCGTCTGAGTCATACAGCCGCTCAGACCATGATTCCTTGAAAGCAGAGATTGAGGCAGTGAGGAGCCAGATAAAGTCCCTGTCAAAGGCCGATGCAGCAGCAAAGGTGGAAATGGCAAAGATAAGCTCATCAGCAGCCAAGGTCGCAGCCAAGACGGCTGCTGAGCTGATTGAGGAAGCAGAGGAAGATTCAAAGGAAGGCAGGGAAGGCAAAGAAGCCAGGCGAGGCAAAGGGCTGTCTCCTCTTGCAGTTTCAGCAATAATCATAGCACTGCTGGTTTTTGGTTCTGTTTCATACGTTCTTATGAAAGGCGGTGAGGCACCTGAAGTGCAGGAAAATGCCACACTTCCGGAGCAGCCAGTCGTCCAGCCTGAAATCGCATTGCCTTCAGAGCCTGAGCTGTCTGTACCTTCTGCTGAACCTGAGCTGCCACCGCCAGCTGAACAGCCCGAATCAGAGCAGCAGCAGGCAAATGTTTCGGAAAAAGTTACTGAAAATGTTAGTGTTTCAAACGAGTCGGCAGCTAACGTAACCTCAGCAAACGTGACGGAAGCAAACATAACTGAAGCAAGCGTAACCAAAGAGCTGACACGGGCAGAGAAGAACCAGGGCTGCAAGAGGCAGCTTGAATGCTCGAAGCGCTCAGATTCCGAGTATTGGTTTGACTGCTACTTTGACAACCTCAGCCAGCAGTGCAGGTGCTTTGTCGGTTCTGTTGAAAAATGCCCTGCTCTTAAGGCGCTTAAGCTTGAGCTGAATGAAACCGCAGAAGTCAACATGACAGCCACGTCAGGCGGAGTGGTTGGCAGGGCAGGCTTCAGGCGGTATTATGCGGCCGTTGCTTTCGTCGTCCTTGTTGTCCTTTTCCTTGCTTACAAAGCATTGTTCGGGAAGGAAGGGAAGCAGGAAGCAGGGAAGCATGATGAGAAAAAAGAGGCAAAGAAGGAGCACAAGCCCGGAAAAGCTTCCGTAAAGAAAGAAAAAGCAAAGGCAGTGAAGGAAGAAGAGAAAGAAGCGGGCGAAGAAGGCGAGGACGTCATAGACCTGGAAGATTTCTTTGAGAAGAAGTAATGCCCGCCAAAACTTTTTCCCTGCTGTGCAGGCCTGTTTTTATCATCCATGCCCTGCCGGTTTCTTTCTTCATAAATTTCAGCAGCTCTTTATTTGCCTTGTCTTTCTCGGCAGCAGCTTTTATGTTAACCATCCATGCTTTTTTCTCGCTGTTGTAGCTGATTATTTCGTTTTTGCTGCTGTTTGGCTTTACAACAACAGCTATTTTTTCTAAATTAGCTGCTTCTGCAAATTCGCTGCTGCTATCCATACTCCCGCCATTTGTGCTTGCAGCTTGTGCATTGGTGGAACTTTGTTTCGCCCTCGTCCCCTGCCCTGGTCTGCCTTGTCCAGTAATAGGCCTTGTCATTGTGGCATTTTGGGCATTCTGCCTCGGTTACCGGTGCAGTTATCTTGTCTTCTGCAGCAGGCTCGAACAGCCGCTCTTCATGCGGAGCTTTCTTCTTGATGCTTTCAGTTATCTTTGCGGCTTCCGCATTTACGGCTGAGTGCCCGCAGCTTCTGCACGCAAGCGCTGCCTTTTCCTTTCCCTCAGCCTTTTTCGGCATAAGCACTGAGCCGCACTTTTGGCAAAACATCCCGTTCACCTTTTCCCTTCTCGCTATCTTACCTTGCCTTTTACGGCATTGACAAGGTTTGTAAACGCTATCTTGACATAGCCAAAATACGGCACCTTTATCCAGGCGGTCCCAACAACCCTGTCCTGCCTTATCGCTTTTTCCTCAGGCCTTTGGTCCACGTTCCTGTCCCCTTTTGTCGAGAAATAATATGCCCCGTCCGCTTCCCATTTGCCAACTACCCTGTGGATTATAGGCTCAGGCAGGTTGCTGTCAAAAACAATTATGTTCCCGATTTCTATTTTTTCAGGCTTCTTTCCTTTGAGGATGATGATATCTCCCCTGCTGAATCCATCACTCATCTTGAACTGCATGAACTGTTCTTTCGTTATGTTATGCTTTGCATAGTTTTTTCCCATGCTTTCCCACCATGTGTCAAAATTCGCGGTGTGCAGCATGCTGTCGCTTATGACTGCAACAACAGGATGGTTTGTCTGCAACGCAAGCCCGAGCGCCGGGTAAACAGCGAATTTGATTAGCAGGAACGCAAGCAGGGCGTTTACAGCCCAGCTCCACACGCTGTTGTCGTTCCACAAGAATCTCCAGGCGCGCTTTAGCGTTTGCCTGAAGCCTTTCACCCCTGCCATGGTGAATCGTGGCTCTTCCCACAACACATAAAAAGGTATCGCTTTTAGCTAAATGCATGGCTGCTCGGCATAACCAAAGGCACAGCTCTTATTATGAAGCCATCCTTCAGGTAAGGGCATCTCCAAGGGAGGCAGGTGATGTCCTGCACTCTGTTGTTGAGAAGGTAAAGGCTAAAGGCCAGGAAGATATTTTCATTTCAAAAAAGAAGAAGGTCACAAACGGCATTGACATTTACCTGAGCTCAAACAGATTCGCGGTTGAGGCTGGCAGGGAGCTTTTCCGGGCAATGGGAGGGGAGCTTAAGGTTTCAAGGAAGCTGTTCTCACAGCACAGGCAGACCAGCAGGGTCCTGTACAGGGTTACTGTGCTTTTCAGGGCTGCGCCGTTCAAGGCAGGCGATTTCGTCCTTTTTGAGGGGAAGGCGTTCAGGGTTTCAAGCATTGGCCGGCTTGTGGTCGTCGAAGGAGTTGAGAACAGCAGGCTGTTTGAGCTTGCATACAGGGACGCGGTCAGGAACTTTGAAAAGCTCAGCCCTGTCAAGGCTGTTGTTTCCAAAGTGCAGCCTTATCTTGAAATAATCCATCCTGAAACGTTCCAGAGCGTGCCTGTCCTGCCCGTAACCAAAGGCTCAAAGCTTGTTCCCGGCGAAAAAATCAAAGTTATTGCAGCAGAGGGAAAGGTGTGGGGCGCAAAATGAGCAACTTATATTTCTATACCTTGCCCTTTTCCAAACTGGGCTCTTATAACCTGATATATTAAATACAACACAAGCAATATTGTGATAGCTACAGCAATCTGGATTAGCTGCTTCGGATTTATCTGGCCTTTTCTTGAGTTCATGCTTTTTCCCTCTTTAAGTTTTTAATATCGGCTTTAATATCAACGAGTTCCTTGTAGATATCAGTCCTTTCAAGGACCTTCCGCTGGTCTTTTTTCAAATTGTCCATATCCCCGAAGAGCTGATAAACAACAATTCCGAGAATTAAAATCGCTGCTGCAAAGGCAAAAGACACTCTAAACTCGATATTCACCAAAGCAATTATGCCGAGCGCAACGCTTGTAATGCCAACAACAGTATTCAACAAAGCATTATCAGGCATATTCCTTCCCGATTATCATAACTATAAAAATCTATTGTGACACCAAACCCAAGAGTCTCAGCACAACTGCCGCCACCACCGGCACTGTCAGGTTGTCATCAATTCTTCTTCCAAGGATTTTTATGTGCAGCGCTTCCACAGTCATCGCTGCGGCAGAGGAAGCAATCGCCTGCCAGGCAGGATGGATTATGGCTGCAACAGCAGAAGCGAAAACAATTCCGGCAACAGTCCCTTCTGCCATTTTTTCCTCAATAAATGGCCATTTGTGCCTTGTCTTTCCGATAAGCCTTCCTGCCAGATGGCTCATTGAGTCGCCAACCGCCAGCACAAGTATGGCTGCAACAGCGATTTCCTTGCTGAATATCGCTGCTGTAATCCCGCTTCCAAGAAAAAGCATTATTGCCCCTCTGCCCGGGAACCTTTGCAGCTCATCTTTTCTTTCAACAGTTCCAAGTGCGGCAACAGCAAGGTTTCGCAGCCGTTTTGCAGCCGCATTTTTCACAATAGCTGCCGTTTTAATGGTGTAAGAAAGCAAAATGCCTGCTGCAGCTGCAGCAATAAGGGCATAGCCTGCAAAGCCGTATTTCCAGGCAAGCCATGCAATTGCAAGCCCGATTGCCAGATGCACGAGCTGCCTTCTCAGCTCCAGCCAGTCTTCCGCATTGGGGTTTTCCTTGAGCCTGCTTTTTACAAACGCAGCAACAGCAAATGCCACAATCAACCCGGCAATAGTGTCGCTCAGGAAGTGCTTGTTTGCATAAAGCCTTGAGAAAATTGTCACCAAAGTAAAGGCCAGCCAGGATAGCCTTAATGTGGTGGGCGCGGAAAAAAGCCCTGCCGCTGCTGCCGTGGTATGCCCGCTTGGGAATGAGTAGTCTGTTGTTCCAAACAGGGGATTCAGGAAAGGCATGCCGTCAGGCCTTCCCCGCTGTATGATGAGTTTTAGGATGTGAGTGGCAGTGATTGCCATCAGGATGGATGAAGCCGTTGCAAGGATATTCCTTGCTTTGTTTTCTTTCGTCTTCGCTTTCAGGATGGCAGCTGCGCTGGCTGCTAGAAACGCAACATAAATCCAGATGTAGAACCTGTTGAATGCGTCAACAGCTGCAGTAATCAGCCCTGATTGGATTTCTTTAACGGCAGCAGCCGCTATGTCATCCAAAAAGAAGCTCGCAGCCAGAAAAGCAAGCAATGCAATCATGATTGCAGTTGTGTTTTTTCCTTTTTCCATTTTGCCTTAGCCAAAGCTTCTGGCGCTGTAGCGCTGTGCCTTGCCCTTCAGGTAAGCATCCTCAGCCAGTAGCGCACTTATCAGTTGCTGCGGCTGCCGGTAAGCCCTTTCTATCTTCACATGCAGCCTGCCCTTTTTTTCAAGCAGCTGCCTGCCGCTTTTTCCGCTGTGCTCTTTTCTGAAATTATCGGCATGCAGATTGTTGCTCAATGGCGGGCCTGCCCTTTCCTCTGCTTCAGGCTCTTTTTTCCCAATGAAGTACCACAGCAGGGCATCGCGTTTCATGTTTTTGTTCCATTCCCAGCCAGAGCCATTAACCTCAAATCCGTTTTCCTGCAGCTTCAGCAGGATATGCTCAAAAGCCTTTACCAGTTTTGCCCCCGCAACGTCTTCCTTTGCTTTCACAGGCTCTGCCTCTACAATCACAAGCTTTTTGTTTTTCCCTGCTTTTTGCATGAGCTTTTCAGCAGTGATTTCTTCTCTTTCAAAAGCATCCTTTGATGGTTTTTTCAGGAACCTTTCGGCAGCCGCAATGAAACCGGCAAGTGTCTCGTTGCTTAGTGCCGCGGTAGCATTCCGGTCTGGCTGCACAGGGTCTATGGCCACAAGGCTGCTTTGCACCTTTGCCTGGTTCAGCTCCCTCAGCGGGTCTCTTCTTCTGTAGTGCATTTCAGCATCAACAACTATCTTCTTCCCTGCCGTGATTTGTTTTTTCCAGTTCAGCGCAGCAGATGTTATGAGCTTCAGGAAGCTCCCGTAATAAGCTGTCAAAACCTCGCAGGCATACCCCGAAAACCCCCTGACATAGCTTTCTGCCCCGTATGCCCTGCATGCCTTGCAGAACGCCTTTGTCAGCCTTATCTCATCTGCAAGAGATGTTTGCTTGTTTTTTCCTATCTTCCTCTTGACCCATCCGGAATGAAGCAATGAAACGTCTGTTATGTTCAGGGCTTGCCTTGCGTTTTTGATTCTGAGTATGGGCACAAGCTCAAAATTGCAGCCTTTGCTTTGGATTTTGAAATAGTCCCTGCTGCCGTGCAGCCGTTCATGTTTTGGAAAGGCTTTTTTCACCGCAGCAGCCAGTATTTCGCTCAGCTCGCCGCTCTTTTCCTTATATCTTGTATAGTCGAAGCACACAAAAACATCTATGTCGTGCATTCCCCTTAGCCATGTTCCCTTGGCTCCTGAGCCCCCTACTGCAGCCTTTGCCTTTATCCGGCAGCTCTTCAGCGCCTTTTCAAGCCTTTCAGTAATGCTGTTTGCAACCCTTTCAACAGCCTTTGCTTCAGCTGCAGAAGGCTTGTTACTGGCCTTTACCTCTTCAAGCAGCTTCTTGGTTTCTTTGTCGCCCATGTGCCTTGCTTTACGGTGCTGTGTTTTAAATGTTTCTGGCAAGCGTGGCTGCAATAGCGGCAACTGTGATGCTTTTTTTGCTGCGTTTTTTTGTCAAACTGCTTAACATCCCTTTGCAGCCAATCAGTTTAACAAAGCCCATCGAAACAATTATAAAGCTGCTTGGCTTCCCGCAGCCTTTGCCGCTTGGCCGGATGTGTCTGGAATATTTTTTAGGAGGGGTGTTTGTTTGGGCGCTGTTAATGCCAGCCAGCTTAGGAAGTCAGGCATTGCCCTTCTGGGCGATGTTCCTTGGGGCACTCATCTCTGCCAGTTCTATCACTCGAAGGAAGACCTGCTCGAAATTCTTGTCCCTTACTTCAAGGCAGGCCTGGAGAATAATGAGTTTTGCATGTGGGTAACCTCAGAGCCATTAACCGTTAAAGACGCTGTTGCAGCCATGAAAGCAGCAGTGCCCGGCTTTTACAGCTATGTGAAGAACGGCCAGATTGAGATTATTCCGCATACAGACTGGTATCTTAAGGGCGGCTATTTTGAGGAGAAAAGGGTGCTTGCCGGCTGGGTTGGCAAGCTCAATAAAGCTTTAAAGAATGGCTATGGCGGCTTGAGGCTGACAGGCAACACGTTCTGGATTGAGAAGAAAGACTGGAAAAGCTTTGCAGACTATGAGGCAACAGTTGACAGCGTGATTGGCCAGTACAAAATCGTGGCAGTATGCACATACTCCATTGACAAGTGCGAGGCTTCTGAGGTTATTGACGTGATGAACTGCCACCAGTCTGCCATCATAAGGAGGGCTGGGAAATGGGAAGTAATTGAAAGCGCAAGCCGAAGGAGGGCTGAGAAGGCTTCTGAACTTATAGAGCAGAAATACGGCAGCCTGCTGGACAACGCGCTTATAGCGGTGTTCAGGACAAGCCTGAAAGGCGAGATCATCCTCGCCAACGGCGCTTTTGCGAAAATATTTGGCTTTAAGTCTGCGCAGGAGGCTGCCGGGCAGAGCATTATCCCTCTGTGGGCAAACCCTGAAAAGAGGAAGGATTACCTTGCTCAACTTAAGGAGAAAGGCAGGGTTTTTGGCTATGAGTTTGAAGGCATTACAAAAAAAGGCAAAAAAATCACCCTGCTTGGCAGCATAGTCCTTGAGGGGGATGTGCTTTCGTGCATTGCCTTTGACATCACTGAGCGCAGGAAAACAGAGGAAGCTTTGGAAAAAAGCGAGGAGCGCTACAAGCTCGCCGAGCACGCAACCGGAATTGGAAGCTGGGACTGGAACATAATCACAGGAGTGCTTCAATGGTCTGAAATGATAGAGCCAATGTTCGGGTTTGCCGAGGGAGAGTTTGAGGCAACCTATGAGGCGTTCCTGAAGTTGGTTCACCCTGATGACCGGCAGCGCGTTGTTGATGCAGTAAATGCCTGCGTGGAAAAAGGCGATGACTACCAGATAGAGCACCGCATAGTCTGGCCTGACAGCTCAGTCCACTGGGTTCTTGAGACAGGCAATGTCATTAGGGACGTGAATGGCAAGGCAGTCAGGATGCTTGGCATTGTGCAGGACATTACCGGGCGCCAGCAGGCAGAAGCCTTGCTTAAGCAGGAAAAGGAGTTTTCCGAAAACGTCCTCAGGACGATGCCGGATGGCTTGGACATTGTTGACGAAAGCCTCAGGCTGGTCTACATGAACAAGGCGCTTGAGGATGTATTCGGCAAAGGCAACGTTGGAAAGAAGTGCTATGAGGTTTACAAGGATGACAAAAAGCAGTGCGAAAACTGCCCGCTGAAGAACCCGCTTGGTGGCGGCACACAGGTTCTGGAGGTTTCCGGAATCAGTGGCAACAAGACCTTTCAGATATCCCACACTGGCATTGTGCTGGGCGGCAAAAGGCATGTTCTTGAAATCTTCAATGACATTACCGGGCGCAAGAAAGCTGAAGAGAAGCTTCATATCCAGTCGTCTGCATTGGCAGCTGCGGCAAACGCCATTGTCCTTACAAACACAGATGGCGTAATAGAGTGGGTGAACCCTGCATTTACCGAGCTTACAGGCTATTCTGCTGATGAGGCAGTAGGGCAGAATCCAAGGATGCTCAAGTCAGGAAAGCAGGGCAGTTCCTTCTACAAAAATCTTTGGGATACTGTTCTTGCAGGGAATGTGTGGAAGGGCGAGACAGTTAACAGGCGCAAGGATGGCAGCCTGTATCCAGAGGACATGACCATCACGCCAGTCAGGTCTGAAACCGGGAAGGTTACCCATTTCATCGCAATCAAGGAGGACATAACAGCGCGCAAGCAGTTCGAGGAAGAGGTTATGCAGCTCAACAATGACCTGAAGAACCGCGCAGCAGAGCTTGAGGCCGCCAATAAGGAACTTGAGGCATTCAGCTATTCAACATCGCATGACCTGCGCTCCCCGCTTAGGAGCATTGACGGCTTCAGCCAGGCGCTGCTTGAGGACTACACCGACAGGCTTGATGATAAGGGCAAGGACTTTCTTAAGCGCCTGAGAGCAGCTACCCAAAGAATGGGGCAGCTCATTGACGACATGCTAAAGCTTTCCAGAGTCACCAAAGCCGGATTGAGCAGGAATGAGGTTGACCTCAGCGCCCTTGCCAGGAGCGTTGCGGCAAAGCTTCAGGAGGCTGAGCCGGATCGCGATGCAGAATTTGTTGTTGCCCGGGGCATTGTTGCACGATGCGATAAGCAGCTTGTCCAGCAGGTGTTCGAAAACCTTTTGGGAAACGCATGGAAATTTACTTCAAGGCAGCCCAGTGCAAGGATGGAGTTTGGCACAACTGTTAAAGATGGGCAGCAGGCTTATTTTATCAGGGATAACGGCGCAGGCTTTGACATGGCTTATGCCGGAAAGCTTTTTATGCCCTTCCAGAGGCTTCATTCAGCAACAGAGTTCCCAGGAACAGGCATTGGCCTGGCAATAGTTTCCAGAGTAATCGCGAGGCACGGCGGCAAGGTTTGGGCAGAAGGCAGCGTTGGCAAAGGCGCAACGTTTTATTTCACTCTTTAAGTCGGTTTTAGGAGTAGTTCGTGGCATGATAAACCAAAAATTCTGCTGCGGCAGAATTTTGAGGGAGGTTGAAAGAATGGAAACAAGGCCTATTTTGCTGGTGGAAGATAACCCTGATGACATCGAGCTTACCAAGCGGGCTTTCAGGAAAAGCAATGTGGCGAATGAGCTGTTGACAGTAAGGGATGGGGCTGAAGCTCTGGGCTTTCTTCATGGCAACGGCAGAAACAGCAATTCGCTGCCCGGTGTTGTGCTTCTTGACTTGAAGCTTCCAAAAGTGGATGGCTTGGAGGTTCTCAAAGCAATCAGGTCTCATAAAGAGACAAGGCTTCTTCCCGTAATTATTCTTACATCATCAAAAGAGGAGCAGGACCGCGTTAACAGCTACAGCCTGGGAGCGAATAGCTACATCCGGAAGCCTGTTGACTTTGACCAGTTCAGCCATGCTGTGCAGCAGCTTGGCTTGTACTGGCTCGTGCTGAACGAGCCCTCCCATTAAGTATAGATGACAAAATGGTGCAGCTTAAGGTGCTTATCGTAGAGGACTCTGAAGACGACGCCCTTCTTCTGGGGAGGGAGCTCAGGCAGGGCGGATTTGAGGTTGTTTCAGAAAGGGTTGATACAGCCAAGGCCATGGCTGCTGCCCTGAAAAAGCAGGAATGGGACATCATAATAAGTGATTACATTATGCCTAATTTCAGCGGCCTTGACGCCCTGAAAGCCTTGAGAGCTTCAGGGATTGACATCCCCTTTATCATTGTTTCAGGCCAGATTGGCGAGGAAACTGCTGTTGAGGCGATGAAGGCAGGCGCAAACGATTATGTGATGAAAGGCAGGTTAGCAAGGCTTCTGCCTGCCGTGAAGCGTGAGCTTGAAGAGGCATCTTCACGGCGGGAGCACAGGAAGGCAGAAGCTGACCTGGCGAGGCATAGGGAGCATATTGAGGAGCTTTACCACAACTCCAACGACGGCTACCTTTCAGTGGACATAAACAACCGGGTTGTTGAGGCAAACAAGGCATTCCTTGAAATGTCAGGCTGCTCCAGGCAGGAGGTTGTCAGCAGCGATGTTGAAAGGTTTTTTGACAGCGGCAAGGAAATCTATGCCCTTTTCGGCAGGAAAGAGCTGGTCAGGAACATTGAGGTGGGGCTGCGGAAGAAGAATGGCGAGGTTGTGCCGTCAAAGGTCAATGTCCTGGCGATTTTTGCAGATGGGCAGTACATCGGCAGCAGCATGAACATCACAGACCTTTCAAACGTCAGGAAGCTGGAGAGGGAAAAGGCAATCCTTGCAAGGGAGGTCATAAGGCTGACAGGGAAAATACCCCTGACCGGCAATGAGAAGCTTGTGTTTTACAGCAGGGTAAGATACCCTTTGCTTAATGACATTGAGCTCAGCAGGAAGCTGAAGCTTAAGCGGTCCACCATAACAGCCATCCGCAACAGGCTGGAAAGGGAGCATTTCTATTCCACTTACAGGATTCCAGACTTCTCGCTTCTGGGCTGTGAGCTTCTGACAATCACCTACGCAACGCTTAATCCGCTGTACGCTGACGAAGCCTCAAAGCTGAAGCTCTTTGAGGAAGCCTCAGGCGCTCCTGAGCAGTTATGCGTTGAAGCCACGTCCAACCAGTTTATCGAGGCGTGCGTTTCAAAAAGCCTGACTGATGTTAAAATGCACCTTGATGCCATGGCGGCAAAGTTCGAGGCTGGAGGGCTAAGCAGGGCGTTGCGCTCTGTTTATTTTCCGTTCGGCCTTAGCAGCTTTCTCAAGCTGTTTGACTATGGCAGCTACCTGCGCAGCCTGCTTGAGCTCGAAGCAGTTGAAGAGCCCAAAGCCCCCCAAAAGGCTGCCTTGAAGCCCGCTGTCCGGAAACTTACGCCAAACGAAAAAGCCATCCTCTATGCGCTTGTCAAATACCCGTCAGCAAACGACTCTGGCCTTGCCAAAATAACCAGGCTTCCGAGGCCCAGCATCTCGCAGGCAAGGCTTAAGCTCATTAAGGGCGGCTTTTTGCGCATTGTTAACATTCCTAACTTCATGAAGGTAGGCTCTGAGCTTATTGTTTTCAGCCACATAAGGCTTGAGCCCGGAGCATCGCCTGAATCAGTTGCAAGGATAAAGGCGCATATTGAAGGCTGCCCGCACTGCTGCATTGCAGCCGTAAGCTCAACCGACCTGTGCGCGTTGAGCGCATATGTTGATTACACAGACTACGAGACAGAGCGGAACGGGCACATAAGGTTTTACAGCGACCAAAGGATGAGGACTGTCGCAACATCCATCTGCCCCCTTCCAGACACCAAATTCATGAAGCTCCAGTTTGCCCCTCTCCTTAAGAAGCTGTTTGAGCTGAAAGTCAGGTTCTAACGGATTTCGTAATTGCTAAATGGCAACAATTTTATACTGCCTTTTATTACCATTTGCAATATGGGCGGTTCTGCAAACATTGCTGGTCTTGAAGGGTCGCTGTCTGAAGCGCCCGCAAGGGTTGGGGTACTGGATGACACTGAGGCTATCCTGCGGGTATTCCTGCCGGCTTTGAACAAAAAAGGCAGGGAATATAGCCTTGGCTTTACGGGCACACGCTTTCCGGATGTGCTGTACGAGGCTGCAACCCGCGATTCATCATTGCATGCTGTTGTTTTGGACATTTTTTTTAAAGAGCTTCCGGCAGATATGCGTTCCAGGTTTAGAAATGGCATTGAGCTTGCAAGCGCGATAAGGAATGTTCGTGGCGATTCCATAGATATAATCCTTATGAGCGCAAGGGAGATGGAAGGCCAGAGAATTATTGACCTTGTGAAAGACAATCCCTACATTGACGGGACATGGCAGAAGCCTGGAACGCCCGATGAGCTTTTTAAGGTTGTCCACGCTGCAATCAGTAAACGCCCCCGCCCAGAATTCCCAAGATACTTCATCGTCACAGGTCCTCCGGGAGTGGGCAAGTCTTCAACCGCAGGGTATCTGAGCAAGAGGATGCGGTTTCTCAGAGCATTCATGGCCGCAACAACAAGAAAGCAGCGGTCAGGCGATGTGGATAATCAGGCACTTCCTGAGCTTTTCAGGCGCATTGAGCACGAGTTTCTCACCCTGCCTGCCATGCACAAGAGAATAACGGAAGCCCGTAAGCCTTTAATCTATACAAAAGAGGGCATATTGCTGACCAAGAAGCAGTATCTCAAGCTGGGCAAATCCTCTCTTGAAGAGGCATTAAGCGGCACAGACATCTATATGCTTGATTTGTCGAATGTTGAAAAGGCACATGCAGAAGGGAACGACGTTATGGTAATTACGCCTGTTATTGAAATAGCTAAAGTGCTCAGAGGAATCTACGGTAGCATGTCCCATGTTGTTGTTCTTGAGGCATCAGAAATTTCAAGGCTCCGCAGGCTTGCCTGGGATGGAAGGCCCACTGTCGGCATCGACCAAATGCTGGAAGAGGAAAAAGCTCTGGACCCCAGATACAGGAAGCTGGCTGACACGGTTATAGGCACAGAGCTGGCATCAAGACAGGATTATGATAACTCTGAATATGCCAGGGAACTGGTAATTGGCCAGGTCCAGGACAGGATTGTGAAAGTCAGAACCGCGTTAATGGGAACGCCTTACAGCACACCGCCATCGGAAGTAAATTCCAGCCACGTTGCTAATGCTGAGCGCACCCTCGCAGCCCTCGCAGGGGAAGCTGTAAATCTTGAAAAAGGGAAAGTGCTTAAGATTCCATTCGATACAGTACAAAGCTACTATGAGTGGAGTAAAGGCGCTGCCTCTCTTGGAGTCCTGCACATGCTAGAGCACTTTTCCAGCATGGCAGTTTTGGACGTAACAACCAAAGGAGGAATCAGGTATGTCCGCATTGTGCCTGAAGAATTAACCGACATACCTGAACAAATCCGGAACAAGGAAAGCTGGGGGCATGTCACAAAAGGGCTTGTTTCATCCTACCTGCGCCAGAAAGGTATTGAAGCTGTCCAGCCTGGCACCCTCTCCCAAAGTGAAGGCAGCATCGTTCCTGACAGCTCAAGGCTTGTTTTTTCCCTTACAGGTAAGCCCAAAGGCTCAGAGGTTTACAGCCTTGAGCTGCTTTTTTACTAGCGTGAGTACTCAAGTGCTGTCCTGGCCTCAACAAGGTCAAGTATGAGGTCTGCTACGCTTGCCATGTTCGCAGCTATGAGGTTCTCTATTGTTGTAACAGCCTCAGGGATGCCCTTTGCTTTTTCCTGCATGCCGTATCTTGATATGCTAATCTCAACGACTTTTCTGGATTCGTATTTGTAGAAAAGCTCATAGTAAAGCCGCAGATGCCTGTTTACCGCTTCCATGATTTCTACGACACTTGGGTGGAGGGCTTTTTTGTATTTGCGCATGTCCCTTGCAGAATACTTTATGACGTCTATTACCCTGTCAAGGACAGCAATTATGTGGTAATGGTAGGCAGTTCCCATCTGGCTGTAAGAGCCTCCCTTGTTCAGGAGCCTGAGGCAGTAGCTGATGAATTTTGTGATTGTGTCATGCTTCTCCTCAAAGGTTTCAAGAAGCGCCATGTTGTGCTTCCCGGCTCCTTCAGCAAGCTGGGCTGCCGCATCAATGATGAGCAGGAATATCCTGCGTTCAACCTGGTCAAAATCCTTCATGGAAGCGACTTCCAGGTCCTTAATCACGCATGAGCCTTCCCTTTCCTGCATAACTTCAACGCCTATTAGCCGCTTTACCTCCTGGTGTATGACTGACATCACAGTAAGCATTTTCCCGGTGCGGTAATATGTGGTCTGGTTTTTCTCAAATTTTACGTTAATGGTGTCGTATCCGAGCCTGTAAAGGCTTCTTATGACGAACATAAGCGATGTCCTGTCCAGGCCGGTAATGTCAATGTCAACCTCCCTGTGGTGGTTTTCAGCCTGGCTTTCAGCGCTTACCAGAAGAAGTTTGCCTTCCTCTTTCACATCAACCTCGCTTCCCTTTACTATGCCGTTTGCCTTTGCCCAGCCGCTTGGGATAGAAACAATGAGGGTTGACGGCCCGTGCTTGACCACCTTCCTTTTCATGTTGGCTGACTCCTGCTCATTTCCCTAGTCTCCCTTCCAGCAGGGAAATTGCAAGCTGCCCAATAACCCGTGCAACAGGAATAAATTCCTTTCCAGGGTCGTTAAGGTATTTCCTGAGTTCAGGCACGCTCAGAAATAAAAAACTTTCCACTTCACTTCTTTCATGAGCCATCGGGCCATGCAATAGTTGGTCGTAACAGAAGGCATACACCCAATAAGTTCTTCTAAGATTAACATCAGTGAAGGTTGGCAGCCTGGCAACAGGCTCGAGGTTCATCAGCCTTGGCTGGAATGGCTTGCCTGCAGTTAAATGTACGTCAAACATCTCTTCAAGGACGCCGCGCACTCCAGCCTGCGCGTAGGATTCGCCTAGAAGGACTCCCTCAGCTACACCTACATCATACGCTCCACCATAGACTGGCTTGCCCTCTGCCCTCTTCTGTACACCTATGTTCATCATCTTGTCATAAACAATGACCCTGGCAGCCCTTACCGGCAGCCTCTGTGCATCAACCTCCCCGCGAGTTGCCCACCCGATTACGCGGTCATCTGCGTCTACAATTTCCATCAGATCCTGTGTCTTTCCCAAGCTTTTCCTCTTCCCTATCATGGATGATAGTATTCCCTGGCTTATAAACCTTTTCAAAATAAGCACTTTTCACAAAAAAGCATATGTGTATATGCATATATACAGTTGAAAGGGAAAGTATATATCCTTTTGATTATTGCCTGTTAAATGCTCATAGTTTGAGCAATCTGTCGGGGTGTGGATTTTTGGTTGAAACAAGGCCTATATTGCTGGTAGAAGACAATTCTGATGACACAGAGCTTACACAGCGCGCTTTTAAAAAATGCAACATCGCAAACGAATTGATAATAATCAGGGATGGCGCTGAGGCGCTGGAGTTTATTCTCAGAAATTGCAGGCATAGCGGCGGTAGCGCAAATGGCAACCAACTTCCCGGTGTTGTGCTTCTTGACTTGAAGCTTCCAAAGGTTAACGGCCTTGAAGTCCTAAAAGCCATCAGGTCTAATTCTGAAACAAGGTTCCTCCCCGTAATGATTCTCACTTCTTCAAAGGAAGAGGAGGACATGCTTACCGGCTTCAAGCTGGGCGCGAACAGCTTCATCCGCAAGCCCATTGACTTTAAGCAGTTCAGCCATGCCGTGCAGCAGCTTGGCTTGTACTGGCTCGTGCTGAACGATGCACCCCTTCTTAAGAAACCTGATGCAAATGCCAGTTTTAAAATGCATGGGAAGGGAAATTCAATAGTTTTTTCTTAAACATTTTATCATTTTGATTAAAATAATCTGTTTTATCATCAAAAAATTATTAACAACATCTAAACTATATCATACAGTCAATAAATCTTTAAATTATCGTAAATCAATTAAGTATCTAAATGACATAAGCTGTTTTCAACAAATGTCATTTTGATTAAAACTTGCAACTAAAGCGTGTTGAGGTGGGGAAAAATGAGCACTCAAGGAAAAGTCAGGGGAAAATTCAGTCTTTTGTTTATTTCAGCAATGGCTGTTCTGCTTATGGTGATGGCAGCCGCGCCAGCAAGCGCTGCGCTGCAGGCAGTCGGGCCGATAAGCACAGGCGGCGGCTTTACAGGCTTCCCTGTTTATTATCAGGACACCACAGGCGTTGCGCTCCAGCCATGCCTCGGTGTCAATGCTGATGGCAGCGGCCTCCCAGACCCGAACTGTGATGTGCTGGCAGACCCTCAGTTTGACCCGTCAATCCCGATATCTTTTCCAAATAACTTCCCTGGGGAATTCTTCTTCTGGGTAGGCGAGGCAAGTGTTGCATTCTCAGGCGGGGGCGATGCGTTAATGGTCCTTGCCCAAGAGGGGGCATTCGCCGGAGAAGAAGCAGTTGTCGGTGAGCAGTCTGTCTTTGCCAGGGTAAGATTCATAATTGATGTTCCTGAAACCGGAACCTATACAGTTACTTTTCCTTTTGGCACAAGAACATATGTTGTTGATGCCATCGTGCCAGGCCCTGAGATAAGGGACACGTCAGACATAGGATGCTTTGCAGCAGTCCCAGCACCCAGCTGCGACCCTAACATCCCAGCAGGCAATCCTAACAACTTCGGGCTTGCGCTGTCAGGCGAGTCAGGGCCATTCCTCAGAGCAGTGAGCCCGGCACCTCCAGCAGGATACCTGGGCAATCCAGCAGTTCTCCAGACTGTTACTGGAGGCACAAACGGAAACAGTTTCAGGGTTCAGGGCCCAACCGCGGCTTCAACTGCTGAAACAAGCCTGTTCACAATTATAGGAAAAATCGCAGTCATTGACACCATACCTCCCGTGCTTATACCTGTGCCAAAAATAGCAACAGTTGGAGCTACTGAGGTAGTTGCCAATGCTGGCATCACTGACGATTTGTTCATAGGCACAGTAACTATTGACCTGGGCCCTGTTGGCAACAGCCTTGCAGCAACAATAAACGGTGCACGTGCAGGGACAGCAAGCACTGCAACTGGTTCAGGAACATTCACTATTGATACATCAGCCAACACTTTGAGCTTCAACATAAATGTTGCTGGGTTAAGCAGTGCTGAAACAGCAGCGCACATCCACGGGCCGCTTGGCACGCCAGCATTCACCCTGCCTCTTGGCAACTCAAAGATAGGAACATGGAACTATGCTGAAGCTCTTGAAGCAGACATATTGGCTGGAAACACTCATGTGGCAATCCACACAACACTGTTCCCTGGTGGCGAAATCGAGGGGGACATCCTGCCAACAGCAAATGTCCAGAACATGGTAAGGACTGCGGGAACGGCAACCGCCGGAACATGGAGCGTAGTCATCCCGTCAGTAACCCGGGTTGGAACCTTCAGCCTGCCGGTAACGGCAAGCGATGGCAGCAACCCTGTCACAGGCAACCTTGTGCTGACTGTTGCGCCGCTCTTAAGCTCGGTCATAGTAAATCCAACCTCAGCGAGTGTTGTGGTTGGAAACCAGCAGGCATTGACAGCAACAGCGTTTGACGCAGAGAGCGTTGCCCTTGTTCCCCAGCCTCAAATCATATGGTCTTCAAGCGACCTGAGCATTGCAACAGTGAGCAATGCAGGTGTTGTAACCGCAGTATCAGTTGGAGCCGGGCCGGTGGGAACAGCAACAATCACAGCATCAGCAACGCTTGATGCGACAACTGTCACAAACACTTCAGTAATTACTGTAACACCAGTTCCAGTGCTGACCAGAGTTGGATTGGCTCCGGCATCAGCATCCCTGCTTCCGGGTGGAACCCTGCAGCTTGCAGCCTCGCCATTGGACCAGCTTGGAAATGCCTTTGCAGGCGCAACCTTGGCGTGGGAATCAAACAACACGGCAGCTGCAACAGTTGATGCAACTGGCTTGGTTACGGGCGTTGGTTTGGGTTTTGCAAACATGACTGTAACAGCCACGAGCGGTCTGATAAGTGTTACAAATGTTTCACAGGTCAAGGTGGCCCAGCTCACGAGCGTTGGAGTAACGCCGGCAACAGCCACTCTTGAGGTTAGCGGAACCCAGCAGCTTACAGCTTCAGTTCTTGACCAGACAGGAGCGCCTTTTGTCGGTGCTAGCTTGAACTGGTCAAGTGACAACGCGGCTGTAGCATCTGTTCATAACGAAACAGGGCTTGTAACAGCTGTTGCCCCGGGAACTGCAACGATTACTGCAAAAGCGATAAGCGGGGCAGTAACAGTTACTGGAACATCAGCCATAACAGTTAACGCACCACCAGCTCCAGCACCTGCTCCGGCAGCTAGCAGTGGAGGCGGTGGAAGCGGAGGTGGCGGAGGCGGAGGGGGCGGCGGTGGAGGCGGAAGTGGCGGAGGCAGCTCTGCGTTGCCGTCTGAGAACTCGCTGTTCCAGGCCAGGCTTGCAGCAGGCGATTCCGGAACATTTAGTTTCAGGAAGCGTGACCAGCTTTCGGTTGATGAGATAGTTGCGAGCTTTACCTCGGCCGTGACCAACCCTGCAATAATCGTGAAGGAGGCTGTCCTTTCAAAGATAGCTCCTCCGATTTCAGAAGCCGTTGGCAGGACTTACAAATACCTGTCTATCGTAAGCCCAGACGCTAAAGTGTCATCCGCTGCAGTGCGGTTCAGCGTCAGCAAGGTATGGCTTTCAGACAACAGGGTCAGCCCGCAAACTGTCAGGCTGAATAGGCTTCAGGGCAGCCAGTGGGCTTCTTTGCCTACAAGGCTGGTCAGTGAGGAGGGAGCGTTTGCAAGCTATGAGGCAACAACCCCTGGATTTTCCATATTTGCCATTTCAGGCGAGTTGGCTCCTTTTGTGAAGGCAGCCTCGGTTACAGCTCCTGCACCGCAGAAGCCTGTTGCTCCGGTCCAGCCTGAAGCTGCGCCGGTTGTTCCTGCAGCGCCTGCTCCTGAAGGCGGGGGGCTTGCGCCTATAACAGGAAACGTGGTTGCCGGTGAGAGTGGCAAATTGCGAACATCAGCATTGAATGCCCTTATCTTTGCAGCCTTCATCGCGTTGATTGGAATTGTTGCCTTCAAAGTCATGAGGATGAGGAGGACAGCTGTCCGCCATACGGGGTAGGGCGCATTGAGGGGGTGATATGTACGGGAATGCAATGCACGTAAAGGCACGCAAGCAGTGTTGAAAAAACAAGGGAGAGGTGATTTGTCATGGAGATAGGGAAAAAGGCAGGCAAGGGCAAGGTGTGGCACAGCGGCATTGACGACGACAGTCTTGACGTGCTGGTTGTGGAGATAGAGGACCTTGAGAATGATGAGCTCTCGCCTGAAGAGGCGGGGTTCATGTATGGGTATAGCGCTGATGAGGCTTGGGATGAGGAGCTGGAAGGGACAGAGAGCGACGAGTGGGCTTAGCAGGTTATCGGTAAGCAAAAGCAAGGGGGTAAGCATGGAAAAAAGTTTTTCAACATTTTGGATGTCGCAGCCTGGGCTTTTTTTGATGCTTCAGGCAATTTATCCTGAGCATCAGCATCCTGGCCCGGAAAGCCCTGAAGCGGTGCATGGCAGCACTGTCTGGATAGAAACGGCTGCGGTTATGAAGGGGCTGCTGATGAAGATGATGATTCACAATGAGCTTCATGATGGTCTTGAGTCAATCTCAGAATTTACAGAGTGCGGATGTGGAGGGATGGAAAATGAAGATGTTAACTAGTATTGCAGCATTAACCGTAATGATGCTGGCTTTTGCGCTTGTTCTGGCGCCGGCAGCAGTGCTTGCCCGTCCTGTATCAGACGATGCTATAATTATGCCGAACGGAGAGGTTAAAGCTGGCATTACTCCTGATTCTCCTCTTCATTTTTTTGACAGGTTTTTTGATGGCTTGAGCCTTTCTTTGGTTTCCGGGCCTGAGAAGAGGGCTGAGAAGGCTATGGAGATTGCGCGGGAGAGGCTTATGGAAGCTAAGGAGATGGTGGAAAAAGATAATTTGGGAGCTGCCCGGCGCGCCCAGCGTGGCCATTCCAGCGCATTGGCGGCAGTTGACGATTCTATAAGGAGAGGCTGCGGCAGCAGCAGCTCTCAGGCTGAGCTTGAGTGCGAAGTAAGCATTGGCATGGAACTCATGGAGCATGAGCACGAAGTTGAGTCCGTAAGGATAAAGCTGGAAGCCGAGAAGAAAGACATTGGCAGTAATGGCATGGTCATATCCCTGCTTAAAGGCAGGTCTGCTGAGGTTGAGCTTGAAGCTGAGATGGAAAAGGAAGACTCCCTCAGGAGGGTAAGGTCTGAGAGGGGAATGTCTGACCTTGAAATCAGTCAGATGGTTCAGAAGCTTGAAGACAATGCTGTCCGCTCAAGGAGAGGCAGCAGGGAAGTTGAGGTTGAGCTTGAGAGAGGCAAAAGCCTTGAGGACCGCAACAGGATTAGGGCATTTGTTGCCGGTGATGATTCCCAGGCAAGGGTTGAGCTTGAGTTTTCCACAACTGAAACTGACAGCAGGAAGATTCTTGGCGAGCTTTTGTCAAGGCTTGATAAGAACCGTGTTGAGGTTGAGGATGCCCTTGAGGTTGAGCGTGAGCGCGAAGAGAAAAAGGATGGCGTAATGACTGTTATTAAGGTCAGGGATGGCGTTGCAGACGTCAGGTTCAGGGCTGACTTTCCAGTGTCTGGAACAAGCCGCGAGGCAATTGCAAGCGCAATAGCAAACAGGCTTGAATCGCTGAGCGAAGACAAGCTGGAGCTTTCGTCAAGGTTTGACAGGAGAGGAGAAAACAAACTTGGCGATGACAACAGCGGAAAGGGCAGTTCTGGCAGCGGCAGAGACGATGATAGAGGTGAGTTCGGCACAGCAACTGACCGGAGAAGGGGCGCTGACAAGCCTGAAGATGATGTCAACGGCGAAGATGAGCTGTTTGACAGAAGGCGAGGTGCTGACAAGCCTGAGGACGACGGCATCGGTGATGGCGTGGAGGATGTAAGAGGCAATGCAGATGAGAATGAAATTCGTGGCCGGGAGGCTGAAGCCCGGGGTAGGGAAGCCGAGGGCGAAGCCCCGAAGGGGATGGATGATGCCTCTGACTTTGACAGCACTCCCGACAGCAGGGGAGGAAGCAGCGGTGGCAGCAGCGGCAGCGGGAGAGGGGGCGGCAGTTCTGATGATTAATGAAAGCAGGAGGTGTTGAGCATGGAACTTACAACTGGAAAAATCATTGCTCTTTGGGTTTTTGGCATGCTGATGTTGAGCGCGTTTAGCATGGCTTCTTCAGCGGTTGCTGCGCAGGTTGTTCAGCCAGTTACTGCTGCAAAGCTTAAGATTGACTTTAACATGGAAGAAGCTGCTCTTTCAATGGAGCGCGTCGGGCAGGTTGTTGCAAGCCCTGGCAAGCTTGAAATAAAAGGCAGGAGGTATTCGGCAATAGGCATTTTCCCTGTTGAGATAAACGGTGACCACGTGATAGCTACGAAGGTGGTTGTGAACTCAAACCTGAGGTTGAAGCTTAACTCTCCCTGGGAGCACCGCGGAACAATCACCCTTGCTCTGTTGACGGGCGAACAGCTCGTAATGAAGTATCAGGGAATCGCAACAGAGATTGGCTCTTTAATAGAGTCCAGCGGTGACTTGCAGGTTACCTTTGCAGATGGAAGATTTGCTTCATTAGCAGGAGCAACAGGCAGGCATGCCATGAGCATTTCAGAGTCGGGCACTGATGTTGGCTCAGAGGTTACTGTGACTATGGAGGACATCAGCGGAAAAACAGTTTCTGTGCCGTCTGCTGCTGTGGCGCAAACAGCAACAGCAGCAAACGCAGCGGCAAGCGCTTCCGGCGGCCAGGGTTACCCTACAGGCCCATTGGGCATGGACATCGAAGACGCTCCGCTTACGCTGACCGTCCTTGGCCAGGTTAAAGAGCAGCCAGGCCAGCTTGAAATCAAAGGAAGGCAGTACAAAGGCATCGGACAGTTCGCTGTGGAGATAAATGACGAAGACTTTTCTGCAAGCGAAATCAAGGTCGTTTCCAACCTCAAGGTAAAGGCAGGCGTTGGCGAACATCAGGGCACAGTTGACCTTGAAATTGACGGCAGCCACCTGTCGCTTGAATACAGGGGTGCATTGGCATCTCTTGATGATAAGGAAGGCGCAATTGAGTCAACAGGCACGTTCAAAACCAGGACAGCTACAGGAATCTGGGCAGGCCTTGTTGCGGAAGGAACCTACAAAATTGAGGTGGCAGAGTCTGAAGCCGCTGTTGGCTCGCCTGCCGTGTTCAGCATTAAGACATTCAGCAGCCCAACAACGCCAGTTCCAGTTGTGGCAACAGCAGTTAATCCGACTCCTGTGCAGCCTGCGCAGGCAGCAGCCACAATTACAACCACTAAAGCAACAGCAAACAATGTTGCACCTCCGGCATCAGCAGGCGTTATTGTAACAACGTCAGCAGGTTCATCTGTTTCAGCAACATCAGCCAATTCTCCCGCAGCAGCTCCAGCTGGCAGTGGCAGTTCAGGGGGAAGTGGCTCAATTGGAAGCAGTGGGGGTAGTAGTGGAACTTCCGGCGGTTCTGGCAGTTCAGGGGGAAGTGGCAGTAGCGGAAGCAGCGGTGGCAGCGGAGGCTCATCTGGAGGCAGCTCTGGCGGTAGCGGAAATTCAGGAGGCAATTCGGGCAGTTCCGGTGGTTCAGGAAAGTCAAAGTGATTTTTTGCATCAATGGGGTGATGTAAAATGAAAAGTAAAACTAACGAACAGTTCAAAGCAGCAGCGGTTTTGATGGTGGCAGCGCTGATGCTTGCAGCAGTCATGGCAGTGCCTGTGATGGCTGATAGCAGCAGCTCAAGTGACAGCTCAAGCGGCAATAGTGGCGGCAGCAATGGGGGAAGCAGCGTTTCCGGCGGCAATTCGGGCAGTTCAGGCAGCAGTGTTGTTGCCGATGACAAAGTTAATGAAAATGTAAAGGCTGATGTCAGGCTTGGGGATGACAAGCTCAAGGTTGATGTTAAGGATAACGAAAACCGGCTTAAGGCTGAAATAAAAAATGACAGGTTGAAGGCTGAAATCATGGATGGCCAAAATGAGTTGAAAACCGATATCCGTGTTAAGGATAACAACAATCAAGCTTCAGAAGTCAGGGTAAAGACAGAAGCCAAGGGCGGCTTTGCAGGCGTTCTGTCAAGGCTGTTCGCTTCGCTGTTCGGGAAAAAGGAAAAAGTTGCCGAACAGGCAGTTCCGCAGCCAGCCGCAGCTCCTGCTGAGGATAAGGCTCAGCCGCTGCCTGTTGAAGCAGCTGCTGAAGCTCCTAAGAATGAAATCCTGAACCCTGCGCCAGGCATAACAATAGACAAGACACTCTCACAGGGCCCGGGCTATCCGACAGGGCCATTGGACATATCTTTGCCAGCTACACAGCTATTGCTGGACAAGGTTGGCCAGGTTAAAGGCACTGAAATAAAAGGCAGGCAGTATGAGCTTCCTTTGGAAACTGTCCCGCCAACGCCAGCGTCCATTCCTGTCATGATTAACGGCGTCAGCTACACTGCTTCAGAGGTTAAGGTAATATCCAACCTCAAGACAAAGGCGGGAGCAGGCCAGCACCAGGGCACGATTGACATTGACATAGACGTTCCTCTGGGCAGCGCATTGCCGGCAGGTCACATAACGCTGGATTACAAAGGCTCGGCAACAGTCAGTGGTTCAATGATATCTTCAGGAGGAGTGTTCAAGACTTCAAAGATGACTGGAGTCTTTGCAGGGCTCGTTTCAGAAGGAACGTACAGCATGACCATTATTGAAACAGGCCAGACTTTCGGCTCTCCAGTAATGGTGAGCATCACGACAACGAGCACAGTGTAAGGCCGCCTGATGTTAAAACAGCGTTTAGTGTGAGCTATGCGGTGTTAGAGGTGGTTAAACTGGAAAATGCAAGCAAAAAAATGAAAAAAATGAAGTCACTTGAATTGGGAAAGCTAAATGTGCTGCTGTTAGCCATGATGTTGTTATTAATGGCGCCAGTTTCTGCTGAAACCATCCCTGATCTGCCGCAAGCCTTTTACGGTGCCCTTACGATTAACGGAATGCCCGCCCCCGCTGGAACTGTTGTGGAAGCAAGAGGAGAAGGGGTGTTAACTGGAATAAATGGAAACCCGATTACCACAACGCAGGAAGTCCTTTACGGCGGCCAGGCACCCTTAGATCCCAAACTGGTTGTGCAGGGAAATATCCAGGGCGGCAGTGCACTGAGTTTTTTTGTTAACGGTGTTGCCGCCGACAAAACCGCTGCTTTTCACAGCGGGACAACTACACGGCTTGACCTCAACACAGGCAACCATTTGCCTGTTATTTCTCCTATTCCAGGCCATGCAGTCGGAGCAGGCGATGAGATTCTAATTGACGTTGCAGCCAGCGACCCCGACGGAGACACTTTGACATATTCCTTCACCCCCAAGACGATTTATTACTCAACCAACAACCCAGCGCAAATTGATACTGCTACGGGCATATTTACATGGACGCCAACCATTATCGGAAAATACCTGTTTGATATTCAGGTTTCTGACGGAATTGCAAGTGCGTCAGTTCCACTCACCATTATAGTAAACCCTGTTACTGTTTTGGGAATCAGCTCAACGAGCATAAATGAGGGCCGCAAAGCGAGAACATGGATAACTGTTGACAATTTTTTTGGGGTTTCCGGCTTGCAGTCATATAAGCTGAAGATTTTTTTTGACAACACTAAAGTGACTGTGGACAGCGTGGCTGGCGGAATGAACTCGATTTTTAGGAATCCCCAAGCCAATATCCAGAATGAACTGGGATGGGTTGAAATCCAAGACGCTGTTGAGCCATGGACAAACCCCAACGGCGCCATCATCGACATTTCCCTGGCAGAGATAACCTTTGCCCCGGTGTCTGATTCCGGAACATCAGAGCTCAATTTGGACGTAACCAGCTTATTAAATTCGGACAACAACAATGTTCCCGCAACTGCGGTTTCAGGAACAATCACGGTAGTGCCAGGCTCCCCTTCCGGGCACAAGGCGGCTGTTTCCTTCTCACCCACTGAAGTTCAAGGCGCTCAGGAATTCTCAGTCGAAGCATACATAACCAATCTTCCTTTATACGATGAAGGAAAATTCGATGGAATATACAAGGTTGTGCTTACGCATAGCCCTGGGTTTGCAATAGACCCGGACTCATTATCTGTCATACCTTTCCGAGGATCAGATCCGGATGATTCCTGGACTTCGAGCTATGATCCGCTTTTGCGCCAAATAACATGGGAGACTGGAGCCACAGCCCTTCTTTGGCCTGGGAATAAGTGGGCATTCCGCATTGGCACCATGGTCTCCCCAGATCCAGAGGCAGATACAGATTACACATGGAGCGTGGAAACATGGGCAGAATCCATGTCAACACCTGGAAAAATTTCTTTCGGAACAGACGCTCCTCACAGCGGAACGATAAGAGTTCTTGCTCAGGATAGTTATGCCCCCCCGCCCGGCGTTACCCTGCCATTGCCGCAATCATTTTTCGGAGAGGTCACTATTAACGGCGTTCCGGCTCCTGTCGGGACAGAAATAAAGGCAATAGGCAAAGGCGTCCCTGTTGGCTGGAGAGGAAATCCCATGGTTGTCACTAATGAAGGCGTTTACGGCGCTCCGGGACAGGCCGAGCCAAAACTTGTCGTGCAAGGCAATGTTGATGGGCCAACCGATAATCTGGCTTTTTTGGTGAACGGCATAGAAGCCGACCAGACTGCAGTGTGGCAGAGTGGCGAACTCACCCAGCTTGGCTTGAGCGTCAATTTCAAAGTTCATGTTAAGCCCGATTCCGCGATTATAATCCTGGACGACCAGGTGAAGTTTGTGCAGTTTACAGCAGAAGCCCGGCGCCTAAATGGCGATCCTGTTACTCCTGCTTTGCCTGTTGCGTGGTCTATGAAAAACAATGATAATACTGTGGGTGATATTGAAGAGAATGGGTTGTTTACCGCATTTGAGCTCGGAAGCGCAAGCATAATAGCCACAATTGAAGACGTAATTGGAACAGCAGATGTTACTGTTGCGCCCTTGATTGTAACAACAGACGACAGCGGGGATATTGACGAATTATATGAAAACAGAGATTACCTGATTACACTTAGTGCAACCTGTGAACCGTTAGGATGTGCATGGACAAAATATTGCATTGGGCAAAGTTGCGACCCCGCAGCAAACGGCATAACCTATGCCAGTCCAATACTCATCTCAGCTGAAGGCGTTAACTACCTCAGTTACACTTCTGCTGACAATGCAGGAAATATAGGGCCTGTCATGACAAGGACCATAGAAGTAGACAAAAGTGCTCCTGAAACAGCTGACGATTATAAATTTGAGGATGAAGTATGGCAAAATAATGGGCAGGTAATATCAATAACGCCCAATTGCGGCCCATCGGGCTGCGAATGGACTAAATACTGCATGGGAGAGAATTGCAATCCTGCCAATGACGGAACGCTTTACTCGGGACCAATAACTATAGCTGCTGAAGGAACCCATCTCCTGAAATATGCGTCAAAGGACAATGCAGGCAATATGCAGCCCGCAGTAACTAAAAAGATAAAGATAGACCATGAAGGAAAGACTGAAAACAATCGCCAGTTCAAAAAAGGAGAGAATAACCAAATGCTTTGGGAAGATGTAACCCTTGACATTGATACTGCGTCAGACGCCTCTGCATCCATATCGGTAAGAAAGCTTGCCTCAGCGCAAGGCACAAGCGATGTTGGAGTGCCTGAGCTGGGCAAATACGTAGAAATCACTGCACCTCTTCTGGCAGGAAACATTAATTCAGCACTAATTAAGCTAAGTTACACAGATGCTGAAGTTGCGGCAGCAGGCATTGATGAAAGCACTTTAAGGCTTTATTTCTTCGATGAAACCTTGAGCCAATGGACAAAATATGATGGCAATGACGGCACTGTTCCTGATGGCGGCGTTGACACGGCAAACAACGTTGTGTGGGCAAGGACAAACCATTTCTCAACATGGGGAGCATTCGGCAGCGCAGCACCAGCCCCCTCTCAAAACGGAGGAGAGGGCGGAGGCGGTGGCAATACAGCCACAGCAGCTACAGGCGGGGGTGGCAAAGCCATAAAAGGAAATATTGAGCTAAAAGCGGCTGCACCAGCTGCACAGCCAGCCAAACCGACAGCCAAACAAATTGCAGCTCCAAAAGCGCCAGAAGAGCAGCCAAAGATAGCAGTTCCTGTTGAGGAAACAACTCCAGCACCGCAGCCAGCAGCAGGCACCAGCCCTGTAACAGGCATGGCAATCAAAAACGTGCAAGGCAAAGGCAATAGATTATATGGGATAACAATCACTTTTACCATTGTAATGGCAGGCATCGGTTTGTATTTCGTACACAACAGAATGAAGCCAAGAAGCTACGCTTTGCCGAATGGAAAGAGCAAAGGAGCAGCGTGACAAGGCAAACAAAAAATAGTTAGGAGGGGATGGGCAATGAAAGCAATTTACCTTATCATCACAGCAGTTATCCTTGCAGTTATTTTTGCAGCAGGCTGCACGTCAGCCTATCAGCCACCGGCTCAGCAGCCTTCACAGGCTCAAGAGCCGCCAGCTACTGCACCGCCAGCAGAAACCACCCCGCCACCAACCGGCGCTGAAAAAACCGTTCAAATAACCGCAGACGGCTTCAATCCGGCTACGATTGAAATCAATGCGGGGGATACTGTAACGTGGGTGAACATGGACTCTGTTCCCCACAGGCCTGCTTCTGCCCAGCACCCTACACACCTGCTCTATCCTGAAAGCGGAGGCTGCATCGGCAGCAGGTTTGACTCCTGCAAAGACCTTGCACAGGGAGAAAGCTGGCCATTCCAGTTCAACCAAGCAGGAGAGTGGAGATACCATGACCACCTTAACTGCTGCGGGCCAGGTTCAAAGTTTGGGGCAGTCGTGGTAAAATCACCAACTGAGGAGGCACTAGTAGTTGAAGAGCAACAGCCCGCTGAACAGCCGCCTGCAGAACAAGCTCCAGCACAGCCTCTTAAGGAGGAAGCAGCCATGCCTGCAGTTTCTGTGGTGTTGAAGTCTCTCCCGAAGGTTGCGGCAGCAGGCAGGGAATTCTCAGTCTCGTGGAGCATTACGGGCGAGCAGGCTCTGACGTCCCATACAGCTGTGCATTACGGCAGGCAAAGCGTTCCCAACCCGAAATCGCCTGCGGATTACGCTTTCACTTCGCGTATATTCTGCACAAGCGCTTCCTGCAAAGTTCCAAGCTCGTTCCAGGTGCCAATAACAATTCAGGAAGAGGGAATCTACTACTACCGTGCCCATACAATAATTGGAGGCAGCCATTACTGGTCTGATGAAGCATCCATTAACGTAAGCAAAGCTCAGGAAGTTATGGCAACGCCCAGCTATGGCGGCGGGGGCTACTGAGAAATAACATGAACAGGAGGTACTAAAATGAAATCAAAAGCAGCAGTAACGATTGCAGCAGTAGTTGGAATCTTGTTGGCGGCTTGCGGAAGCCCATCACAGGTATCAGCACCTGTCGCAACACCAGCACAAGTTCAGGTTGCCGCCAACCTATCAGCATCTGCAGCATCTGCTCAGGGTGGCGGTGCTTTGCCTTTGGAGATTGCATGCCAGAAAAGCCAGCCAGGCAAGGGCCCTGCTATTACGCTGGAGGGAGAAGGCAAAGGCTTAACAGTTTATCTCGGTGACATTTTGCCTCCTTATGCAGCAGTCGTGTCAGGCGGTGATTTATTGGCAACTCCGGATTCTGTTGACTGCCGATTTGCAGTTTCATACACCCTTCCCGATGGCACAAGAATGGCGCTGGCAGGTGTCAACCACAGCGCTTACTTCCCAGCAGCGTTCGTTGGCGTAAATGCAGACCCGGGAAGCCCTCATTTTGGCGCAAGGGTGTGGGCTGTTCCACATGCAGGCCATCCTGTAAATGCTGTCCAGGTTCCAGGCACGAACATGTTGGTGGTTGCCGCTTTAAATAACGGCGGGTTTCTGGCAAAGGCGCCTGCAGGAGCTCCCTACGTTCCTGAGCTGGGTGTTATACCAGACCAGGGCGCAGCTACTGCTGGATTTAGGGGCCGTGCAGTTATTTTTGGGGAGGGCCAGGCAAGAATTGACAGCGTTTCCCAGCAGGGCGTTGTAACCTATACGCTGACAACCCCTCAGGACAAGGCAGGGACTTCACATACTACCACAATTCAAGCGCTTATGCAAGGCCAGGTTAATGTCCCGCTCTTGCCATAACTCTTAACCAGAGGTGACTAACCATGAAAATTAAAATATCGTTATCGCTGGCGCTGATGGCAGCATTTGTTGTCCTGCTTGTTTTCGTGGCAGGCTGCACGTCAGCATACCGGCAGCCCGCACAGCCGCCGCCGGCAGCAACAGCTCCTTCAACGGGAGATGTGAAGATGGTGGAGATTGCTTCAACGGGCTTTAATCCTTCATCCCTGACTGTGAATGCAGGTGATACTGTTGTGTTTGTGAACAGGGATGCCGCCCTGCACAGGCCTGCTTCAGCGCAGCACCCGACACACCTTCTTTATCCCGGTTCAGGCGCTGATAAGTGCGGGACAGCCGGGGCTGCAAATGGCAACTTTGACTCCTGCAAGGGCTTGGTAGAGGGTGAGAGCTGGTCATTTATCTTTAACCAGAAAGGCGAGTGGAAATACCACGACCACCTCAACTGCTGCACCAACCCTGCTTTTTTCGGGACAGTGGTGGTGAACTGAAATTCAAAATGGATTTTGGTAGTGAGGTGATGAATTATGGCAATGGGAAAAGATTCGGATGAGAACTTTGTGGCGCATGTGAAAGCCAAATTCCGCGAAGCGCAGGCAAGCGTGGGCAGGTACATGAAGAAAAACCCTGCCAAGGCTGCAATGATAGCTGCGGGAGTGGGCGCAGCCATTGGCGCTGCAGCAACAGCTGCAATCCTGAGGCACAGGAAGGGCAAAAGCGGGGAAGAACAGCAGAGGTCTTAGCAATGCCTGAACAAAAATCCGAGCCTGGAAGCGCCCTGGGCGGGTATGTCCGGGATTTTTTATCTTCCATCTTTTCCGAGCTGGCAAGCAATGCGGAAAGGATGCTCAGAAGGCTCGGAGAATTAGTTATCTTCAGGAAAATACTGAAGCAATACGCTATCTTTTTGGTCATGATGACAGCAGCAACCATCACGCTGCTTTACGGGCTCGGCGCGTTCATCAGCTCCTTTTTCCCAGGCCTGAAGCCCGGCACGGTTCATATCCTCACAGGCATTGCCCTGATAGTGGTTGCCATGGCTTACAGGAAATCCGCAGGAAGGAAAGACTGAACGTGAAAAAAATGAACTTCAAGGCATCATTCGCAGCCATCGCAGCCATCTTAGTGGTTGTTGCAGCAGCCAGCTTAGCTGAAAAAAGCCCTTTGCAGCAGTGGGAAAGCAAATACGGCGGGGGCTGGAAGCTCGAATTGAGCGATAAGACAGGTCTTCCTTCCCACATTTCCGGAGGCGGCATCTATCTCGGAGAGGTTGAAGAGTCCAACGCTGACGAAAAGGCGAGAGGCTTTCTGAAGGAAAACAAGGACGTCCTGGGAGTGGATGTTGATAATTTGAAGCTGGAAAAAATGGATGAGGACGAGCCCTTGTATCCAAATGGCAGCGATACCTATGTTTTGTCATACAGGCAAAAGCACGGAAATCTTCCTGTTTACGGCGGCTATGTTAATGTGTTTATCTCAGGCAACATGGTAACCGCTATCGAGGAGAACTATTACTGGGACATAAAAGTTCCGAATTCGCCTTCTTTGAATGAGGAAGATGCTGTAAAAACAGCTGAAGAAAAGTTCAATGTTAGGCTCATGGACAGGTTTCCGGCCGGTCTCCTGAAGTTTCCGGCTGAACTAGTCATCTTTCCAAAAGAAACCGATGCAGGCATAACCTCCCGCCTGGCCTACATGGTTGACCTGCCAATGACCGCAGAGCCGTTGGCAATGTGGACTGTTTTTGTGGACGCCAATTCAGGAGAGGTGTTGCATTCGTTCAACAGGATAAGGTATGCCGACAGGGTGCAGGGCAGGGTTAGCGGGAGCATCTTTCTTACAAACCCTGAAGAGCCCCAGTCAACCGTGGAGTTTCCACACGAAACCATTTTTACAACAGATAAGCTTAACCGAGCTTTCCATTCTGAAAGCGGAATCAGCCTGATGGAAACGCCTGTAATAGACCTGTCACAGGCTTCGTCAGCCTCCCTGTCATTTGATGCGAAGCACGACCTGGGGCCGGATGAGGCAGCACTCTTACTTGCAATCCCCAGCTCCAACTCCATCCTCAACATAACCGGTGAAGACGCGCTTAATATTGAGGTCATGGCGGTTTATGATGGGCTTAACGCATCGTGGGGAAGGCAAAGCTTTGACCTTTCCAGCTACCTTGGCAGGAATGTGTCTGTTGCGTTTGTTGCTGTAGCGCCTGTGGACAGCATAAATCCCGGGTTTTTCGTGGATAATGTTGCAGTTGAAACAGGCCAGGGCATTGTTTTTTCTGATGATGCGGAAAGCGGGATTTCCAAATGGGTTACTATTTCAGTGGCCTCACAAGGGTTTAAAACAGAAATTGACAAATCAGGCTCAAGCTCAGGCGTAACTGTAAAAGGTGATTATAGGATTGAAGAACTGGCAGGAAGCCTTACACTGTTTTCTTCCCTTTCAGGGCCGTTTGTAAGCGTAAACAGCCGCGTGCCTTTTGCCAACATAAACAGCCTGTTTAGCCGCGAAGGTGCGCTGCATCTGGCAACCCTGCCGCTGCCAGAAGCCAAAAGCCATGACTGGGACTGGGCAGAATTTGACACTTCATACAAAAATGAGGAGTCCAATGCCTTCTACCAGGTGAATATAGCCCACGATTATTTTACCAAAGGTTCGCCTTTTGATTTTCCTGCGCTGGACATCCCGATGAAAGCAAACATGGAGGTTTTCTCTGAGCTTGGCTTTTCTTGCAATGCTTTCGCAACAGGGCTGTCCGTAAACTTTTTCGGGCCAGGGGAGGGGCCAGGAGGGATGTGTGAGAGCACGGCATTGGGCGCAGACATAATCTACCATGAGTACACGCACAATGTCGTGATGAGAGCGTATTTAACCGTGCCTCAGGACACAGGCGAGATACCTGCCATGCACGAAGGCTGGGCTGATTATTTTGCAGCCTCCATCACCAACGATCCATCAATTGGTGAAGGCGTTTTTGAGAATCCCATTAGAATCATCAGCAATACGAAAATGTACCCTGACGACATTGTAGGGGAGCCGCATATTGACAGCCTGCCGTTTTCAGGCGCAATGTGGGACCTGAGGGCTAAGCTGGGAAAAGATTTCACCGATAGCTTGGTTATCCGCGCAATTAAGCTTCAGCCGAGGCTTTTCAGCGAGTTTCTGGACGATTTGCTGGCTGTTGATGACGATGACGGAACCTTGTCGGACGGCACCCCACACATCATGGAGCTTTGCAACGCTTTTAGCAGCCATGGAATAAAGTCTGATTTTTGCAATGCAGGAGGTGTTTAACATGAAAATCGCAATCATAGGAAAGGGCAATGTTGGGCAGGCGCTGGCAGGTGGGCTGTCTAAGGCTGGCCACGAGATAAGGTTTGGCACAAAAGAGCCGAAGGAGCCTGTGAAAGAGGCTGCTGAATGGGCTGAAGTTATCATTCTTGCAGTGCCGTGGACAGTGCACAAGGACGTGGCAAATGCATTGGGAACTGCTGTGGATGGCAAGGCTGTTGTGGATGTGAGCAACATACTCACTTCCTCGTTTGAGCTTGCCCTCGGCTTTACTACATCAGGAGCTGAGGAGCTGCAGAAGCTGCTGCCAAAATCCCATATTGTCAAGGCTTTCAACACTGTTTTTGCCCAGAACATGAAAACAGGGCGGCTGGGTGGCGAGCGCCTCGCAGCATTTGTTGCCTGTGATGATGATGGCAGCAAAAAGGCAGTGCAGAAGCTCGCAGAGGACATCGGCTTTGAGGCGGTAGATGCAGGGACGCTCAAGTCAGCAAGGTATCTGGAGCCGATGGGCATGATTAACATAACGCTTGGCTACGGCCTCAAGATGGGCACGGGCATAGGGCTCAGGCTTGTGAAGGGAGAGTGAGATTGTGGCACTTGAAGATAAGGTCGGGGAAGTTGAAGCGTTAGAGAAGGAAAAGAAATGGTGGCTGAAATCAGGAACAATCGCTACTATGGCCGGGTTTGGCGCGACCGCTTTCGGTGCAGCAGTAGCCGGGCTGCCCATTCTGGGCGCATTAAACCGTATAGCTAAGGATGTTCCATACTCCACTTCAATCGCGTTTGAACTATTTCCTATTGCTTTGGGAGGCGCTGTGGTTGGATACGGCTTATATCTGATAGGACTCGGAGTCAATGCACACCACAAGGCAGACGAGCTTCTCTACAAGATTCAAGCAATTGAAGAGCAGCAGCAAAAGCCTGAGCTTCCGAAGAGACGGTATGAGGGGTAATGCACTATGAGCTACGAAGACAAGCACCTGCACCTTGGCTATTATGAGGATGGCCATGACTTGGAAGGCATAGCTTTGAAGGTTGATGGGCAGGATAAGTGGCATGTCTTTTTTGATTTCTGGAGGTACTGCCTGCCTGTCCCTGTCAGCCTGAGGCATGCCCAGAAGGAGGCTTATGCAGGGGTGCATGTTTTCACAGTCACAGATACGCAGGTCATTAACAAGGAAGTCCATAACAGGTTTAGCGCTTTCGTTGTTAAGAAGGTGCTGCCGAGGCTGAAAAAGCAGCTGAGTGTGGTGCAAGGCTAGGCTTCGGACGCTGGAAACATATTTATACGATGTCAGCTATATTGCCCTGCATGGAGCTCATAAGGCAGGTATCTGCCATTGTTGCAGTTCTGCTGCTGTTTTCAGCACTTGCAACAGCAGCGTCTGCCGAGATGCAGGGATACTCTGCAAGCTATGACATCCTGGACGGCAAAGCCTACACAGACCTGGCTTTTTCATTTGGCGGGAACGTTTCATATTTTGAGTGGCTTCTCCCGAAAGATGCTGTTTTGGTTGAAACATCCCCTTCCTATTTTGAGATAGCAGAGCTGAAGGATTCAAGGAAGCTTGTTTTCAGGAATGGCGGGTTTGGAAGCATAAGAATCAGCTATGCAACCGACTCTCTCCTTCAGCAATCGGGAAACACTGTCTTTTTTGTTTCAGACGTTGCTCAGGTAGATGCGCCAAAAAAGTCTGTTTCTGTCACGCTGCCGGAAAGGGCGACTCTCAAGTATGAGCTTGAGGCTGGCCGCTCCATTGTTCCCTTGACAGGGGAGGTAAGCACCGACGGCAAAAGGATTAAGGTGTGGTGGACGGAAGAAGACTTCCAGAACGGCAACTCAATCCTTGTGATTTACAGCCCGGCAAATAAAAGCTCTTCTTTGCCTGTTGTTCTCGTCGTTCTGGTTTTGGCAGGGCTTGCCGGCTTTTACATTTATCGCAGGAAGCAATTAGCCTCTCCAAAAGTTTCTACATTGCAAGCTCAGGATTCTGCCCTCACAAGGAATCTTTTTGATGACGAGAAGAAAATTGTTGAGCTTCTTTCCTCTTCTGGTGAGGAAGGGCTTTGGCAGAAACAGCTTGAAATTAAAGCTAGCATTTCAAAGGTTAAGCTGTCAAGGAAGCTCAGGAGCCTTGAGCAAAAAGGCCTTATAGAAAAAATCCCGTTTGGAAACGCCAACAAAATCCGGCTCAAGAGGCCTTGAGTAGCTTGTTTTCTGGTTGTATCACCTTGTTTCAGGCAGTTTCAGGGATTAATTAAATACTTGCCTCACCTACTAAGCTTCATGATGAAATGCAAAGAATCGGGCAAAACAATCAGCATAGAAATGTTCTGGGCTTCGGAACCAGGGCTGTTTTTAATCTCCCGCCATGCCCTGCATGTGGCATTCGGGGATGCGGGGGTAATTGTTAGCAACCAACAGGAGGATGATGTAAAATGAAAAAGCAAAAGTTCGGAAGGTTCGCAGCGTTGTTTATGCCTTTGCTGGTTTTGGCAATGTTTTTGGCGCCGCAGGGGGTTTTTGCCCATTCGGTGGCAGATGATGCAGCGGTGTTTGAGGATAATGTGAAAGCAGGCGTTAATCCAGACAGCGCTCTGCACGTTTTTGACAGAATGTTTGACAGTATCGGCCTGGCATTGACTTTTGATAAGGAGAAAAAAGCTGACAGGGCATTGCATATAGCCCAGGAAAGGCTCGCTGAGACCGAGGAAATGATTGCGGATGGCAAGCTTGCTGCCGCACAGGTCTCCCAGTCAGGGCATGATAAGGCGTTGGAAACTGTGAGAAGCTCAGTCCGAAGCCTGTCAAGGGGCGATTCAGATGCTGCCCTTGAGAAGGAAATTGAGCTTGAGGCAGAGCTTGAGAAGCACGAAAAGGTAATTGAGCAGGTCAGGGATGGATTAAGGGTGAAGCTTGAAGTTAAAGGCAATGTTGCAGAGAGCCAGCTTTCGCTTGTTGACTCCCTGATGAATCTTTTGCAAAACCAGACGGGCAGGGTTAAGGCTGAGATTCAGGGCGAAAAAAACAGCATTAAGGTAAGGATAAGGTCAGATGGAGGCAGGTCAGAGGTTGAAATTGAACAGAAGGTAAATGAGCTTGAGGAACGAGCTGGTTTGCCTGAGTTGAGAAAAGAGAAGGCAAGTGACCAGATTCGGGATGCAACTGAGGAGCTTGCTGAAGCCAAGGCAAAGGCAGCGGTCACAAACATGACAAACACAACCGCAGTGAGCGAGCTCATATCATTGGCTGAGCAGAAGCTTGCCGATGCCCAGACAGCCTTCACGGCTGGCGACTTTGGCGAAGCCTTTGGCCAGGCTCAGGCTGCCGAGCAGCTTGCCAAGAACGCGGAGAGGCTGCTTGAGCGTTCTCTGTCAGCCAGCATAGGTGATTCTGGCAGGCGGGGCAGGGGAGATGGTGATGAGAGAGTTAAGATAACGGCAGAAGCCTTCAACAATGATGCAGAAGTAAAGGTTGAAGTTAGATTTACAACAGCTTCAACAAACAGGTCTGCAGTACTGGATGAGCTGTTATCAATGGTGAAGCTTGCTAAAGATGACATAAACGGGCTTCTTGAAATAGAGAACGGGCAGGAACAGCTCAGGAATAGGCTAAGGACAGAAGTCAGGATAAGGGAAGGTGTTGCCGAGGCCAGGTTTGAGCTGGAATTCCCCTTGAACACTTCAGACCGGGCAGCCATTGTTGACGGAATATTCAGCAGGCTGTCCTCCTTGACCATGGCAGACCTGGAAAAGGCCCTCTCAGGAGAAGTGAGGGAAGGGAATGAGCGGGGCGAGCCTGACGAGAGGGAGATTGAAGTGGAGGTTGAGGATGGCATTGCAAAGGTCAAGGTTGAAGTTGGTGGCAGCAAGCTCAGGTTCAGCCTGCCTTTCACTGGCGAGGCTGCAGTTTTCAGCGAAATAGCTGCAAGAACAGGATTGTCTGTAGATGAGGTAAAAGCCCTTGCAAAGGTGGAAATGGAAGACAGCGCAGGTGATGAAGATGAGGATGAGCTGTCCGACAGGAGAAGGGGCGCTGACAAGCCTGAAGACGGCAACGATGAAGACGAGGGCGAAGCCAGAGGCAGGGCTGCTGAAGGTGAAGCAGGGAATGAAGGCAGCGGCCGTGGCAGGGGAAGGGGCTGAGGCCCTTCTCTCTTTTTCTTATTTTTGTATGGCTATTCAGGAGAGAAAACAATTTAAACCGCCTCTTTATTAGGCTCTCTTCGTAATGACGCGCATTTCAAAACTTGTCTTGCATGGCTTCAAGTCCTTTGCGAAGAGGACGGAACTGCTTTTCGACGACAACTTCTCAGTAATACTTGGCCCCAACGGCTCGGGTAAAAGCAACATTTTGGACAGCCTTTGTTTTGTCCTCGGCAGGATTAGCAGCAAGGAGCTTCGCACAGAGAAGCTTGCCCACCTGATTTATAACGGCGGCAAGACCAAGCAGCCTGCAGCCAAGGCAGAAGTAAGCATTTTCTTTGACAACAGCAAAAAAGTTTTTCCTTACCCTGAGCAGATGGTTAAGGTTAGCAGGATTATCAAGCCTACCGGCCAGAGCTCTTACAGGATAAACGACAAGGCCAGCACCCGGCAGGAGATTCTTGACCTTCTGGCCTTGGCAAAGATAGACCCTGATGGCCACAACATCGTTCTTCAGGGAGATATAGTGCGGTTTGTGGAGATGTCTTCCGAGGAAAGAAGGCAGGTTATTGAGGAAATAGCCGGCATCTCTGTCTACGAAGACAAAAAGAACAAGGCGCTCAGTGAGTTGCAAAAGGTTGATGAGCGTTTGAAGGAAGCAGACATACTGCTGAGCGAGCGCAAAGCGCATTTGAAAGAGCTTAAGCACGACCGCGACCAGGCTCTGAAGTACAGGGAGCTTAATGACAGGGTAAGGTCTAACAAGGCAACATATCTGAATCTCCAGATAAGGCAGCGAGAGGCAAAAAAGTCTGAGGTTGAGAAAGGGATTGCAGCCAGTGAGAAGGACATCGCTGGCTTGAAAGCAGAAATTGGAAAGCTTCGCCTTGCTGTTGTCAAAAGGAAGGAGGAAATCTCGCAGCTTAACGAGGAGCTTGAGCATAAGGCTGAGCAGGAGCAGGTGACGATTCACCGGAACATCGAGCAAATAAGGGTTGCGATTGGCACAAACGCCAACAGGATTTCACTTGATGATGGCGAGATTGTCAAGGTAAGAGAGAGGCGGGAGCAGCTCAAGATTGACCTTTCTGAGCTTGAGTCCCGGGTTTCACAGCTTGAGGAGTCAAAGCGGTCCCTTGCAGCGCAGGTGCAAAAGCTTTCTGCTGACAGGGAAAGGCTTGAAGCCAGCATTCAGAAGCTGCGAGGCTCTGTTGACTCTGCGGACCTGGTGCGGATTGAGGCTGAGCTTGGAGCTATAGACAAGGAAGTTGAAGAAAAGCAGCTGCTTATGCAGTCAATGGTGGAGCAGAAGCAGAACCTTCTCAGGGAGAAAGACAGGCTTGAGTTCAGGATTAACACTATTGATTCCTCAATGGAAAAGCTTAAGGTGGTTGAGAAGGAGAGCAAGAATGAGATTGATGAGTTGCAGCAGCGGAGAAATGATTTTAAGAAAGTCGTGCTGGAGCTTAACCAGCTTCTCGCAAAGGATTCCATGGTGTCTGCGAAGCTTGGCGAGAACAGGAAGCGCATCTCAGCGTTAAGTGAAGAGGTTGCCAAGGCCCGGGCAAAGGAAGCAGCTGTTCAGGAGCGGGTTCTGGGCAACCTTGCTGTCAAGTCAGTCCTTTCGCAAAAGTCAATAAGGGGCGTTCACGGGACAGTTTCGCAGCTCGGCAAGGCAAAGGCGAAGTACGCTCTTGCACTGGAAGTTGCAGCAGGCCCGCGAATAAACAGCATTATCGTGGAGAGCGATGCCGTGGCGGCAGAGTGCATCAGCTTTCTTAAGTCAAAAAGGATTGGCACAGCATCGTTTCTTCCATTAAACAAGATAAGGCAGGCAGAGGGCCGCAGTGATATTGCTGGCTTGCTGAAGCTGCCGGGAGTCCACGGCCTTGCCATCAGCCTGATAAGCTTTGATGAGCGGTTCAAGCCTGCATTTTCGTATGTTTTTGGCAGCACAATTGCTGTTGATTCAATTGAAGTCGCGAGGAAAATCGGGATTGGAAGGGCAAGGATGGTTTCGCTTGATGGCGACCTTGCCGAGCTTTCAGGTGCAATGCATGGCGGCTATCGGGAACGCAGGGCAGAGTCAACAAGCTTTCTTGATGAGGAAGAAACCCTGGTTGCAGGCCAGCTTGAGCACAAGCTTGCCGCACTGGCAGCTGAAACCACCGGGCTTGAACAGGAAAAGGAAACTGCCGAAGCAGCTATCGCATCCCTGAGGGAGAAGAAAGCCGCCCTTGAAGGTGATATCATAAAGATGGAGCGCAGCCTGCACCTTGAGTCCTCAGACGTGGATGTTTCAAAGAAGCAGAAGCAGGAGCTCCAGGAAGAGCTGAAGTCAGTAATCAGCAAGCTCAGGGAAGCCGAGGACAGGCTGCTTGGGCAAACCAGGCTTGTGGCAGAGCTGAAGTCCAGGCGGATGCAGGCAAGGGAGCAGATTGCCAGCTTGCGAAACCCTGCCTTCCTTGCTGAGCTTAACGCCTTTGATAAAAGGAAGCAGGAGCTTTCCGAGCAAATCCAGCGCTCTGAAAATGAGTCCAGGACAATTGAAGTCCAGCTCAATGAGGTTTTCAGCCAGGAAAAAGCCAAGCTGCTGCAAATCCTTAAGCAGCTCGGCAAGGATGAGGAGCACTTCTCGGCAGAGAAAGACCGCTTGGTGAAAGAAACAGAAAAGCTCCGCAAGGACCTATCAGAGAGCGAGGCAAAGGCAGCAAAGTTCCAGGCCCGCCACAAGGAGCTGTTTGCAAGCCGTACAAAGCTCATGGAAGAAGTCCAGGCTGATGACGAGAAGATTATCCGGAAAGAGGAGCAGATTAACAGTGCTGAAATCAGGATTAATAACATTTCCATTAAGAAAGCAGAGGTTTCTGCCGAGCTTGCCGGCCTTAACGAGGAATTCTCGCAGTATGCGGATGTAAAGCTGCTTGAAGGCGTTTCTGAAGACCAGATTAAGGGCGAGATTTCGAGGTTTGAACGGCTTGTCATTGAGATGGGCAATGTCAACCTGAAGGCCCTTGAAATCTATGATGATGTTGAGAAGCAGTATAGCGAGCTTCTTGACAAGAAGGACAAGCTTGCCAGGGAGAAGGATGATGTGCTTAAGATGATAAATGAGATTGAAGGCAGGAAGAAGGACCTGTTCATGAACTCCTTTACGGTTTTGAACCAGAACTTTGCAAGGATATTCTCGCAGCTTTCAACAAAGGGCGAAGCCCATCTTGTAATAGAAAACGAGGAAAAGCTGTTTGAAGCCGGAGTCAGGATTAGGGTGAGGCTGGCAGGCGAGAAGTTCCTTGACATCCGAAGCCTGTCAGGAGGGGAGAAAACCCTCACAGCCCTTGCGTTAATCTTCGCAATACAGGAGTACGAGCCTGCATCATTCTACATCATTGACGAGGTTGACGCAGCCCTTGACAAGCGCAACTCAGAGCTGCTTGCAAAGCTGCTCAAGAGCTATTCTGCCAAGGCGCAGTACATCGCCATAAGCCACAACGACGCAATCATGTCCGAAGGCGAATCGCTGTATGGTGTAAGCATGGATGAGAATGGGATGTCCAATGTCGTAAGCCTGAAAGTTTAGCGTTTTTTGGTCAAGCTTTTTGTGAGTCGCAACGAACAAAAAGGTTGTATGGATGAGAATGGGATGTCCAACGTGGTTAGTTTGAAGGTGTAAGATGCCGCTTGATGACAATGTGAGAAGAGAAATAGAAGAAATTCTGGCCAGATCTGGGCCAAGGCTTACACCAGAAGAATGTTTAGCTCGCTATAATCGAATAGTAGGAGGCATGTTGTTTTATCTTAAGCGCGAGGAAATACCTCAGGAAGTTATTGGCGAAGCTTTAGCTTCAGCCGCAGCAGAAGGTCTAAAACCTTCTGAAGCAGAGGCGCTTGTCCAAAAAGTTTACATGGCCGTTCCTTCAACAGGAGAATATGAAAAAATGCAAGAGGCGCGGCGGCGCGCTGAAAAGTGCCTGCCAAGCTTGGCAGATGAAGTGCAGGACAGCATTCCTCTCATTATGACTGCCAGCGGCTACCCGCTAAGACTGGCTGCAGGCCCGCCCATTTTGGAATCGCATGCAGTTCGTGTCCCGATTTATTTTGTAAAAGACTTGCCAGCTGAAGAGGGTATGCATAGGGCGTCATACCTGCATACAGGTAAAGATATTTATGTCGAGGAAGCAAACGGAGCTGTTCGGGTTAAAGTGCCGCCGAAAGCTGAACTTATGAAATCAGCTTTGGAGTCTGCACTCGACCGTTTTGCCCTTCCATTTTCTTCTTGATTTTGCTGTTCATATAGTGAACTGCGCAGGTTATGTGACTGAAGAGGCGCAGTTCACTATCAGACAACTGCGTACAAGATGTGACATAAGCTACGCAGTTGTCTATATTTTCTTAAAGCGAGTATGTGAATCAGCCCTTGCGCCTCGTTTTAACGCATAGCTGCTCTTATTTCTGCGAGGACAGTGTCAAAGTCAGGCGCATCAGCAACATGCCTTCTCATCTCTTTTTAACCTAAACAAAAAGTAAGCTACGCTTTCTCCTGGACGTAATTCCTGCCTTCTTTCAGCGCAATCTCAGCCCTTGCTAGCTCTTTTCCTAAATATGCGGCGTGGTCAAGCATTGATATCAGGTTCTCGTTTAGTATTCTCCTGTAGATTTCCTCTGCCCTATTCCCCCTGAACTCGTATCTTGTCTTTCTTCCGTCCTTCAGCCTGTGCTCTGCAATTATCTCGCCTTTCTCAACCTTGATTACAAAAAACCCTCTTGGGTCCTCGTCAAGCCGCATCATCCTTCCCCTATGATGCTTCCCCACAAGTTCTTCCGCCGCTTTCCAGTTGCTTTCGTAAATGTGGGCTGACACTGAAATATTGACAAGGCTTCCAGCAGGGATTCCCAGTTCGCCAGCCACTTGCTTCTGGAGCTGCCTCAGTGCGAAGATATTTAGCGGCCACGCCCCAAACATGTCCTGGCTCCTGAATGTTGAGGTTTGGCATAGCTTCCCGTGCTTTACGCTCCACGCAACTTCAATCAGGCAGGGTGGGTTGCTTGAAGCTGCGTCCTCTTCAAGCTTCCATGTTACAGCAATTGCCCTTCTGGTGTGCGGGCTTTTCTTCAGCCTTTCAACAGCAGCTTTTATCTGGCCGGGCTTGAGCAGCCTTTCTCCGTATGTATATGATACACCTTCAGGCTTCTCTTCTGTAAAGAATTTGGACTGGTAGTCCTCCAGCTCTTTTTTTGAAAAGGGGAACCATTCCGGAAAGTTTTCCTCTTCAGCTTTCACAATTGTTGCCATGTCAAGGATTTCCTTCTGCTTAAGCCCGTATTCGCTCTTCTTTTCCTCGCCAAACTTCAGGGTTATGTCCAGTGCCTTCAGCCACGCCTCGCTTATTGTTTTGCCCTCTGTTCTGGGCGCTTCTTCCTCAGAATACATCGCTTCTGTTGAAGATTCCTCCCTGATGATAATGGGTTCCATGAACGCCTTGCCCTCGCTTGAAATGCCTTCGAGAACAGTTGCAAGCTCTTTCTTGGCTTCCTCGCCATTGGCATTTCTCAGCACAATAACCTTGAGGTTCTTCCTTAGTTTCCCAATGGCTTCTTCCGGGATTGTTTTGTCTATGTAAGCCTCGCTCCCGACAACTTTATAGCCATCATCAATGCCTTTCTCAGCAAAGTTTACAAGTATTTCCTTTGTTTTGTTAAGGTCTGCCCCGCACACTATTAAGTGCCTTATCTTCGGGTTCGCAAGGATGTTCTTCAGCATGGGGTTTATGCCATATGAGCTGTACAGGTTGCCGATTATGCCGTATTTTTCCTTTGGCAGCCACGAGAAGTTTTCCTTGACAGACCAGAGCGTGCATATGCCAACGTTGCTGTCCGGGTTTCCCAGGATGAGCTGTTCCTTGTAGAAAAGAGGCCAATCCTTGCCTGTTTCTTCCCCCATGAGACTGGCAGGGTTAGTTCTAAAATTAAAAAGTTATCTGTTTGCTGCTGCCTGCTAGGCAAGCTTTGCGCCGTTCTGGACCCTTCTCTCAGGCTGCGCCAGGACAATGTTTCCATCTTCGTTTGCAAAGCCGGTTGTCAGGACTTCAGAGACAAAGTTCGCAATCTGCTTTGGCGGGAAGTTTGTCACGCAAATGACCTGCTTTCCAACAAGCTCTTCTTTCCTGTAAAGCGCGGTAATCTGGGCGCTTGACTGTTTCACTCCAAGCTTGCCAAGGTCTATCCACAACTTGTAGGCTGGCTTCCTTGCTTCAGGGAAGTCTTCTGCTTTGATAACAATTCCCGCCTTCAGCCCAACTTTCTCAAAATCATTCCATGTTATGTGTGTCATTTCGTTCTTAGCCACAAAATTCCGAAGCTTTGCTGATGAATTTTGAGTGGGAACGGCCGGATTTGAACCGGCGACTCCACCGGCTTCAGCGGTGTGCTCTCCCAGGCTGAGCTACGTTCCCTATCAACCTGAATAAAGTCGTCGTTTTGGGCTATTTATAAACTTTTTTCGCCAAAATGGTTTTGCTGTTGTAGCAGCAGAATCAGTCCTCTATGCGCTCTTCATCTACTGGTGGTGCTCCGGCAGCTTCGGCTGTTTCAGCTTCTTCAGGCTGTGGCTGTTCTTTCCCGGGTTCAGCCTTCTTCACAATCTCTATGCTGCCTCTCATTCCTGTCGTGAGCTGCATCTCTCCCTGGTATTCCTTCACGTAGCCGTTGGTTACCTTGACAGTGTCTCCTTTGCCAATCTGGTCTATCTGCTCGTTCCAGAGCGAGAGCGCTATCTCTCCCGTATCATCTTTGAGCGTTGCAGTCGCAACCCTTCCGGATTTGCCGAACTTGTTGAACTCCCTGGCTTCCCCAATCTCTGCCACTTCAGCAACAAGCTCTACGTTGCCCATTCCAGGGGTTAGTTCTTTTATGCTCATATTTTCAGTCAGGAGTCGCTTATTTTATTTAAAGTTATGTCAAAAAAGAGGTGCGGGGAAGAGGATTCGAACCCCTGAAGGCACTAAGCCAGCAGATCTTGAGTTTAGGCGCAGCTGTCACAGTTTGGCAGCTGTCTGCCCCGTTTGGCCGCTTCGGTATCCCCGCAATAAGTGCGCTTGCCGTTGCTCCCGCCCTTATCAAACCACGAGCGTTGCCGCTGCGTATTTAAATTTAGTCTTTCTTAG
>JACPBY010000016.1 GCA_016180065.1 Candidatus Woesearchaeota archaeon | reverse complement strand
ATGTTATGTGCTCAATCACTGCATGAAACTCTTTTGCCTGCTCCATAGAATTCCGGAAAACACGCCGGCTATTAAAAGATGTTGCTGCGAGCCGCCTGCAAAGTTTTAAAAGCCTTAATGAGGGAAACAGCAGGCAGTTGGTTTTTAAATAGTTTATGACAAAGATGGCTTACGACAAAGTCCTTGCAAAGAAAGTCAACCCTGTAAAGGCGATAGCGGTAAGCTTCCTTGCAATAATAGCCATAGGAACCTTGCTTCTCATGATGCCTTTTTCTTCCCGGGAAGGCACAAGGACCGGCTTTGTTGATGCACTGTTTACAGCCACTTCTGCAACGACGGTAACAGGGCTGGTTGTGAAGGACACCCATGACTTTTACTCACCAACAGGCCAGCTCATAATACTGTTCCTGATACAGATCGGGGGCCTGGGCTATATGACTTTTATGTCTTTTCTATTCATATTTGCAAGAAACATGAAACTTTCAGGAGGCATGTACATGCGGGAATCCATGAACCTGCCAGCGCTGGGGGACGTCTACAAGTTTGCAAAACACACTGTTGTGTTCGTGCTGCTTTTTGAAATTGCAGGAGCAGTTGCTTTGACCTTAATCTGGTCTGCAAATGCTGATGTGAAAACCGCTGCAAAGTATGGCATATTTCATTCTGTTTCGGCATTCAACAATGCAGGCTTTGACCTGTTTGGCGGGTTCAGCAGCCTTGCAGGCTATGCTGGCAATGTCTGGGTTAACATCGCAATAATTTCCCTGACGCTGGCAGGAGGGGTGGGCTTCCTGGTGATAGATGATTTGTGGCAGAAGCTCAGGAACAGGAAAAGGGTGCTAAGCCTGCATACAAAAATTGCCCTGACTGCAAGCGTTGTGCTGTTGTTGCTTGGCGCTGCCACGTTTTATTTCATTGAATCAGGCAATGAAAAAACACTCGGCAGCCTAAGCATGGCTAACAAGATAACCATATCTGCTTTTCATTCTGCAACTGCAAGAACATCTGGCTTTGTTACAACAAACCTTGACAACGTTGCACTGACAACTCTGATGCTTCTGGGAATCCTCATGTTCATAGGCTCCTCTCCTGGCGGGACTGGAGGGGGAGTGAAGACAACCACTGTTGCAATAGCATTAGGAACGGCTGAATCGTTTGTGAAGGGCAAAACTGATGTTGAGATTTTCGGCAGGAGAATAAGCAACGCCGTAATAACGAAGTCTTTCGTGACAATATTCGCTGCTGCAGGAGTTGTAACAGCGGCTTCCATGCTTATCAGCCTTATCGAGCCTGAAGCCTTTGAAAAAATACTCTTCGAGGCCATATCCGCATTCAGCACAACAGGCATGAGCACAGGGATAACGCCCAGCCTCAGCAGTGCTGCAAAAATAATCCTGGCTGCTGTGATGTTCATAGGCAGGATAAGCCCTGTTGCGCTGCTGCACCTCTTTTTAGCCAGGAAAACCTCCCAGCGGACAAGGCTTCCTGAAGAGGATGCTGTAGTGGGGTAGAAAAAACAAAGTTTTATAAGAGGCTGTTGAGAGAAAAGAAGCACATGGCAAAGAAAAATTTTGGCGTGATAGGGCTGGGAAAGTTCGGCACAGGTGTTGCGCTTACACTGATGCAGGAAGGCCAGCATGTGCTTGCAATAGACAAAAGCAATGAAAAAATAAACGGCGTAAAGGACTATGTGACATCTGCAAAGCAGGCAGATGCTACGGACAAAGATGCGCTGAAAGAGGCAGGGATAGTCAATTGTGATGCTGTTGTTGTTGCGATAGGCAAAGATGTCGATGCAAGCGTGCTCACAACACTCAACCTTGAAGAGCTCGGCGTCAGTTATGTTGTTGCGAAGGCGAACAGTGAACAGCACGGAAAGGTCCTTGCAAAGGTGGGTGCTGACAGGGTGATTTACCCTGAAGTTGACACGGGCAAAAGGCTGGCATGGCAGCTCATGAGCTCTGACGTGCTTGAATTCATCGAACTCTCCCCCCAGTACGCGGTAAAGGAGGTTGAGGTCCCGAAACAGTTTGTGAACAAAACAATAAAGCACCTGCATATAGGCACAAAGTTCAATGTCCTTGTGCTGGCAATACAGCGCGGCACTGAAAGGACGGTAGTGCCGTCAACAAACCTGAATTTCCGGAAAGAGGACAAGGTAACGATGGTGGGCAAAACCGAGGACGTGAAGCACTTCTGCGAGCACTTCAGGATTAAGTGAAGCGCAATCGTTTTTTTTGATAAACCTTTTTAACAAAAAGGTTTTGATACGGCAGGCGGGAATCGAACCCGCATTAGAAGCTCTTTTCATCCTTTTTGGCCAAGCTTTTGAGCAGCAGCGAACAAAAAGGTTGTGGGAAGCTTCTGTCCTACCACTGGACCACTGCCGTAATAAGGGCCGCTACTGAATCCCTTATCAACCCCTATGGATAAAAAAGCCGTAATTTAAAATTGTTGCTGCTGCGGCGTTATAGACAACTTTGATTATCCACCTGTAAAGAGTCAAAGTTGGTTCTGCCTATGGCGGAACCTTGTTGACCGTTGTCAACATTGTCTTAGAGGACTTTGAACAAAAGTGATAAATAAGGGTGATTCAAAGTCCTCTATATCCCCAATGCAACCTTTGCCTCATCGCTCATCCTTTCCGGGCTCCATAAAGGCTCCCAGACTATGTTGACTGTAACGCCCTTGGCGCCCTTAAGCTTCTTAACTGCAGCTTCCACTTCAGATATTATGAAAGGGCCCAGGGGGCAGGAAGGAGAGGTAAAAGTCATGTCAACAACAACCATGCCTTTGTCTATCTTCACGCCATAAACCAGGCCGAGGTCAACGATGCTGTATTTTATTTCGGGGTCTTCGACAGTCTTGAGCTGCTCAAGGACTGATGCTTTGGTGAGCTGGGCCATAGCAACCGTAAATCAGGCTCAATTTAAAAAGCTGCCGAGAATAAGGTTTATATCTGGAAACGCATTATCCCGCGTTAGAATGGCCTCTGTCGAACAGGATGAATTGCCTGCAGGAACCAAAGAAAAACTGGCAAATTTAGTCAGAGGTGTAGTTCATCCGGCTGGAATTGAAGAACTTCTTGGCCCAAAAGTTCGAATGGCAGGACTTAAATGGAAGGATTACCTTAACAGTAGCGGTGACATTATCGCCATGCTAGTTAAAAAAGGGCTGATAGTGCAGCCGGACTTAAAACTCACTCCAGAGTATAGAGTGCACAGGAAAGCACAGGGCGGACTATTGCCCACAGGCGAATACGCCCACCTCGAACAATTACACAGGGATGCGTGGAACAGGCTCATAGAAGCGCGAATGAATGCCACGCCTGACCGCGTAGTTCGCTTAACGCCAGAAAACAACATCCTGCCACATTATAACGGCATGAAACTCTTAAAGGAACAGCCTGTCGTAAAGGCACCCAGGCTTGCCGGCATTAACGATGCAAGTAACGCGATGCTAGCTGCACAAGCTGAAGCCATGCGCTTAAAAGAAGCGCGTGTCGGTGACGTACTCGTTGGCGTCGAACGGCAAGGCATCAAGTACACAGGCCGAATGTTCAGGAGATCCCACCTCGCCGCAATCTTCAGAGCACAATTACTTGACCAGCTTCCGCCAAACATAGACGATGTTGTTCTTGGAGAAGTAGCTTTGTATACGCCAACGAACTTGTGGGAAGATGGAGCTGAGGCAATAATACAAAACGTGCCCTCAATCAGCAAACCCGGCAAGACCCACTACATAGAGCTTTCCCACATCCCCATAGTCGACAGGAATCATGGCAACTACAGAACAGCCATTGTTACGCCTCAAGCTGTCATCATGAGCTATGACCTCTACTCAAGGAGCACCTCAGAAAAGGAAACACTCTGGCCCATGAAATCAGGAGAAGATGCCAGAAAAGGGGACATGGAATGGTTCAGCCACAGCACCCATTTTGCGGCAATCAGGACCATGAGAAAAGCACAGCGACAACTAGCTGGCGGCGAGCCGCCCGGCAGGGAATTTATAGTCTTACCAATGTTCTTACATATCCCTGCTGATGCAATGAAGGAATTCAGAAAGTTCTATGGAACAAGAACAACAAGCGGGGGCTCTACGGGAGGGGTTATTGTAGAGGACTTGGAAAGGTCTGTGAGAGGCGGCATCGAGAGGGACGAACTAGTAAGAAGCACACTGCCCTCGCGGCTTGTTGACCTGGACATCGCACTGCACAATCTGGTCGCATTTGCGCAATACGACCTGATGCCTCAAAAGCCTAAACTGTCATATGCTGCCACAGCAGTTGCATGAAAGTAAGCTGAAGAAGAATTTCAAACATTAGCCGGCTCGTCAGGTGTATAGCTTGGCATCGCCGCTTTTGATATTATCATTACGTCTCCGACAGACTTAACAAGCTGGTGGGGAACGATAACGCCCTTGGCAGAGCCGAGAAGCTTGCTCAGGACTGAGTTCCTCGTTGCCTTAACACGCCAGCCAATAACCTTTGTCTGGGTAAGAATAGCTTCCTCAATATCGCCAAAATAATCGCCAGTGTCTGTAAAAACCCTCATGTCATAAGCTTCCGTCACTCTTTTCGTCCTTAGCATCACAACCACCTCATGACCCTTTTTGCGAAAAAGGTTCAATCCAAAAACACTTTAAACTATGACTTATTGTTACTGCAGCGGCTGTATATAAATTTTATGACAGGCGCGTTTTGAGTTGGAGAATTCATCGTCACTGCTGCAAACGAAAATGAAACACGGAAACCTGACCATAATCGGGACATCGCACATTGCAAAAGACAGTGTGGCGGAAGTAGAGCGGATAATCCTTGCGGAGAAGCCGGACATAGTGGCTGTGGAGCTGGACCATGCAAGGCTCCACGCCCTGCTCTCTGAACAGAAGCAAAGGTTCAGCCTTTCAATGGTGAAGCAGATGGGAATCGCAGGAACCCTGTTCTTTGCCATCGGCAGCCTTGTGCAGAGAAAGCTTGGCAAAATGATAGGAGCAGTTCCGGGAGAGGAGATGAAGACAGCAGTCAAGGCTGCAAGGCAGAACGGCATAAGGATTGCCCTGATAGACCAGCCCCTTGACATAACCATGAAGAACATCTCGAGGATAAGCCTGAAAGAAAAGCTGAGGCTGGCTGCAGACCTGCTGCTCGGAATAGGCGGGCTTGGCGAGGAAAAAGAGCTTGCCAAGATTGACATAGACCTGTCAAAAACCCCGAGTGAACAGTTTGTAAAGCTGGCTATGAAAAAGCTGCAAGAACGCTATCCTGAACTTTACAAGGCGCTGGTAAAAGACAGGAACATCCACATGGCAAAGACGCTTTCAAGGATTATGGCTTCTGAGCCGCAAAGCAGGATTGTTGCAGTTGTCGGAGCGGGACATGAAAAAGAGATTGTGAGGATGGCAAAGGCACAAAATTAGCGGCTAGTTACAGACATTCCAAACACCGCGTCATGCATAACACTTATCCGCGGAGAGGAAGTAGACCATGCAGGGAAATACTGCTGTCTGGTGCCGGAATTCAGTGGCTTGCTTGGTACATCTTGATAATGACTTTTGTGACCGTTGCTTGCCGGGTGAACAAAGGATGACTTTGTTCTATGATCTGCTGTGTTTTTAGTTGAAGCTGGCACTTCCCCATCCAAACAGCCATCGACGTAATGGAAATTCCTGAATAAGCTGAAGGCGGGGCGTTCATCCAACTGCCCAAAAGCGACGGCTGCAATCAATTCCAATCTTCCAAGCAACCTTTCCTGGGCAACAGCTGAAGGCTCTTTTGAAATTGAACGCTGTGCCTGAAAAAGCGCATAGAGAACAGAATCGGAGAATTGTGGCGAATAGAACATATCTGGCTGGTGCTGAGCAAGCCTTGAAAAGTAAGCATGGATTCTCCTGACTGAGAGGGAAAGGCTGCCCTTGAAGATGGCGGAAGACAATACATTGCCAGCCATCTCATATTCAAAATGGTTCTTAGCTATGTCTCTTGAGCCATTTGGCAAAGTTCCATTCCGCTTGTGTTGCCCCTGCCTAACAATCGGCTCAAGCCCGCCTACTCCTTCTATATCGAAACGGTTTTCTCTTGCGGCAAGTTGTCTAAGTTCTTCCGTCAGCTTTTGCTCATCCCTCAACACAGCTGCATCATAAGAACATGAAACATTTACAATTATAACCGGGCCATCTCTTGACTGCCCTGTCCACTGCCTTAAGATGCCAAGATCCTTACCTGATATAGCCATGCAAATCATGAATGGGCGATAACTATTAATTTAAATATTTTGTTAAACATCTGCCAGCAATTGACCAAAGCATTTAAAAACATGCAAAGCTGGGCTGTGGATAAAAAGAGGCATCAGAAAGCAGGAAGATGGCGTCGCTATACTCGTTTTACGACTGGATTGACAGGCTGAGAAGGTACTTTGCCTTCTCAAAGCAGGAGCAGCTCTGGCTGCTTGCCTCTGTGCTGGCCATGGCGTTTATAGTCGGCTTCAGTTTTGAAGGGGAAAAGTTCGTTTTTGGCGCCTTTGCCAGCAATTTCGCGCTGAGCCTGATAGCTGTTGCAATAGCTGTTTTCGTGCACGAATCTGCCCACAGGATTTTTGGATTAAACATGGGCTACAAGACAGAGTTCAAGCCATTCCTATACGGCCTTGTTGCCGGAGTAATACTTGCCTTTATGACTTACGGCAAAGTGATATTCTTGGCATACAGTGGAGTGTTCCTGCACTTCATGGAAAAGCACAGGCTGGGCTACTTCAGGTACAGGCTGGGCTACTTTGACCTGGGAAAGGTATCCCTGGTGGGGGTGCTTGCAAACCTGTTCGTTGCAGCATTGGTGAAAGGGTTCGGGGGATTCCTGCCTGCTGCGTTTGCCGAGAAGATGGTTCTGGTCAACGTGCTTTTCGCCATAACAAACGTCCTGCCAATACCACCATTGGACGGGGCGAACATCATGTACGCCAGCAAAACATTCTACCCTTTGGTGTTTGGGGCAATAATAAGCTGCGGAGTGCTGCTGCTGATGACAAACATAAACGTGCTGCTTGCGCTAACCGCATCACTGGTCATAGGGGTTGTTACGGCCTTTGCTTACTTCAACTTTCTGGAGCCAAAAATTGGAGACTGGCCGCCATAACTCAAGGCTTTGCACAATCTTTAAAAAGGCTAAAAGCCGGAATGGCTGTTGAGATTAAAACAGGCATAGTTTACGCCAAGGGATGGGGAAAGGGCGGGTTTGAAGTCCTGACGAACTGGGTAGAGCTATCCTTTGTCGTGCTTCTGGCTTTCGGGTTTGCAGCCGGAAAACTGATTGTTGACAGGAACTTCTCATACATGCTCGTTGCCGCAGCCGGGCTTATTTTTGGCAGGCTTATCTACCTCAGAAGGGAGAACGACCCTTTGCCGTTCCATGCAATGAGCATTGCTTTTCTTATTGGCTATATTTTTGGGCACAGGATAGGAAGCGGGTTGCTGATTGCGCTGATATTCGTTGTTGCGGAGTTTGCAAGCTACCAGCTGCACAAAAAGCTTGACTTCTTGGCATAATAAAAGGAAAAGTTTTTGATTGGCCTTTTTCTTAAAAAGACCATGATAAAAGGCTTTACACCAAGGCTTTACCAGGAAACCATACTGGCAACTGCTGCGGCAAGAAACACGCTTGTAGTGCTTCCAACAGGCCTTGGGAAGACAAACATATTCCTTATGCTGGCAGCTCACAGGCTTAAGCTCTATCCTGACAGCAAGATACTTTTCATAGGGCCGACAAGGCCGCTTATAGACCAGTACATGGAAGTGTTCAAGAAGCACCTGAACATTGCTGAAGAGAAAATGGCTGTGCTTACGGGAATGGTTGCTGCGGGAAAAAGGGGAGGGCTTTGGGAAAAAGCCAGCGTAATATTCAGCACACCCCAAGGCCTGGAGAATGACCTTCTGTCTGGGAAGATAAGCCTTGAGGATGTTGTCCTGCTGGGATTTGACGAAGCGCACAGGGCAGTAAAAGAATACAGCTATGTATGGATAGCAAAGCATTACATGAAAACCGCCAGGTTCCCGAGGGTACTTGCACTCACGGCATCACCAGGAAGCGACCTGGATAAGATAAGCGAGGTGTGCAGGAACCTCTCAATAGAGGACATAGAGGTAAGGACAGAGGCAGACCCTGACGTCAAGCCTTACATCCAGGAAATAGAGATTGACTGGGTGAAGGTAGACCTTCCGCCTGAATTTGCAGAAGTAAAAAAGCTTCTCGACGCTTCATTCAGGTCAAAGCTGGAAGTGGTGAAAAATACAGGCTACCTCAGAGGCATCACTGGAATTTCCAAAAAAGAACTTCTGGAGCTCCAGGCATCTCTCCGCTCTGAACTCGCAGGCGATTACAGAAATTTTCCTCTCCTGAGGGCAATATCATCACTCGCGGAAGCCATGAAAGTCGGGCATGCGCTTGAGCTTCTCGAAACGCAGGGAATCACTGCGCTGCAAAAGTACTTTGACAGGCTCAGGGAAGATGCGAAGGCGGGAAAAACAAAGGCCGCAAAAAGGCTTTTTTCCGACAACAACTTCCTCGCAGCAATTGCCAAAACGCAGCAGCTCCATGAAAAAAAGATTGAGCACCCGAAAATCGACGAGCTGAAAAGGATAATAAAAGAAAACATTGCAGATGCCAAAGGCGCAAAGGCAATAGTCTTCAACCATTACAGGGATTCTGCATTGAAGCTGCAGGAGGAACTGAACCAGATTGAGGGCATACGGGCAAGCATCTTTGTCGGGCAGATGAAAAAAGGCGAAACTGGATTGAGCCAGAAACAGCAGCGGGAACTTCTTGACAAGTTCACAGCAGGTGAGTTTAACGTCATAATAGCCACTTCGATAGGGGAAGAAGGGCTTGACATACCAAAGGTCGACCTTGTCGTGTTTTATGAGCCCATACCCTCAGCAATAAGGCAGATACAAAGAAGGGGCAGGACAGGAAGGCAGGAAAAAGGCAAGGTCACAATACTCATGACGAGAAACACGAGGGACGAGACTTTCAGGTGGGTTGCCCACCACAAGGAAAAAAGGATGCACCGCATACTGAAAACGCTTAAAAGCAAGCTAAAGCTTGAGCCGGCAGGGCAGAAACAACTTGATTCCGGAAAGTTTTCGTGACGAGAGGGCACTGGACACTGGACAAGAAGGCGTAAGGCTTATAAGCGAGGATAATTTAAAAGAGGGTATGGAAAGTGTAATGGAAATGAAAACTACGGCAATCCATAAGAAACCACTAAACATAAGCAGCGAACGCGTTTGCGATTGTGACATAACCCATCTTAATTGCATGACCGCAAAAGAATGGCTTAAAAGTCAAATAGGAGTATGGCAGTTTTTTTATGAAAAAAGAGACATAAGGGATAAAACTGTTCACCCTGCAACATTTCCGATTTCCTTATCAAAGAAGGTTATTGAGTTGTTCACTCACAAAGGGGAACTTATTTTAGACCCGTTTGTTGGCAGTGGAACAACGCTTGTAGCAGCCCAAGATTTAGAGCGAAACGCCGTTGGTTTTGATTTAAACGAGAAATTCGTTAAACTTGCCAAGAGCAGATTAACAGAAACTAAACTGTTTGGCACAGCAAAGCAGATTGCAGTTTGTGATGATGCAATAAACATACCTGAGTATTTTAAACCTAATACGATAAAGCTTATTTGGACATCCCCACCATACGCCAATCTTCTTAACAGGGCAAGAAAGAACAAATCAAGAAGGGACAGGGACAATGGGCAGCTTGGGATTGTAGAACAATATTCGCAAGACGTAAGAGACCTTGGAACAATGTCCATTGAAGATTACACTAAAAATATGGGGGATATTTTTGAAAAGCTGCTGCCCTTATTAAAACAAAAAGGCCATTGCGTCATTAATGTCCCTGATATGTGGTGGGAAAATAAGAGGATAACCATTCACGTTTCTTTAATTGAAGAATTGAGAAAAAGAGGGTATGAATTAAGAAATACAATAATCTGGGATAGAACAAACATTGTTAACAAAGTGGGCATTTTTGGTTGGCCAAGCAACTACATCACCATGGGCGTAACTTTTGAATATCTGCTCGACTTTTGGAAACCTGCCGATACAACTAATGACAATCGTGACGGTTAGCTGAATGGTTGAAATTTACACTAAAGACAAGCTGATTCAGAAACTCCGTGAGCTTAAAAGTAAAGGGCGGGTTCTTGGAGGCAGACAAGGAAATGTTGGTGGAGTAGGAAACACCTTAGAGGACTTTTTAGGGATTAAAGAGAACAATCTCCCTATACCAAACGCTGCCGAATGGGAACTGAAATGCCAAAGGACAGATACTTCTTCACTTACAACTCTGTTTCATATGGAACCGTCTCCCAGAGTATTAAAATTTGTTCCAAACATTCTGCTTTTAAAATATGGCTGGAAGCACCAAGAAGCAGGAACTAAATATCCTGCAAATGAAATGAGTTTTAGACAAACAATAAGCTGCACGACAAGAAGCGATAGAGGGTTTAAGGTGGCCATAGACAGTAAAAATAGAAAAGTACTCACATCTTTTGATGCTAAAGCTGTTTCCCCTCGGCATAAAGATTGGCTAGCGTCAGTAAAAAAGCGAACTGGATTAAGTGAACTTAACCCGCAGCCATATTGGGGTTTTGATGACTTGTTTCATAAAGCAGGCACAAAACTATTGAATTGTTTTTTTGTGAAAGCAGAAGTTAAACGAATTGATGGAAAAGAATATTTTAAGTATTCTGACATAAAAATGCTTCAAAAGTTTAGTTTAAGCCGCTTTATTTCTGCAATAGAGAATGGGACTATCTATGTAGATTTTGATGCCCGAACAAGCCATAACCACGGGACAAAGTTCAGAATGAAGCAAGACCGATGGCCTGAATTATACGAAGCGGTTGTTAATATTGCCTGACCTGCTGTTTTTAAAAAAATGGAAGGAAAAATACTGATATTCGCTGACGTAAGGGAAAAGCATTCCGGCGTGGTCAAGGCACTTTACGATGAGGGCGCGCTGATAGAGCTCAAAGCCCTTCCGATTGGGGATTTCCTTTGCAGCAGCAGGGTGGCTGTTGAAGTAAAACGGGCAGGGGACTTTGTCAACTCAATAATAGACGGAAGGCTGCTGCTGCAGCTTAAAGAACTCAAGGAAAACTTTGAAAGGCCTGTTCTTCTAATTGAAGGCAGCGAGGAGAAAGACATATACTCAATCAGAAACGTCCATCCGAACGCCATAAGGGGCATGCTTGCAACAATAGCGGTAAGCTACGGGATACCAATAATTTATTCAAAAAACCCGAAAGACACTGCAGGGCTTCTTGTTGCGATAGCAAAAAGGGAAAGAGGTGCCAAACACCCCCAGCCATCAATGCACCCTCAAAAGCCAGCAACACTTGCACAGCAGCAAGAGTACATAATAGCATCCCTGCCGGGAATAGAGGCAAAACTTGCAAAATCGCTGCTGCAAAAATTCGGCTCTGCAGCGGAAATAATAAACGCAACCGAGGAGCAGCTCCAGAAAGTTGAGCTTATAGGGCCAAAGAAAGCTGCAGAGATAAGAAAAGTCCTGGATTCAGAATACAGATAGCACAAAGGTTAAAAAAGAGAGGCCTCAAAAAAAGGTTGGATGCTTAAAATGAGGCAAAAAAATGAGGCTTAAGCTGGGAATCAGGAGACTTGGGAAAGCGCAGCGCCTGATAAAAAAGCTTCATGAGGCAGACGTCATACTGGTAAGCGAAAAAGGGCTTCTCCATTCAATAAACCGGGCATTGCAGGGAAGCAAGTGGCACCATGTAATGCTCTACATGGGGCAGGGCAGAACAATAGAAGCAACCCCGAAGAAAGGCTGCCACATATGCGACCTGATGTATGACCTCACAGAAAAGGATTACTTCGCATACAAAATACTTAGAAACAAGAGACTCACAAACCCGCAAAGGAAAAAAGTTATCAGCACAGCACTAAGGCTTTTCCTGGGCAAGCCGTTCTCGTGGATACAGTATTTGAGAATAGTTTTTGGACGGGTGCTGCACTGGAACGGAGAAGGCAACAAGAGCCTGGTGTGCATGCCCGGGCATAAATGCAATGCCCACAGCGTAGCCTGCTCAAACATGGTTGCAATGGCATTTTATGAGGCTGGATTCCCTGTAAGCGACAGGCACATGCCAGAATACGTTGTGCCAAAAGACTATGAAGGATCAAGACTTCTCTCAAAAGTTTCGGAAGGCACAATCAGCTAAAACTTCATTGCCCTGAGCCTTTTCACGCGCTCCTCAAGCGGGGGATGGGTTGAAAAAAGAGATGTTAAGCTGTGCCCCTTTAGCGGGTTTACAATAAACAAGCTTGCTGTTGCCTCGTTACCAATGCCAAGCTTGTGGTGCAAGGCTGCCTTGTCAAGCTTTGAAAGGGCAGAAGCCAAAGGCGCTCCATCTTTGATTATTGACGCACCGCTGCGGTCTGCAAGAAACTCCCTCGACCGCGAGATTGCCAACTGCAGAATCATTGCTACAATAGGTGTAATAATTGCCAAAGCCAGCAAGCCCATGATATTGCTGCCTCCGCGCTCATCCCTCCTGCCACCGCCAAAAATTGCTGCGAACTGCGCCATGTGAGCCAAGTAAGAGATAACACCCGCGATTGTAGCGGCTACCGTTGTTACAAGCACGTCCCTGTTTTTAACGTGGCTGATTTCATGGGCGATTACACCCTTGAGCTCTTCATCAGTAAGGAGCTTCATAATGCCTTCTGTGCAGGCAACTGCGGCATGATTTGGAGAACGGCCAGTAGCAAAGGCGTTTGCAGCTTCTGATGGTATGACATATGTTTTTGGCTTTGGAATTTTTGCAGCTGCGGCAACCTCCTCAACAGTTTTATGCAGGTGCGCATGAGTGCCTTTATCTGCAGGCTTAGCCCGATACATCGCCAGAACAATCCTGTCAGAGAACCAGTAAACGCCAAAGTTCATAATCACAGAAAAAGCAAGCGCTATAAACAGCCCAGCCCTGCCGCCAAGCAGGCTGCCAACTATCAAAAGCAGCCCTGTGAGCAATCCAAGCAGCAACACTGTCTTAACCTGATTACCCCAGCTCATAGCTGTGGTAATGGAAAGGATGTTTAAAAACGTATCGCCAAAAAAAGCCATTTCCCTGCTGGCGTATTTTTGGTTCGCCAGAAACTTTTGGTTTCTGAGCGTGCTCAGAAGCGCAAGCTTCTGACATTATACGAATAAAAATCCTGGTCATCTGGCTTTTTTGTAGCTACTGTGAATGTTGTTTTGTAAAGCATATTTTCAACTGACTGCAAAGTATTTATACAAAATCAATAAGAAAGACACAATTGGGTGTTGGGGATGAAGATAATAAAAAACAGCGGAAACAGCTACAAGCCTGCACCACATAGCAAAAAACAGAAGCGAAACAGTGCAAGGAATACTCCATTTGACGCTGAAAGTGCCGAAGCGGTCAGGGCTGCAGCAGGGAAAGATGCTGTCGGGATAGTCCAGATCATGGCCAAGAGAAAAGACATTTCTGAGATCGAGATAGCGCGGAGAACAAAGCTTGACATACATCATGTAAGAAAAATTCTTTACATGCTGCATAGCAACAGCCTGGCAGACTACCGAAAGGCAAGGGACAATGGAAACGGCACCTACTTTAGCTACTGGACATTCAACAGGGCAAATGCCGAACAGCTGTTCATGAGGCTGCACCAAGAAAGGCTTCAGCAAACAAGGAAAAGGCTTGAAGAGGAAGCGGAAAGCCAAGGCTTCTACATCTGCCCTGACGCATGCACAAGAGCAGAGTTCGCAACAGCCGTCCAGCAAAGCTTCAAATGCGGAGAATGCGGCCAACTGCTTTCCCATGAAGATAACACAAGAACAATCGATTTTCTCAGGGAAAAAGTGAGGGAAATGGAAGCAGTTAGTGCATAAATCATTTAAGCAACCTGTTTTTCTCAAATTTTGATGCTAAAATGCGACAAGTGCGAGGCAGTTCTCACAATGCTTAAAGTCCACAAGAACAGGGCGTTCTGCGAGAACTGCAAAGCCTGGATAGCGTGGGCGATTATGGCTGATGAAGGACCGCAAGCCCTTCAACCTGCCGCAGCTTCGTATTCTTGAAAAGAAAGTTCCTGAGCCGGTTATCCACCTTAACTCCAAGCTGCTGCAGCTGCGTGTTAAGCCGGCCATACAGTTTTTTGCCCTCAGAATCAAGGTCTGTAAGAATGGCCGCCCTCTTGTAATTGGCGGCAATGCCTTCAGCAACAGCGAAAAGAGGCTGCTTATTCAGAACAAAGACGGTGCCGCCTCCAACTCCGAGCTTTTCAAGCGCAGCCTTGTCCTTTTTGCCTTCGACAATTACCGCTGCCCCGGATTTCAGCAGCTTTTGCAGCAGCTGCCCAAACTCCAAAGCTGTTTCTGGCGCAAGCATTTCACCTACCACTGATGCAGTAAGTTAAATATGTTTGCTAAGAAGTTATTTAAACGCAAAGGCAAAACCACCGAGTATGATACACCTCAGCACCTCTCTGAAATACTACAAAAGAGAAGACGTGCAAAAGGCCATTGTAGAGCATGGCAAGGACAAGGAAGTGGCAGCAAGGTTCAACGAGCAGTTCGGCAAAAGGCCGGACACACTATCTTACCCAAACGATGTCCTTGAGCTGGCAAAGCAAGGGGCAACGTCTTTTCATTGCTCAGAAGAGCTGTGGACAAACGCTATGCTGCTTGTGCCCCAGATGGACAAGAAAGAGCTGGACAAGCTGCGAAAGGGCTGGGATCTGCTTCTGGACATTGACACTGACGCCAAAGAGGAGAGCACGAGACTGGAGTATTCAAAGATTGCAGCAGACTTGATTGTGAAGGAGCTAAAGCTGCATGGAATAACTGCAGTAACCGTTAAATTTTCCGGCAACAAAGGATTCCACATTGCAGTGCCTTACGAAGCCTTCCCGAAAGAAGTTAACGGGAAAGAAACGAAAGAACTGTTCCCTGAAGCTGCCAAAAAAATAGCACTTTACCTGAAAGAGAGGATTAAGAAAAAGCTGGGCGAGCGGATACTGGAACACGAAAAACAGGATTACAACGCCATTGCCCAGAAAACCGGCAAGGATAAGAAGGAATTTGTGTATCAGCAACGTGTAAAGGGCGGGCTGGAAAGCGAAAGCAGCATTGAATTCGACGCAGAGCCTTTCCTCGTTATTGATACAGTCCTCATTTCATCAAGGCACATGTACAGGATGCCATACTCCCTGCATGAAAAATCAGGGCTGGTGTCAGTGCCTGTTGACATCGGCAGCATAATGGCGTTTGACAAAATCTCAGCCTCGCCTGAAAAAGCGGTTGTGGGAAAACACCCGTTTATGCAAAGGGCAGCAGCACTGGAAGGGGAGGCTCGCAGCCTGTTCATAGCAGCATACGATTTTGGAAAAACACAAACCGTAAAAGTGGAAGAAGGCGAAAAAGGCAGCTACAACACAGAATACGAAGAGCTTGAAGGCAAAATTCCTGAACAATACTTCCCGCCATGCATCAGGAAAATTCTGGGAGGGGTTTCTGATGGCAGGAAAAGGGCCCTGTTTGTGCTCGTGAACTTCCTAAGCTGCTGCAATTACGGCAGCAGTGAGATTGAAAGCCTCATAAATGGATGGAACAGAAAAAACAAGGAGCCACTGCCACAGCTTGCCATTGCAACCCACCTCAACTACCACAAGCATAAAAGCGAAAAAGTGCTGCCTCCAAACTGCAGCAACGCCAGCTACTACAAGGAACTGGGAATAGAATGCACCGCAGAGTGCGGCAACTGCAAAAACCCGGTAGCTGAGGCAAAGCAGATTTACAGGAGAGCGATGAGGGTAGCTGAGAGCCAAAAACAGGCAAAGAGCAGAAAAAGCCAACCACGCCACAGCAACCTTTAAATACCACCCTTTAGTTTCTCTTCTCATCCGCCCGAGTTCTGGGAAGAGCGATGTTAGGGTGGCTGGAAACAGCTAGTTTCTTCTCAGGCACTTTGAGGCAAACCCAAAATGGAACTGAAAACAGAACAGCCGGCAGAATCGCAATTCAGGCACATAGTCAGAATAGCCAACACAGACCTGGACGGCAACAAGAAGGTAATTGATGCCCTCAGAAAAATAAAGGGAATCGGCTTCTCGCTTGCCAATGCAATCTGCTGCATTTCCAAGGTTGACATGACGAAAAAAACAGGCAACCTCCTGCCCGAAGAGGTCAAGAAGATAGATGATACTGTTGCAAACGCCGCAAGCATTATGCCAAGCTGGCTCCTGAACCGGAGAAAAAACCTTGAAGATGGCAAGGACAAGCACCTCGTAGGAGGAGACTTGTCATTTGCACAGGAAAGCGACATAAGGCTTATGATGCAGATAAGAAGCTACAAAGGCGTCAGGCACGGCATCGGCGCCCCTGTAAGAGGGCAAAGGACAAGGTCAAACTTCAGGAAAAACAAGGGGAAAGTCCTCGGAGTCATCAAAAAGAAAGAGGTTGCACAAGCAGTGGCAGCAGCCAAGGAAGAAAAAGGGAAGGAAGCAAAAGCAAAAAAGTAAACAAACAATTGCCAAGGTAACAAGAAATGGGAAACCCAAGAACATTCAAGAAAAAATTCGCAAGGCCGTTCAAGCAATGGGATGAAACCCGGCTGGCAGAAGAGAAAAAGCTTGCAGACGCGTACGGCCTTAAGAACAAAAAAGAGATGTGGAAAACAGAAACAATGCTCAGAAGGTTCAAAGCACAGGCTAAAAAACTGATAGCTGCAAGAGGGCAACAGGCTGGCAAGGAGAAGCAACAGCTGCTGACCAGGCTTGCCTCGCTAGGCCTGATAAGCCAGACAGCAGACCTTGATGCCGTGCTTGGCCTGACAATAAAGGACCTGCTTAACAGAAGGCTCCAGACTCTTGTTCACGGAAAGAACCTTGCAAGGACAGTAAGCCAGGCAAGGCAATTCATAATCCACGAACACATAACAGTGAAGGAAAAAAAGATAGCGATGCCTTCTTATTTAGTCAAAAAAAATGAAGAAGAAATGATAGCATTCTCCCAGGAATCAGGGCTGTCAGACAGCATGCACCCTGAAAGGGTGCAAAAGAAACCTGAAGCGCCCACAGACGCTGAAACCGCGGAGAAAGCACCCGCAGAAAATGCGGAACCAAAGGTAAATGCAGGGAAATAAAATGGAACGAAACAGGATAAGGTGGGGAATAGCACACATCTTCAGCTCTTACAACAACACAATTATACACATAACTGACATAACAGGCACCGAGACGCTTGGAAAGGCATGCGGAGGCATGGTAGTAAAGGCTGACAGGCTCGAAGGCTCGCCCACTGCAGCCATGGCCGCAGCAAAAAGAGCTGCAGAAAGTGCCATAGACAAAGGCATAACCGGCATACATGTCAAGATAAAAGCGCCAGGCGGCCACAACGGCCCAAACACGCCAGGGCCAGGGGCACAGGCGGCCATAAGAGCCCTGTCAAGAATGGGGCTGCGAATAGGAACGATTGAGGACGTAACACCCTTACCCCATGACACCTGCAGAAAGAAAGGTGGCAAGCGTGGAAGGAGAGTATAAGGTGAAATGCTGTGGCAGAAATTGAAGTTGTAAAGGCAGACAAGAAAAACAACAAGCTCATAATACTTGTAAAGAAGGCTAACGATGCGTTTGTAAACTCAATAAGGCGGGCTGTAATGAACAACGTGCCCACCATGGCAATTGAAGATGTTGAGATAAGAAAGAACTCCTCAGTCCTTTATGATGAGGTAGTGGCCCACAGGCTGGGGCTGACCCCCCTGACAACAGACCTTGAGTCATACAACCTTCCTGCAAAATGCAAATGCAACGGCGAAGGGTGCGCAAGCTGCCAGGTAAAGCTTACGCTGGAAGCAGAGGGACCGGGCATAGTAACTGCATCAGAAATCAAGTCAAAGGACCCTAAAATCAGGCCAGTCTTCCCGGAAATGCCAATTGTAAAGCTGCTGAAAGGGCAGAAGATAGAGGTTGAAGCGACAGCAATACTTGGAACAGGAGGAACCCATTCAAAATGGAGCCCAGCCCATGTATGGTACAAGCATAAGCAAGTTGCCAAAATCGGCAACGTCAAGGAACCACACAAAGTTGCTGAAGCGTGCCAGCCGGGAGTTTTTGAAGTCAAAAACAACAAGCTCGTGGTAAACGAGGAAAAGCTGCTGACAACAGACCTTGCAGGCCTTGCAGAAGAAGCAAGCAATGGTGAAGTGAAGATAGAAAAATCCGATGATTTCATAATGTTCGTAGAAAGCTTCGGGCAGCTGGGCTGCAAGGAGATACTGGAGCAGGCTGCAAAAACTCTTGATGAAGACCTTGAAGAATTTGAAAAGCTGCTCAAAGAAACCAAAGAGCTGGAAGCGAAATGACGCTGCTCACACTCAGCTCATCGTGGGTTGAAAGGGCAATGATTGCTCCTGTCATCCGCAGGGGTGATGGGGGCGGCGCAGAGCTGCCCTTATTGCGGGGGTGGCAGAGCCCGGTCAAATGCGCTACCTTGAGGACAACCTTCTGCCGGCTGCTGCCGGCAGTAGCTTGACCAAAAAATGTCAAACGGGTAGTCCCTTAGTGGGTGCACGTGTTCGAATCACGTCCCCCGCATTCAAACTTTTTGCTCACTGCGGTTCGCAAAAAGTTTGGGCAAAAACTGAGAAAAGCCGAACAAAAACAACGCAAAGAAAATGAGAACAGGACCAACGAACACAAACCTCAGAAAGCTCATAGAAGAACTGAGGAAGAAAGGGTACGCAGAGGATACCCCGCTATTTGTAAGAATAGCTGAAGACCTTGAGAAGCCAACCAGGCAAAAAAGGGAAGTCAACCTCTCAAAAATAAGCAGGTATGCCAAAAAAGGCGAGCTTGTCGTAGTGCCGGGAAAGGTCCTGGCTTCGGGGGAACTCAGCCAAAGCATAACCATAGCAGCGTGGAAGTTCTCACAACAGGCAATTGAAAAGATAACAAAAGCCAACGCAAAGGCAATAACAATCAATGACCTTGCAAAGAACGGCGTAAAAGGAGCACAGGTAAGGATAATCGGCTGATACAAGGGAAAAAAATGATAATCGACGCCACAAACCTCATATTGGGAAGGCTTGCAACGAAAGCCGCAAAACAGGCACTGCAAGGGGAAGACATCGTTGTGGTCAACTGCGAAAAAGCGGTCATAACAGGCGACAAGAAGCAGGCATTTGCAAGCTATGATGAACGGATGCAGATTGGACAGGTCAACCAAGGCCCGTATTTCCAAAGAAGGCCGGATATGTTTGTGAGAAGGGCAATCAGGGGGATGCTGCCCTGGAGAAAGCCGAGAGGCAGAATGGTTTTTGGAAGGGTCAATTGCCACATCGGCATGCCTCCGCAGATAAAGCCTGAAGATGCAAAGACAATCCCCGAGGCGGATGTGAAAAGAATCAAAAAAGCATCCCACATCACAATCAACGAACTATGCAAGCATATCGGATACAAGACCAGATAACAAAACTTATCGATGAGGCAAAAAAATGACTGCGAGCAAAACAGTTGTCGTTTCCGGGAAAAGAAAGAGCGCTGTAGCCAGGGCTGTGATAAGGGCGGGAACCGGCAGAGTCAAGGTAAATAGTGCGCTGCTGAATTATTACGAGCCAACGATTGCCAGAATGAAGCTGCAAGAGCCTCTGCTTCTTGCAGGCGATGCCGCAGCCAAGATTGACGTTGAAATCAGCGTTAACGGCGGAGGCGTAATGGGCCAGGCAGACGCTGCAAGGCTTGCACTGGCAAAAGGCATGGTTGCCTTCCTCAGGGATAAAAAGCTTGAAAAGACATTCTCAGACTATGACCGGCATATGCTTGTGGCAGACGTAAGAAGAAAAGAAGTCAGGAAGCCAAACAGGCATGGAAAAGCAAGGGCGGCTGTTCAGAAATCTTACCGTTAATGGAGGGAACAAAAAAATGATAATCCCGATTCGCTGTTTTGCCTGCGGAAAGCCAGTTGGCCATTTATACGAGCAGTTCAAAGAACGCATTGCAAAAGGCGAAGAGTCCTTGATGAGCTTGGCATGGAAAGATACTGCTGCAGGGCACTATTCCTGGGGCACGTTGACCTGACCGATGTGGCCGGACAATTCAAGAAGGCGTAAAAAAGTTATTTACAAGTTCTGTTCTAGAAACTGCTTTGCAAGCCCGAGTCTCTTTAAACTAGACACCACATCTCTCTTATTGACTTCACCTGTGGTTGGATTTGTTGCTTCAGCAACAATCATGCCCAAGTTCGACTCAAAAGACGTTTGCATGCACAAAGCTATGGCTGTTGCTTCATTCATAATGCCAGCAGCAACAATCAAGTAATCCTTGGCTACTTCGGGGGTGTACCACCTTTCAAGAGCTTCGGCATCTTTAAGAAAAGTTCGAGTCCTAAACCCCCCGCCTTCAGAAGGCAAGCCTCTTGTTTGATAAACTACCTGGTATTCCCCCATACGTCAAGGGAATGCAGGTTGTTATTTAAATCTTACGACGCAGAAGTTTATGAAGCAAAGTTTAAAAACGACCTGCTGCTCCTCATAAGCCTATGGCAGAAAAGTGGCAAAAAAAGTGGGAAGAATCTGGAATATTCAAAGTAAAAGAGGATTCCAAGAAAAAGAAGTTTTACGCCCTGGAGATGTTTCCTTACCCGTCGGGCAGCGGCCTGCACATGGGGCACGTCAGGAATTACGCTATTGGTGACTGCTACGCCCGCTATAAGCGAATGAGAGGCTTTAATGTCCTATACCCCATGGGCTACGATGCTTTCGGGCTGCCAGCAGAAAATGCAGCCATAAAAAACAAGGTTGACCCAAAAAAATGGACAGAAAGCAACATGGCACTTATGAAAAGCCAGCAAAAGCTTCTTGGATTAAGCTACGACTGGAGCAGAGAGGTTGCAACGTGTTACCCAGAATACTACCGCTGGAACCAGTGGATATTCCTCAAAATGCTTGAAAAAGGGCTTGCCTACAAGAAAAAGGCATCTGCAAACTGGTGCCCGAGCTGCAAGACTGTCCTGGCAAACGAACAGGTGCATGAAGGCGGATGCTGGAGATGCCACAGCCCTGTGGAGCAAAAAGAGCTTGAGCAGTGGTTCCTCAAGATTACAGCATACGCTGAACAGCTTCTGAACGATTTGGACAAGCTGGGGAACTGGCCTGAAAGGGTCAAAATAATGCAGAGAAACTGGATTGGGAAAAGTGAAGGGGTTGAAATATTCTTCCCTGCTGATGGTATGAAAACAGCAATTCCTACATTCACAACACGACCTGACACGATATTCTCTGTCACGTTCATTGTTCTGGCACCAGAGCACCAACTTGTTCCAGCATTAACAAAAGGAACAAAATACGAAAAAGAGGTTGCTGAGTTTGTGAAAGCCGCCATACGAGAAAGCACAATAGACCGGCTCAACGAAGAGAAAGAAAAAAAGGGCGTGTTCACAGGGCGTTATGTGTTAAATCTTGCGTCAAAGGAAAAAATACCTGTATGGGTTGCGAATTTTGCTGTGATGGATTACGGAACAGGAGCAGTAATGTGCGACGCCCACGATAAAAGAGACTTTAAGTTTGCCAAGAAGTACGGCATACCACTGAAGGTCGTGATAAGACCTACTGACAATCCAAACTTCAGCGTGGAACAGCTTTCCGAAGCTTATACGGAAGATGGCATAATGATAAACTCCGACCAGTTCAACGGCCTGACTAACGCTGAAGCCCTGCCGAAAATAGCTGAGTGGCTATGCAAGAACAAGAACGCCAAAAAAGTCACCAACTACAAGCTCCGCGACTGGCTCATATCCAGGCAGAGGTACTGGGGAACACCGATTCCGATAGTTTACTGCGGCAAATGCGGCATAGTGCCTGTTCCTGAGGGGGATTTGCCTGTTAAGCTGCCTGAGCCTGAAAAAGTCAGGTTCACAGGCGAAGGCAACCCACTGGACGGCTGCAGCGAGTTTGTCAGCGTGAAATGCCCGAAATGCAAGGCTGCTGCGAGAAGAGAAACAGACACTATGGACACGTTCGTTGACAGCAGCTGGTACTTCCTCCGTTATTGCAGCAACAAGGAAAACAAAGCGCCATTTGACAAGAAAGCAGCAGATTACTGGATGCCTGTTGACCAGTACATAGGAGGGATAGAACATGCTGTAATGCACCTCCTGTATGCCCGATTCTTTACAAAAGTGCTGCGGGATTTAGGGTTAGTTAATTCCAGTGAGCCGTTCAGCAACCTGCTCTGCCAGGGGATGGTCCTGAAAGACGGGGCTGTCATGAGCAAGAGCCGCGGCAATGTTGTTGACCCGAGGACAATAATTGAGAAATACGGGCCTGACACGGCAAGGCTGTTCATACTGTTCATGGCAATGCCTGAAAAAGAGCTTGAATGGTCGGACAAGGGGGTTGAAGGAAGCTTCAGGCTCCTGCACAAGATATACGCTTTGGCAACGAAACAGCCTTCCTACAGCAGCAAATTAACAAACAAAGACAGGCAACTGCTGAGCAAGACGCATTCAACAATAAAGAAAGTGACAGAGCTTATTGAAGAGTTCAAGCTCAATGCTGCAATAGGTGCAATGATAGAACTTGTTAATGCGCTGTCAAAATACTGCGAAGCTGAAGCCAATGAAAAAGTGCACAAAGAATCACTGCAGAATCTCACGCTGCTGCTTGCCCCGTTTGCCCCTCTCCTTGCAGAGGAGCTCTGGCAGCTGCAGGGAAATGAAAGCTTCGTTGCGGTTCAGAACTGGCCGGAATATGAAGAGGAAAAAATAGACAGGGAAGCAGAAGCGGCAGAGCAGCTTGTTCATGACACATTGTCTGACTTTGAAACTGTGCTGAAGCTGGCTCAGATAGAAAAGCCTAAAGAAGTTTTGCTTGTTGTTGCACCAGCATGGAAATATGAGTTGTCCAGAATCCTGAAAGAAGAGATAAAGAAAACAAGAGACCAAAGAGCGCTGATAAACACCTGCCTTGCCGAAAAAGACATAAAACAACACGGACAGGAAGTTGCAAAACTTGTACAGGCAGTGCTTAAAGACCCTGGAAAGCTGCCTGAAACGCTTATCGGCAGGGAAAAAGAGATTGAGGCATATGAAGCAGTAAAAGAAACAATAAACAGAGAATATGGCGCTGCAGTCGCCATAGCGCCTTCAGAGAAATCAAAAGAGCCGAAAGCCAGGAACGCAATGCCGGGAAAGCCGGCGATAATGGTGAAGTGAGGGGACTTTTTCTGCGGCAATAGCGATAAGTAAATAAAGCTGCTGTTGCTAAAAAGCTTTGGAATGAAAAAAATAAGGAAAGCGCTTGTTGTTTACTACCCGAAGCACTACGGGACGCTCACAAAGCTGAAAAAGGCTTTGCGGGAAAACAGAATAACAGCCTATTACAAAAACAGGGAGAGGGAAGCGGAAATAAAGAAGCTTGCAGGCAAGGCTGATGCTGTCATTGCAGTGGGTGGAGATGGAACCCTGCTGAGAACATCGCACTTCGTGGAAAGCCAGCCAACACTCCTTGTAACGTCAAGCACAAACATCAACGAGGCTTTCTTTTCAAGGGCGACAGGCATGGACATTGCCAAAAAAGCAAGGCTGCTTGCAAGAGGAAAATACAAGCTGTTGCCGCTGCTAAGGCTGGAAATAACCCTTAACGGCAAGAAACTGCCATTCAAGGCACTGAACGAGATTTATGCGGGAAGCAAAGAGCCCTACCACACGGCAAGGTACACCCTGATAATAGGAAAAAGACGAGAGGGACAAAAAAGCTCTGGCATCATAATATCAACGCCAGCCGGCAGCTACGCTTGGGCAAGAAGCGCCGGAGGCAAAACGCTGCCTTTGACTACCAGAAAAATCCAGTATACTGTAAGGGAGCCCTACATCGGCAGGCTTACAAAGCCAAGGATGCTGCAGGGAATAATCAATGCCGACCAGAAAATAACCCTTATTTCAAACATCTGGGAAAGGCACAAAGGAATGGCCGTAATTGATTCTTACAAGAAAGAGTTCGGGTTCAACAAGGGAGCAAAGCTGGTGGTAAAGGCGGCGAGAAAGCCGCTTAACCTCATCTATTTCTGAATATTGGCTTGTGTGGATTCGTATTCCCTAAGCCTGTTTAATGTGTCTTGTAAAGTTGCTTGACGGGTCCCGTAATCTTGCGGCCCTTTTTTGGCCCTTAAGTGTGCACAGCGTTCCAAAAGGCTCAGGGTTGTTTCCTTTTTCTCTTCTGCGGGAAAAAGCCATGGGTACCTACGGCAGGCGTTAGTTTGAAAAGATTTATAAGAAATTCCAAGAATCTGCGCAGCAGTTTGGGCATCAACCCTGACATCTGGCATTTTTAAAACAGTTGAATATTGAACACCTGATGTAAGGCCAGGAAGTACGCTTTGCTGAGAATCATTTGCCAAGCAGTGAAGAACCAAATTTGAGGATGGCAGGGCAATCAAATGGAGGCTTATCCGCTCAGGTTTGGGCTGCTGGTGGTAGCAGATGAGCAGGTAACTTTGGGCTGATAAGAGGTGTAGGCTAAGGGGGAATTTTGGCAAAGGAACTCTAATAAAAACCTGTTCAGTGGGTTTGCCAAGGCTCTCACATAGAGCCACCACCATTTCCAAGCCTGCTTTTTCGAAAAAAAGGCATTTACGCAGCTTCTCCACCAAAAAATAGACAGCGGTTCCATTATGCCGCAAAAGCGGTGCTCTTGAATAAGCCATAGAACCTTTGTTCATTGACTGGCATACAGCCATTTTTTCAAGGCTTTGAATCTGCTCGGCCACTTCTACTTCCAAAGAAAAGTGTGGTGCGGCCTGTGAGACCATAAAAGCAGGTTCACATGTACAATTTAAAATATTTTTGAAAGAAAGAGGAAGCGGGAGACGTGCCCGGAGATGGATTTGGCAAGCGCCTTTCAGCTTGCTCAGCCATCGCTCCTCTCCGCTACCCTGCAAGCGCAGGCACTTATGATGCGTGCTGCTTCCTTCCGGACCTGACACTTTAACCGTAAATGCCGACCCTGCAGGACAGAGACTCAACGCTCAAGCTGAGGCATCCAGGCCAACGCCAAGCCGCTCCCCTGGCTTCGGCCCACCCGTGAAGCCCGTATGGTGTAACAGCGCAGGGCTGGCGCGCCGGCCTAGTCTCCCAAAGAAGGGCAATACTTAAACAGTTTTAAAGGTTTCTAAATGAGCTGCAGGACACCATACCCGACAAAGCACCCCGCCGCAATGAACGGCATTGCAGGGTAGAACTTTCCTTTCTTTCCGATTGCCAGAAGGATTGCCAAGGCTGCGGCAGCTGCTACAGGGATAATTAAGGTTCTGTAAAACCCGAAAGACGCCATTGCCGCGCCTGCAAAAAGGAGCGGGAAGCCAATATCGCCGCCGCCAATGACAGCGTAGCTGCCCGTATCAGAGTATTTGCCTGCTTCGTCTGCTTTTTTCTGCTGCGGTGAATCTTTCTTTGCGCCTATGGCAGTTGCTACAGAGGCGATGGGATAAACTGCTGACTTCAATGAGAGCTTCTTTGGAATGAAAAGCCCTGCGAAGATGTTGTTCGCAGCCTGGAACTTTGCGAGGGTTATCATGTGCTTGCTTGCAAAGACGGCAAAAAGGTCGTATGCTGCTATGAGTGTGAGAAGGATGGCAGCTGACTTGACATTAAGCACTGGCACGAAGATTGCAGCCAAGCCGCCGTAAACAAAGAGCTCGCTGATGTTATGAGCCAGCACATTGGGCTTGAAAACCCTGAAGTAAGCAACAACAAGAGCGAGTGCTGCGGCAGATGCTTTTGGGAGAAAAGACGAAAACGAAACTGTGAGGGTTATGATGATTGCAAGCAGGAACCACGCCTTCCAGAGCGAAATCTTCCTGAACTTTATTATCAACAGCAGGAGAACTGTACCGATAAGTATTGCAACTGATAGAAAGATAAAAGACGTGTCAGGAGCAATAGCCGGCCTCTCAACGCCATAAGGCAGCTGACCGTAAACAACGACCGGCTTGCCTGCCTCTTTAGTTGCTTGTTCGCTGGCTGACTTGTCTATGTAAGAGCTGACAACCAACAAGCCGATAATCTGGGCAGCAAGAAACATGACCAAAAGAACTGCCGTGGCTGGCAAGGGGTGCTTCATGCCCTGAAACCAGAAAACCTTATATAAAAAGGTATGTAACCGCCCAAAAAGAATGGCCTTGAAAACAGCGCATTCTGTTGCCATAAGGGTATTCTGCGGGGAGGAAGAGAACGAAGCAGAGATAATGGACGGCCTGAAAGCTCTTCTGCCGTTTGACCTTGAAAAGGAAAAGATAACAATCCAGAGGCAGTCTGCCCTTGGGTTTAATGACAGGAAAATAGCCATATTTGAGGTTGTCCTGGAAAAGAGCATGCACACAGAAGCGCTCCTATGCAGCCTGTTCAGCAGGATGCCCGAGACTGAGAGGCAGATGCTTTTAAGGCAGCTTGCCCAGAGAATCGATGACAAGGCGAATTTCTTTGTAAGGCTTGAAAAAGAAAGCCTTGCGAAGCGCAACGACCTGCTTGTGACAGACGAAGGAAACTGCTACCATGTCAGGATAAAGGTGGCAGCGTTCCCCAGCACAAAAGAAGCTGCGATGGCTGTAATGACAAAACACCTGCAAAAAATGCTGCAACCACAAACAATATAAAACAAAACAGAAGCTGCTTTTCCAGGGGGTTTTCCTGTGGCTGACCAAGCAACTGTTACAAAGCTAAAGGCAAAGGCAAAACAGCTTAGGATTGACAGCCTGAAGCTCATTTTCCATGCAGGCTCAGGGCATCCGGGCGGCTCATTATCCGGCGCAGATATACTGACAGTTCTATATTACAACGAGATGAAGTATGACCCGAAAAGGCCTGACTGGGCAGACAGGGACAGGTTCATACTAAGCAAAGGGCACTGCACACCGCTTCTTTACTCTGTTTTTGCTGATGTGGGCTATTTCCCAAAAGAGGAGCTGGCAACGTACAGAAGGCTTGGAAGGCTGACAGGGCACCCAAACCCGAAGCTGCCAGGGGTTGAAATAGCAACAGGCTCGCTCGGGCAGGGACTCTCTGTCGGGCACGGCATGGCCTTGGCTGGCAGGCTTGACAAGAAGGAATATTATGTTTATGTGCTGCTGGGAGACGGCGAGCTTAACGAGGGGCAGGTGTGGGAGGCTGCAATGAGCGCAGCACAATACAAAAGCGACCACTTGGTTGCAATAGTTGACAACAACAGGGTAGCTCAGGATAACATGACTGCGACAATGAAAGGCATAGAGCCTGTTGACAAAAAGTTTGAAGCGTTTGGGTGGCAGGTTTACAGGATTGACGGGCATGACATTAGCACAATACTTGATACTATTGCAGCTGCAAAAAAGACAAGAGGGAAGCCGATTGTAATCGTGGCTGACACCATAAAAGGAAAGGGCGTTTCGTTCATGGAGAACCAAAACGCGTGGCATGGCAAGGCTCCAAACCAGGAAATGTTCAACAAGGCTGTTGCTGAACTGGAGGCACAAAAATGAGCGCCCAAACAACAACGGCAAAAGAGGCAGCCACAAGGGACGGCTACGGAAATGCTTTGGTTAAGCTTGGCGGCAGCGACCCGAATGTTGTCGTGCTGGATGCAGGAGTCTCTGACTCAACAAAAAGCGGCAAATTCGGCGAGAAGTGGCCTGCAAGGTTCTTCAACATGGGCATAAGCGAAGGAGACATGATATGCACGGCTGCGGGAATGGCCAAGTGCGGCAAGACCGCTTTTGCAACAAGCTTCATAGCATTCCTGCTGGGAAGGGGCATGGACCAGATTTTCGTTTCGGTAGCTTACTCAAACAGCAACGTCAAGATAATAGGCACACATGCAGGGGTTGCTATTGGCGAGGACGGCCCCACAGCGCAGGCAATAGGTGATGTTGCTTACATGAGGGCGGTGCCGAACTTCATCGTGATATGCCCTGCTGACGCTGTGGAAGCTGAAAAGGCAATACTTGAGATTGCCAGAATAAAAGGCCCCGCCTATGTCAGGCTGGGAAGGGGAAATGTGAAGACGATTTATGATGACAGCTACAAATTTGAAATTGGCAAGGCTTCTGTGGTTGCAGATGGTAACGATGCTGCAATAATCGCATCAGGCATAATGGTGCAGGAGTCAATGGCAGCTGCAGAATTGCTGAAAAAAGAGGGCATCAGCATCAAAGTTGTAAATATGTCAACGATAAAGCCTATTGATAGAGATGCAATAATAGCTGCTGCTGAAACCGGAATGATGATAACTGCAGAAGACCACAACATCATCGGAGGGCTGGGAAGCGCTGTGGCTGAAGTAATCGCCGAGGAAGGGCTGGCTGTAAAGTTCCAGATGGTTGGGGTGAAGGACAGGTTTGCGGAATCAGACACGCAGAAAGTCCTGTTCAGGAAGTACGGGCTGGATGCGGAAGCGATAGCGGATGTTGTGAAGAAGGCGGTGGCTGCCAAAAGCTGACTTTGCACCTATCTAAAAGTATTTAAGCAAGCTTGTTCTACCAAGTGATTATGGATTCAACTGCGACGATGAGTGGTGATTGCCTTTGGGCACAAGTCGGCAGCAGCCGCAATTCCGCCTACAGCGGAATGCGCAGTCCTGCCGTGCAGGACTTGCGACTGTGCAATCGGGCTGTTGCCCGATTTGCAGCCGGAACAGGTTTCTAAGGTAGTTGCAGGAATACAAGGCAGGGGTGGTTGCCGGTGGCATTCGGCTCCCGAACAGTTGCGTGAAAGTGCTTGATGTTCTATCTGGCCACCGCCATAGTGATGGGATTTCACAACAGCTGATAATCAAAGAGACAGGGCTTTCTGAGAGGGCTGTGAAGTACGCACTTAAAGAAGTTGTACAAAGAAAGCTGGCTTTCTTCAGAATACTCTTGAATGACACCAGAAGAAAACTCTATTTCTATAGGGGGATGGCCTAAGATGGAATTTCTCCCTGTAAATTTCAGCGGAGCGCTTAACAATAGAAGGCTTGGAGCCAGTCTTAGCTTAATTCACAGCTTTCTCAGCTCCGTATCAAGCCTAATAAAAAAGCACAAAGTTTTGAGTGGGCTTGTTTGCACAAGCCTTTTGCTGGCAGTTTTCAAGCCCGTATTTTTTGTTTTAACTATTTTTATTGTGCTAGGCGCGCTTTCAACCGTCTACAAGATCGCATTTAATGTGGGCTTTGACTTTGAGCTTCAAAGCTTTTTTACAGTGGCTGCGGGCAACCTGTTCGGGCCAAAAGCTGGCATAATCGTCGGTTTGCTTTCTGTACTCTTGGGGCATTCAATAAATTTCATGCTATTCCGCAATGCACTCTTATCAGGGATATATGCCATTTCGTTTGCCCTATTAGGCTTATTGGCTGCAGTCGTTCCATTGAACTACCTTGTAATGGCTGGCACAGCATATGTCTTCGCAAATGACGTGCTGTTCATCTTCCTGGGAACAATGTTTGGAGCTCCCACAGGCAAGTTGCTCCTGGCTGCAATAGTCCATCCGTTCTTAGTCTATTTCCTGCTTTCAAAGATTCTAATGCCGCTCTTAAACCTATTTGGAGGGAAAAGCATATGACAACATCAAACAGGCAGGAATATGAAATAAAATGCCACTCGGCATTCGGGGGGCCTACACGATTTGTAGCGGATTACAAGGGGCGGAAATACGGGCCTGAATTGGAGCAGTTCACTGCACAGCCTGTGTTAAGTGAAACGATAGCACTGAGGCCTGTTCCTGAGAGGCTGTATAGTGACGAGACATTGAAAGATTGCGTTAAACCTGAGCTAAGCTGTTGCCAGTTTGAAGTCACAGGAGCACCGCATGAGTCCTTATCTGCAATGTATAAAGAGCTTCTAGGCATTTTCTCGGGAGTACAAAAAAGATTAGTGCATTCTGCAGTACTTCCTTTGGCTTACGCAGGGCATATCAGCGGCATAAATCCAAAGGACATAGTGACAGGGCTTTCTGAAACACCGCACAGGGCTGATGCAAGCAGCAGATACAAACTACTGGCCAGTTTGTTTGGGAATAGCTTTGTCTACTATGCTTCGAGAGTAGCTAGCGACCAGCTTAACATTGGAGGGAAAAATGAAGAAGATGCCTTCAGGACATTTAACTTGCTAAGGACATACCTCCCGGTAATTGCAGGGTTTTCTGCCGCATCACCCTTTACGGAAAGTGGCAATTTAACCTCTTCATCAGCCAGGGATCACCAGTCCCAACGGCTTTTAGTGTATAAACTCGCGGTAGAAGCAACACTGAGAAAGCCTTTGGCTTTTTCTGACTTGATTCCGCCGCCTTTGGAAAGCCTTGAAGATTACGTAAGGGCTGTAGAGGCAACTAAATATCCACACCCAAACACATTCTACCATTTAATCAGGCCAATGCCCCACAGGGGAGTTGCTGCAGAGATAAGGGTAATGGACAAGCAACCGTCCCTGGCAGATACGATGGCAATGTTTGCACTGATTAAAGGCATTACAGAGAGTGAAAAACCCAGAAAGATAACAGACTTGCACCTGGAACAAGAATTGGAGGAAGCTGTCTGTGCCGGAATTTTTGACCTTTCCCTGTTTAGAGAGACTTTGATTATGGCAAAGGCAGCACTGCCAAATGATGAACGGCAGCTCCTTTTGCCATTGGAAGGAAGGCTGCAAAAAGGAACAATTGCAGAACGCCTGCAAGCAATTGGTGTGGAACGGGGGCATCAGGCAGCCATTTACAGCCTCATCGAAGCATTTAGGCTGAATAGGCCATACATAGAAGCATCTTTAGAGGTTTCAAATGCAACAGGGACTGACAACCATTAAAGGAAGGCCGATAGTGGGTGTCATCGGCTGCATTCACGGGAATGAATTTTACGGGAAGGAAGTGTTAGCTAGACTGAGGAAGCTAAAAATCAGGAAAGGAACACTGGTTACTGTGTTTGCCAACCAAAAAGCCCATGATAGAAAACAGAGATTTGTGAAACAAGACCTTAACCGCTCTTTTCCTGGAACTTGGGAGGGAAATCATGAACAGCGCTTAGCGGCAAAGATTATGAAAGCCATTAGAAAAAGTGATTTTGTGGTGGATTTACACTCGTCAAGCACATCTACGCCGCCGTTCATAATACTAAGCAGAATAACAAAGGAGCACTTAAGATTTTTGGAGCGCATTCCTGTAGAGAGGGTGGTTTACATGCACAAACGCATTGCGAGCGGGAAAGCGCTTATAGACCACTGTAAGTGCGGCGTGTCGCTTGAAATGGGAAAGCATGCAAAGGCAAACCTTGCGAGAGACACTTATGAAATCGTAAGGGAAATACTGGCAAATCTGGGCATGACTGGCGAGACAAAAGGATTTAAAATAAAACCAAAGAAGCTGTTCGTTGTTCGTGACATCACATCATACAGCACATACAGCACAGAATCAGGGAACAATGCCGGGTTGATGAATTTTGTCAAAGCAAAAGAAAAAGGCAAGTCATTTTATCCGTTGCTAATCACACCCAGGAAATACGCTTACGATAATGTGCACTTTTTGAAGGCAGAGGAAGAGCCCTACGAAAAGCTGAAATATCTAATTGCATAGAAATTTAAATAAGCCGGTGTAAGAAGGAACCATGACGACCAAAACCATAGACCCTTGGGGCTCGGTCCTCGTTGAGGACTATACAAAGCTGATAAAGGATTTTGGGCTGGAGCACTTCTCACATTACCTGGAGCTTTTTCCAAGCCCGAGCAGGCTTATGAGGAGAGGGGTCGTGTTTGCCGGGCGGGATGTCAAAAGGGTAGCGGACGCCATAAAAAAGAAAGAGGATTTCTATGTGCTGTCCGGAATAATGCCGTCTGCGGAGAGGATACACCTCGGCACGAAGATGGTGATTGAGGACATAAGATACTTTCAGGACCACGGCGCTGACACTTATGTGCTGGTTGCAGACCTTGAGGCCGCGGCAGCAAGGGGGATAACCCTGGAAGAAGGCAGGAAAAGGGCGCTTGAATTTTACATTCCAGCCTATATAGCACTGGGGCTTGACCCGAAAAAGACAACATTCTACTTCCAGTCAGAAAACAAGGAGGTAATGCACCTTGCTTATGAGTTTGCCAAGAAGATAACTGCCAACGAGTTTGAGGCGATTTACGGAAGCAATGAGCCGGGCAAGATGTTCAGCGCACTGACTCAGGTTGGAGACATACTCTACCCGCAGCTGAAGAAAAGAAGGCCTGGAATAATCCCTGTTGGAATTGACCAGGACCCTCACATAAGGCTTACAAGAGATATAGCCGCCAGGACAAAGGCAAAGTATGGCTTTGTGCCGCCATCAGGCATCTACAACAGGTACACGCCTGCGCTGAACGGGAAGCTGAAAATGTCCAAGTCAGAGCCGGAAAGCTGCATAGAACTGCCTGAGGATGCAAAAAGCGCATGCAAGAAGATAAAAAATGCGGTTACTGGAGGAAGGGATACGCTTGAGGAGCACAGGAAATTGGGAGCTGTGATAGAAAAGGACATGGTGTTTGAGCTGCTCAAGCAGCACCTTGTTGAGGATGACAGCGAGCTGCAGAAGATACACGATGATTACAAGTCAGGCAAGATGACTTCGGGGGAACTGAAGCAGATTGCGTGCGAGAAGATGACTGCATTCCTGGCTGATTTCTCCACCAAGCTTGAAAAGGCAAGGCAGAATGTTGACAAATTAAAGTTTGTTGCTTTCAACTAGGCTATTTCGGCAGGTTTTTATACAAATTGCTGATTTCTGTAATTCTGGAAGGAAATGGCAGAGCTCATCATAACTGAAAAACCGAAAGCTGCACAAAGGATAGCTGAAGCCCTGGCCGACGGCAAAGTGATAAGGAAAGGCGACAAGGGAGTGTCATATTATGAGATAACCCGCGGCAAGAAGGACATCCTTGTTGGGTGCGCAGTCGGCCACCTGTTCGGCCTGGCTGAAAAGGAGAAGAAAAAAGGGATGCGGTTCCCTGCATTTGATGTTGAGTGGAAGCCCTTACATGAAACGACAAAATCTGCTGCTTTCTCAAAGAAATATCTTGACACGCTCAAGAGGCTGTCCAAAGACGCCACGGATTATACTGTTGCCTGCGATCTCGATGTGGAAGGGGAACTGATAGGCTTTAATGTTCTCAGGTTTATCTGCAAGCAGAAAGACGCCAGGAGGATGAAGTTTTCAACCCTAACAAAGCCAGACCTTGTTGAGGCGTATGAGAAGATTTCACCGCACATTGAATGGGGGCTGGCGCATGCAGGCGAGACAAGGCATGAGCTTGACTGGTATTATGGCATAAACCTCAGCAGGGCGCTGACTTCTGCGATAAAAAAGGCAGGATTTTTCAAGATTCTAAGCATAGGAAGGGTGCAGGGGCCGGCACTGCAGATTATAGTGCAGAGGGAAAAGGAGATTGCTGCCTTTAAGCCACAGCCGTTCTGGCAGCTTGAACTGCAGGGAAAGGCCAAGAACGGCGAGCTGACTGCGCTGCACGAGAAAGACAGGTTCTGGGACAAGAAAGAAGCGGATGCTGTTTACGAGAAGGCCAAAGGCAAAAATGGCGCCATAGCTGAACTGAAAAAAGACGAGTTCCAGCAGCAGCCACCCTACCCATTTGACCTGACAACATTGCAGACAGAGGCATACAGGTGCTTTGGTGCCCCTCCAAAGGCAACGCTTGAGATTGCACAGGAGCTTTACACTGCAGGCCTGATATCATACCCGAGAACATCATCACAGCAGCTGCCGCCAACAATCGGGTACGCAAAGGTTCTGGCTGCCCTGTCGCAGCAGGAAGAGTATGGGGCATTATGCAAGCGGCTATTGTCGCTAAGTGGGCTGAAGCCAAACAACGGCAAGAAAACAGACCCTGCGCATCCCGCAATATACCCAACAGGAATCAAGCCGAAGAGCCTTGACAAACGCGCTGGCAGGATTTATGACCTGGTTGCGAGAAGATTCCTGGCAACCTTTGCCGATGCAGCAAAAAGAGAGACAGTTTCCGTAAAGATAGATGTGAATGGGGAAATATTCGTGGCTGCAGGGACGACTACCAAATACAAGGGCTGGCACGAGTTCTACGGCCAGTATGCCCGGTTCAAAGAGGAAGAGCTTCCTGCAATAACAAGAGGTGAACCGGTAACTGCAAAGAAGCTTGAACTCCTGGCAAAGGAAACAAAGCCCCAGGCCAGATATACGCAGGCATCCATAATCAAGGAGCTTGAGAAAAGAAACCTTGGGACAAAAGCAACCAGGGCAGAGACAGTTGACACGCTATACAAAAGGAACTATCTGGCCGGAAGGACGATTGAAGCCACAAACCTGGGAATAAAGGTCATTGAGACGCTTGGAAAATACAGCCCTGAAATAATAGACGAAGAGCTTACGCGGCACTTTGAGCTTGAAATGGAGGAAATACAGGAGGACAAGAAGAAGGGCGGGGAAGTCCTGGAAGAGGCAAAAACAGTGCTTGTAAAGATACTGGAAGGGTTCAAGAAAAAAGAGAAGGACATAGGAGAAGGGCTTTTCGAAGCCACGAAGGAGTCTGAAACAAAGGAAAACACAATAGGCAAATGCCCGACGTGCAGCACAGGAACCCTGATGATGAAACGAGGCAAATTCGGCAGGTTCATAGCCTGCAGCGCCTACCCTGACTGCAAGACAACCTTCAAACTGCCGGCAAACGGGCTTGTCAAAAACACTGACAAGGCATGCGAAACATGCAAGCACCCGGTGATAACCGTAATAAAGTCTGCAAAAAGGCCCCAGGAAGTGTGCATAAACCCGGACTGCCCAAGCAAGGTTTCACCGGATGCGAGAAAGCTGATAAGCCAGAACGAAAACAGCGCCTGCAAGAAATGCGGCGAGGGCAAGATGGTGGTAAGGAGAAGCGTCTACGGCAGCTTCCTCGGCTGCAACAGGTTCCCGAAGTGCAGGAACATA
>JACPBY010000015.1:20653-29669 GCA_016180065.1 Candidatus Woesearchaeota archaeon | reverse complement strand
TGGCTTTGCTCCCATTGTGAGTATGTCATTGATGCAGTGGTTGACAATGTCCTGCCCTATGCCGTCCCATTTGTCAAGCTCTGCCGCAATTAGCGTCTTTGTCCCAACGCCATCTGTGTTGAATGCCATTACAGGCTCATCATACTTTTTCAGCTCAGAAGCGCTTACAACAAGCCCCTTGAACAGCGTTTCGCTGCTTATTACGCGCTTGTCATGGGATGACTTGATGTGCTCCTTTATCCTTTTGAGCAGAACGTTCTTCTTCTCAACATCCACTCCGGCTTCCTTGTACGTTGTCATCTCACATTGTGCCTCTCAATAGTGTTTTCCAGCAGCATTGCAATTGTCATGGGCCCAACTCCTCCCGGCACAGGCGTTATGCACGCAGCTTTCTTCTTCACTGCTTCAAAGTCGACATCCCCCGTAAGCTTTCCGCCCAGTTTTGTGGTGCCGACATCAATCACAGCTGCTCCGTCCTTTACCATGTCTGCAGTTATCATTTTCGGCTTCCCGACAGCCGCAATAAGTATGTCCGCATTTTTCGTATGCTGTTTCAAGTCTTTTGTCTTGCTGTGGCATATTGTCACAGTTGCATCCCTGTTAAGCAGCATCATCGCAACAGGCCTTCCGACTATGTTGCTTCGCCCAACAACAACAGCGTTTTTCCCCCCAATCTCAAATTTATGTTCCTCAAGCAGCCGTATTATGCCCTTTGGGGTGCATGGCACAGCTTCTTCATTTCCTGCAGCCAGCTTCCCCGCATTTACGGGGTTGAACCCGTCAACGTCCTTCTCAACAGCAACCGCAGCAAGTATTTTCTCTTCGTTTATATGCTTCGGGAGTGGAAGCTGCACAAGTATTGCATGTATCTTCCTGTCCTCGTTCAGCCTTTCAATCAGTTGCAGCAGCTCTTTTTCTGTTGCCTTTTCAGGCAGCTTGTGAAGCTCTGAATAAATGCCAGCTTCCTCGCAGGCTTTCTGCTTCATTCCAACATAAACCCTTGACGCAGGATTTTCCCCCACAATGACCGCAGCCAAGCCAGGCTTCTCCCTCCTTTTGGCCACTTCAGCCTTCACAGCAGCCTTAATCCTTTCAGCCACTGCCTTGCCGTCAAGTATTGTTGCAGTCATTTTTCCTCTGCTTATGCAATGCCGAGCCTTTTCAGCACGAACAGCGCCATCAGCCCGATTATTGCAAAAAACACTTCCTTGTCCATTGGCATCTTTATCATTTTTGTTTACCTCATAAGGCTGCCGTAAAGCGGGAATTTCTTGCAGAGCCCTAAAACTTCAGCCCTTAGCTTATTCACAACGGCATTGCCTTTCATCTCTTCCCTGAAATTCTTGACGTAACCGCCTATCTCGCTTTTTTCGGCAGGCAGCCTGTATTTTTTAATCTCATTAACCATATCTGCTATCCATACGGCTATTTTTTGCATTTCCACTTCTTTCATCCCTCTTGTTGTCAGTGCTGGTGTTCCGAGCCTTACCCCGCTTGGGTAGAAGGGGCTGCTTGGGTCGTTTGGTATGGTGTTCTTGTTCACTGTTATTCCCGCCAGCTCAAGCGCGTTTTGCAGGAATACCCCCCTTCCAGGGCCTTCTGCTGTCAGGTCAATCAGCATCATGTGGTTATCGGTTCCGTTTGTGACAAGCTTCACTCCGTTTTTCATCAACCCTTCAGCCAAAGCCTTTGCGTTCTTGACAACCTGCCCTGCATATTCCCTGAACTCCGGCTTTAGGTCCTCTCCCAGTGCTACTGCAATTCCTGCTGTTGTGTGGTCATGGGGGCCGCCCTGCAATCCTGGGAATATTGCCCTGTCGATTTTTTGGGCAAGCTCAGGGTCATTCTTCAGGCCTTTCTCTGTGACCATTATCATTCCTCCTCTCGGGCCGCGTAGGGTCTTGTGAGTGGTTGTGGTGATGATGTGGGCATGCTCAACCGGGCTTTTATGGGCACCACCGATTACCAGGCCGGCAACGTGTGCTATGTCAGCCACAAGGTACGCCCCTGCCTCGTCCGCAATCTTGCCTAATGCTTCAAACGGGAATTCCCTGACATAAGCCGTTGCCCCCACCCATATCAGCTTTGGCCTGTGCTCAAGTGCCAGTCTTCTTATCTCATCAAGGTCAAGATAGCCATCCTCCTTCACATGGTAAGGGACGCTGTTGAACCATTGTCCTGTGATGCTTGCCTTCCAGCCGTGCGTGAGGTGCCCGCCGTCAGGCAGGTTATGGCCCATTATTGTGTCTCCCTTTTTGCATACGGCGAAGTAAACAGCAAGGTTTGCAGGGCTGCCGGAGTAGGGCTGCACATTGGCATGGGGAACACCAAACGCCTTTTTGGCCCGTTCAATTGCCAGAGTCTCAATTTCGTCAGCAAACTGGTTCCCGCCGTAATATCTCTTGCCAGGGTATCCTTCAGAATACTTGTTCGTGAAAACAGAGCCCATTGCCTCAAGCACTGCTTTGCTGACAAAGTTCTCTGAAGGTATCATCTCCAGACCGTCTTCCTGCCTTTCCAGCTCGGATTTGATTATGCTGAACGCCTCCTTGTCCGCTTCACTTAACTTTGCCAGCCTGTCCATTTTTTACCACCTCAAAATTTCTTTTACGCCAGTACAGCCAGCAGCCACGGCGCAACTGCCGTGAACAGCAAAATGTTCGCTGCGATGTTTGTGAGCCCGAACCTTGCGCATTTGTCTATGTGGCCTCCCATGAACATAACGATGATTGCTGAAGTCACGATGTTGTAAATGGCTGCAGCTGCTATCCCGACAGCAGTTATCCCAAGCCCGGCAAAGTTCCCTGCAATTGCACCAATCAGGGCGTATGTGCTCACCGTTACCGGCATGAACAGGCTGAACCTCATGGATGCGGCGTAGTCAATGAGCATGGCTGCTGCTCCGAGCAGCGCTCCTGTCTTGGCTCCGTATGTGAAGCTGGCAAGGACTGTTATGAGCATTGTGAGCTCTATGCCCAGCCTTCCTGTGTTTTTTAGCGTCCTGAGGAAAAAACATGCAAGGATGTGCGTAGTGAACAGGGCAGCAAAAACAACGAACTTTGGGGATAGCAGCGCAATCACCGTTGCCAGCAGCATAAATGCCGCAACCGCAGGCAGGTACTGCGTTGCATTGTCAAGCCTTAACCAGCCTGTGCCTTGGTGCTTTTTCCCTGCCTGAATCTCCTGCATCACAGCCTGCACCTCACTGTGCGGCTTTCTGTAATTATCATCCCCATTTCGCGGTCGTGGTTTTCCCTTGGCAGTTTTTTAAGCACATGGGATTCATACGCAAGCCCTATTACGCTTATGTTGGTTCTTTTCCTCACAAGCCGCTCTATGAGCTTGTCATAAAATCCCAGGCCGTACCCAAGCCTGTGCCCTTCAGTGTCAAAGGCAAGCCCCGGAATTATGGCAGCATCTATCGCTGATTCGTCAACAGGCGTTATTTCCTTTGGCTCCATGATTCCGAAAGCCCCTTTTTTGAGGTCTTCAGGATAAGCGGTTATTTCTGACAGCTCGAGTTTTTCCTCGTGCAGGTCTGTTATGGGCAGAATCACTCTCTTCCCGCTTTTCAGGGCCAGCCTTATCAGCTCTTCAGTCTGGACTTCATTTCCTTTTGAGCAATAAAGCAGCACGGTGCGGGCTTCTGCAAAGTCTTCCTCAGTGATAAGCTTTTTCATTATTGCTGCGCTTTTTTCCTTAACAGCATCATCTGTCACGGCATCACGTTTTTTCTTCATTTCCTTCCTTATCTTTCCCTTTTCGCTGTTCCCTGCAGTAAAGCCGTCGTGCATCATCCTGGCTCACAGCCCTCCGGTATCGGCTTCCCGTCAAGGTAAACCGCACCTTTCTCGTCAGCAGCAAACCTGCCCATCGCCATCATTTCAATTGCTTCAGGGAATATCGCCCAGTCGCCTTTCTCCTTCAGCTCTGCCATGTTGCGCTCTGCAGCAGCGTTCAGCAGCTCAGGATTCTTTCTTTCATCCATGGTTATCTTGGCTTTCACCGGCTCTGAAACCATCATTATAGGGCCTTCATCCACCTGCCGCGTTACAAGATGGACTGTAGACCTGAGTTCTTTATCTCCATTAATTATTGCGGCCTTGACTGAAGCAAGGCCAAGCATTCCGGCATACTGCCTTTTGCCGTTTTTGCCCCTCTTCCTCAGGTCTGCCGGGTGTATGTTGACTGTGACAAAGTTATCCGCAATCTCCCCGGTAACGATGCTCAAATAGCCGCAAAGCGCCGCAACCTCAGCATTGTGCTTTTCAAAAAACTTCCTTGTTTCTGAATCATATGCTTTCCTTGCGCCCAATTCCTTCCGCTCCACATTCATTTTCGTGCAGTATTCCTTGATGTCATTGCTCATGAGTGGGATTTTGTATTCTGCGGCTATTTTCCCTGCATCGGATTCTTTGTTGTCCGTGAATATTGCAACCACTTTGAAAGGCGCGCCGCTCAGCTGCCGCTCTAATATCTTTCTCAGGTTCGTGCCTTTTCCGGACATGAGGGCTGCTATTCTCATCGGCTCTCTTTTTGGCGTGTAAAGCGGCTTAATCATCGTAGTAAGTGCATTCTAGCCTCCTCCTGTTTCATCCATTGCGGTTGCTGCATTGTTTGCATCTCTATCCTGTGTGCAGCCCGTTCTGCCTTTTTTTGGGCATCCCTGGCATTTTCGGCCAGTGCAACGACAAGCCCCATCCTTCTGTTAACGTGCGCTTCTGGCTTTCCGAACAGGAATAGTGAAACGTCTTTCTCCATTGCCTGCCACATGTTTCTCACGCCAGGAACCCAGCCCTCGCACGGCGACAGGATGACGTGTGATGCGCCCGGCCTTACAGGCTTGATTACATTGAAGCCGTTCTCGCTCTCGCTTGGTATTGGCAGGCCGCATACGGCCCTCACGTGCAGGCCGCATTCCGAAAACCCTGCCTGGTGGGTGGCAAACGTAACCATGCCGGTGTCATGTGGCCGTGGAGAGCACTCATTCCCATAGACCTTCCCGTTTTTTACGAAAAGCTCGCATCCGAACAGGCCTACTCCGCCAAGGGCGGTTGTTATCTTTTCAGCCGCCCTGTAAATCTCCCTTTCCACGTTTTCAGAAACCTCGGCAGGCTGCCAGCTTGAGTGGTAGTCGCCGTCTATCTGGTACTGCCCAAGCGGCTTCGGGAATGAGGTTATTGTTTTCCCATTCTCATCTTGGTGCCTTACTGCGAGCTCTGTGATTTCTATGTCAAACGGGATGTGCTCTTCAACAATCATCTTCTCTCCGGAACCACGGGCTTTTGTTCTTGCGTTTTCAAACGCCTTTTTTATGTCCGCCTTGCTTTCCACGAATGTTGAGCCGTGCCCTGATGAGGACATTATTGCCTTTACCCAGCAGGGATAGCCAAGCTTTTCGCATGCCTCTTCAAGCTCTTCAGGGGTGTTTGCGTACAAATACCTTGATGTTGGAACATCTGTTTTTTTGGCTATTAATTCCCTTACCCTTTCTCGGTGCATTGCCGTGTAGGTTGCAAACGCGTTCGGAATGACATTATAGCCTTCTTTTTCAAGCTCGAAGAGCATGTCAAGGTTTATGGCCTCTATCTCGGGTATTATCGCGTCAGGCTTCTCTTTTTCAATTATGGTCCTCAAAAAGCCTGCATCTTTCAAATTGCCGGTATAAGCCCTGTGTGCAACCTGCTGGCCGGGCGCATTCTGGTACCTGTCCAGTGCTACGGTTTCAATCCCCAGCCGCATGGCTTCAATAATGACTTCTCTTCCGAGTTCTCCTGCTCCAAGCGTCATTATTTTAGTGGACTTTTTCGTAAGCGGTGCAAACAGCTCGTCCCTTTTGGTTATCATTTGCCTGCCTCCATCACTTTTTTCATGTGATATATCCTTTTTTGCAGCAGCTTTTCCGTGCCTATGTCTTTCCTGTGGAAGACCCTGCCCTGGACTTTTGATGCCGCTTCTTCGGCTATCTTCTCAGCATCATTTATTGCGTCTGCCATTCCCACGAATCCGACAGCTCTTGACTTTGTGGTGTGGATGCCATCGTTTCTTTCTTCCACATTGGCGTAGTAGACCAGCGATTTTCCGCCTTCCGGCACAACAATCCTTCCCGTAACCGGATTGTCAGGGTAGCCTTCGGGCACAACGTACTTGCAGACAGTCGCTTTTCTTTCAAATTCCACTTTCAGTTTTGCCAGCCTCTTTTCAACAGTTGCCTTGCATATCTCCAGGAAGCTTGTCCTGAGAAGCGGCATGATGTTCATTGTTTCCGGGTCGCCAAACCTTGCGTTGTATTCCAGCAGCTTTATGCCTGCTTTTGTTTTCATGAAGCCGCCGTACATAACCCCCCTGTAAGGCGCACCAAGCTCTTTTTTTATTGCGGCAGCAACTGCTTCAGTTATCGTTTTGGCTTTTTCCACGTCTTCAGCTTCTAAAAAAGGCAGCAGGAAATTGGAGTCAGAATACGAGCCCATGCCTCCCGTATTTGGGCCGCAATCATTTTCAAACGCCCTCTTGTGGTCTTGCACAACAGGGAAGTGCAAAAATCCGCCATTTCCATCTGTTAGAGTCTGGAGGCTGAACTCCTCGCCTTCCAGCCTTTCTTCAATGACAACAGATGGGTGGGCTTCAAGAACATCCTTGCAGTAGGCAAACACTTCATCTTCGTTTCTGAGGTGCTCGCCTGTGAGCTTTACTCCTTTCCCGCCTGTTAAGCCGTCCGGCTTCACGACGCACCCCCCTGCAGAGCAAAGCTCCTTTATGAACTGCTTCGCCTCTGTGGCATTGCCTTTGGTGAATATGCGGAATTTTATCCCTCCCTCTATCCCGTATTTTTTTACCAGGTTTCGGGTAAAGCTTTTGCTTGTCTCAAGCTGTGCATGCAGCTTTTCCGGTCCAACGCATTCAACGCCTGCTTTCTTAAGCTCGTCAACAATCCCCGCGGCAAGAGGCGTTTCAGGCCCTATCACCGCAATTTCAGCAGAATTTTCACATGCAAACTTTACTGCAGAGGCAACATCACCTGCTTTCCCAACATCGTATTTCTTCGCTATTTTCTTTATTCCCGGGTTTAGCAGCTGCATGTACGCATAAACCTCTGCCCCTCCTGCAATCAGTGCATCGGCTATGGCATGCTCCCTTGCCCCGCTTCCTACGAGTAGCACTTTGGTCTTTCCCACTTGCCGCATCCCCCAATCCTGTTGGCGGTCGTTCGTGACGTGCAAAACCCAAAAATTCCGCCGATGCGGAATTTTTAGCACTTATTTGTTATCTGCGCTATGTGCTTCTTCCTGAGGCTCTCAAGCTCCTTGGCGTGTTCGGTGGTTGTTGGGTACTCGCCGGTAACGCATGCCGTGCAAAGCTGGTCTGTGCCAACAGCCTTCTGGAGCCCCTCAATATCCATATAGACCAGCCTGTCCGCTCCCAGCTCTTTCTCCACTTCTTCTATTGTTTTGCCATGCGCGATGAGCTCTTCCTTTCTCTGGAAGTCTATGCCGTAGTAGCAGGGATTCCTTATTGGTGGGAATGTTGACAGGAAGCATACTGTCTTTGCTCCTGATTCCCTGAGAAGCTCAACTATCCTTTTTGAGGTTGTTCCCCTGACTATGCTGTCATCGACAACCATTATGTTTTTGCCTTTGATGACTGATTCAATTGGCTTCAGCTTTAGCTTCATGGCGTTCTCCCTTATTTTCTGGACAGGCATGATGAATGTCCTGCCTATGTACCTGTTTTTTATCAGCCCTTCTTCATATGGCACCCCAAGCGCCTTTGCAAGTGAGTTTGCAGCAGCCCTGCTTGTGTCCGGAACGGGTATTACGACGTCAATCTGCATGTCCGGCCAGCGCTTTTTCACCTTTGCAGCCAGCTCTTCTCCAAGCCTTTTCCTGACATCATATATCGGCCTTCCCTCATAGACGGACTCTACGGTTGAGAAGTAGACATATTCAAACACGCACGGTGCCGGTTTCCCTGTTGTGAGCACTTTGCTGTGCGCTTTCAGGTCTTTGCCTATGAAGACAGCCTCTCCCGGCTTGAGATCCCTTATGCTTTCATAGCCTTGTATTGTCAGCGCTATGCTTTCTGATGCAAAGGCGTAGCTTTTCCTGCCGTTGCCGTTTATTCTTTTCTCTCCCATGACCAGCGGCCTTATGCCGTTTGGGTCCCTGAATGCGGCAACGCCTTTGCTGGCAATTAAGATAACTACAGAATATCCTCCGATGACTTCCTTGTGCACGTCCTTTGCAGCATTGAAAACAGCCTCTGCTCCATCGCCTTTTGCCTTGCCGTAGCTGTCGCCAAAAATCTGCAGCAGCACCTCAGCATCAGAGTTGGAGCTCAGGTATACTCGTTCTTTCCTCAGCTTTTCCTTGAGTAGGGGGTAATTGACAATGTTCCCGTTGAATGCAAGCCCTATCCCGTCAGGGTAGCGGTTGAAGAATGGCTGAACTTCTTTTGTGTCGCCAACGCCGACAGTGGGATAGCGCGTATGGCCTATGCCCATCTGCCCGCCGGCCGTGTGCAGCGCCGTTTCATCAAAAATGTCAGAAACAAGCCCTATGTCCTTGCTTATATTGATGCCGTTCTCAGCGTCATTGAAGTCAAATGTTATCATCCCTGCAGCGTCCTGCCCGCGGTGCTGCAGGTGCACCATGCCGACATAGAGCTCCGCTGCTGCGTTTTCCGCGCCAATGACAGCGAATATTCCGCACATTTTAGTTGCCCCACTTAACCTTATTCCAGCGGCAGGGCGGCTATTTATATTGTTATTGTTGCCAAAACGCGCAATAAGCCTTTCCTGAAGAAAGTGCAAATCTGCATTGATTTATATACGTTTTGCACATGACTGTGCAACAGCTATTTTTGCTCTTTTAGCAGTTCCACCTTTCTTCTGCCAGAGTTTTAAATGTTTCCAATAACAGATGAAGTCAAGTTTTGTGTGCCGGAAGCCGGTCGTGCCGCTGCTATCGCTGCGGTTTGCCAGTCCTCCCCTCGCTTACCGTAGGGGAGGCTGGCAAAG
>JACPBY010000015.1:0-20638 GCA_016180065.1 Candidatus Woesearchaeota archaeon | reverse complement strand
GGGAAATCATATCGCCCCAGAGGGGCGGGGTAAGCGCCCATTGAAGAAGTCTGCAAGACCACGACCTGCATTCCCACTTAAATTGACAACATTGGAACAACAAAACATTTAAATATGCATACATTTATCGTGTTTGTATGCAAACGTGGAGTGATTGATGCAAATGCCTGAAGTGACAATATCAGCAAGGATTCCTGAAGACTTGGAGACAGAGCTTAGGGAGTTTGTTGAGAGCGAGGAGGTAGACCGCTCCATAGCAGTCAGGAAGCTCCTTTCTTCAGGCTTGAAAAAGTGGAAGGAGGAAACTGCTTTGCGCATGTTTGGTGAGGGTAAGGTTACCTTTTCCAAGGCTGCGAAAATGGCAGGAATGGGCGTGTGGGATTTTGCTGAAAAGGTTAAGGAGTCCCAGTTTGTGTGGGTGAAGGCAAAGCCTGAGGAGTTAGCAAAAGAGTTGAAACAGCTGTGAAATTTATCCTTGATTCTACTGTGTTGCTGTATTTTGCAAAGCTTAAGATTCTTGAGAAGCTTATCCCTGCGGGAGAATTAATTATTCCCGCCTCGGTATATAATGAGGTTGTGTCCGAAGGGAAAAAAAGAGGGAAAGAAGATGCATTGTTTGTTGAAAAGCTGGTGGCTGATGGCTTATTCAAGATGGCTCGTGCAAGCGATGAGGCTTTTCTTGGCTCTCTGCTAAAGATTCCCGCCCTTAGCTATGCCGATTCAGAAACCTTAGCTATTGCCCGGGAATTAAGCGCTGTTGCAGTTATTGATGAAACGCTTTCAAGGATGATTGCTGAATTGCATAGCATAAAATTTCACGGTTCTGTTTTTATGCTGTTCCTTCTCTTCAGGAAAAAGCTCATTCAGCAGAGTGACATTAAATCTTATGTTGATAAGATGGTTGAGCTTGGCTGGCGGTGCTCTACTGAGTTTTATGCTTCAATCTTGGATGAAATCAGAAAGCTCTAGTGCCTGAATACCCTTTTTCCTGTGAACACCATTGTCATGCCGTGTTCGTTGCAGGCTTCTATGCTCTGGTAATCCCTTGTGCTGCCGCCTGGCTGTATTATGGCTGCAACGCCCTGCTTTGCAGCAACATCTATTGTGTCCCTGAACGGCAGGAAGCCGTCTGAGGCAAGGACTGAGCCTTTCAGCCCTGCGTTTGTTGCAGCAACATCTTTCTCAATTTCAGCCAGTTTCTTCTTGTCCTGAAGCTGCCATAATGCAATCCCGTAGCGCTCAAAGCACAGCCTGTCTGCCGCTTTCTTGTAAGCTTTCACAATGGCAAGTTCTGTTGCCCCAACCCTGTCCTGCTCTCCCGTCCCTATGGCTACTGTTGTCTTGCCCTTCACGAACACCATCGAGTTTGAAATCACTCCCTGCACAATTTTCCATGCGAACAGCATGTCTTCAATCTCCTCTCCTGTTGGCTGCCTCATTATCCGGTATGCTCTGCCTTGGTATTCTGCTTCTGCAGCCGTAATCTCCTCTTTTTCCAGCTCATTATCCGCTGACTGCTGCAGTATGATGCCGCCGTCCATCAGCGCCTTAAGTTCAATGTATCTTTTTTCCCTGTAATCCTTAAGCCTCGCAAGCTTTGGCATTGTAATCAGCCGCATATTTTTCTTCTGCATGAGTATGTCCTTTGCTTCCTTTTCAAACTCCGGTGCAGCTACAACTTCCACATAGTTCTTGCTTATCTCTTCTGCCGTTGCCTTGCCAACTGCCCTGTTTACAACAACAACCCCGCCAAAAGCCGCAATCCTGTCCGTCATGTTGGCAGCCACATAAGCCTCTTTGATGCTGTTCCTGCTTGCTGCTCCGCTTGGGTTGTTGTGCTTCATGACCATGGCGGTTGGCTCGTCAAAGTATTTCAGTATGTTTATTGCAGCATCCAGGTCAGTCAGGTTGCTTTTTCCAATCGTTTTGCCTGTTTCAACAATGTCCGTTTCATTGAGGTTGCTTATTATTGCATCTTCCGGGCTTATGTATCCGCATTTGCCAAGCTCAGGCTTTCCCTCTGCCAGCTCATACAGCGCTGCTTCCTGCCCGGGATTGTCGCCGTACCTCAGCCCGGTGCTCTTCCCCTCAACTGCCCACTGCTTTTTCCTGTATCTCAGGGTTGTTTTGCCAAGCATTATGCTCATCTCCGAAGGGAAGCTCTCAGCCAGCGCTTCCGTATACATGCTGCCTGGCTTCTTTTTGTCGTTCATTTTACTCAATTCCGTATTCTTTTTTTACTGCTGCTGCAGTCAGCCTGTCGTAATACCTGCTTATGTTATTCAGGTAAGCGCTGAGGTAGTCCATTGCTGTTTTTGCGAGCAGTATCCGCGTTTCAATGCTGCTGCCCCTGTTTTTCCTCATCTCTTCCAGCAGCTTTTCGTAGTCAACAGGGCTCACGACAACAGCCACTCTCAGGAAGTTCTTCGCGGATGCCTCTATCAGGCTCACCCCGCCTATATCGACATTCGTCCTTGCCTTTTCTATGCTTCCAGCTTCCGAGGCTGTTGCAAACGGGTACAGGTTCACAGCAACAAGGTCAAATGCAACAGCGTTTATCGATTCAAGGTACTTTTTCTGTTCAGCGTCATCCAGGCTTGCCAGTATCCCTGAATGTATCTTCGGGTGCAGCGTCTTTACCAGTCCTGAAGGCATTTCCCCTACTCCGGTGTATTCAGAAATCTCCATTATGTTTGCGGCTGCCACTTTCTGCAGTTCCTTGTAAGTCCCACTGCTGCAGTAAATCCTGATGCCGGGATTTATTTTTACCAGTTCTGCTGCAAAGTACTTCAGCCCTGTCTTGTCATGGCAGCTGATAAGCGCGTTTTTTACCATCACTTTATCATTTGCTGTTGTCATGTCAATACTCCTTTGTCCTTTTCAGGACGTCTTTCACAACCGTCATTTCCCTTTCCGGCCCTATTGAAACCATTGAGGCAGGCGTATTGGTTGCCGCAACGAGGTCTTTTATGTATTCCTTCATCCCTTCAGGCAGTGCATCATAGCCGTTTTTGACAGCAGCGAGCTTTTCGCCCTCGCTCATTTGCTGCCAGAAATATTCCTTGCTGCCGTAAACCGGCTTCCATCCTTCAAGCCTGAAGGGGAACCTCGTTGTTTTTTTGCCTTCCTTTTCATAGGCAACAGCAGCCTTGAACGGCTTGCCAGACAAAACGTCAATTTTGGTTATTGCCCATTCGTCAACGCTGTTTATCATTGCAGAATACCTGAGTGCAACAAAATCAGGGAAGCCTGTCCTTCTTGGCCTTCCCGTTGTTGCGCCGAACTCCTTGCCGTCCTGCCTTATCCACTTTCCAAGAAGCTTCAAATCCCCATCAACTGCCTTTTTCTTTTCAGCCGCGGTCAGTTGTTCCCCTTTTTTCTCTTTTTTCGCTTCCTCGTAGCTGCCAAGCTCTGTTGGGAACTCGCCCTCGCCAACTCTGGTCGGGTATGCTTTTGCTATTGCAACAACTTTGAACTTTCTCAAATCAACTCCCAGATTCGCGGCTGCCCCTCCTGCTGTGCAGTTTGATGAGGTTACATGAGGCCTTGTTCCATGGACGATGTCAAGGAGCGTTGCCTGTGCGCCTTCCAGCAGCATCGTCCTGCCTTTTGCAAGCTCCTCATTGAGCGTGTAGGCGCAGCTGCCAATATATTGCTTCAGCCTTCCTGCATACGCAGAATACTCTGCGTAAACAGCATCCGCGTACCTGTTCAGGTCAGAGGCTTTTTCCACAATCTTTGCTGTAATCAGCTCGTTTGCCTTTGCCGCAGCAACAGCTCTCAGCCTTTCCTTAAAGACGCTTCCGGCCATGTCGTGAATAGTTATGTCTTCCGTCCTTGATGCCTTGTCCTTGGCTGCCGGCCCGATGCCCCTTTTGGTCGTTCCGAGCTTCCCGCTTGCCTCTCCTCCTGCATCGAGCGCAATGTGGTATGGCATTATGACATGCGCTCTTTCATCAATCAGCATCCTGCCTTTCAGCCTGAACCCTGCCTTTGTGACCGCCTCGCAATCGGAAAAGAAAGTTTTGGGGTTGAAGAAAATGTCAGGCCCTATGGCGACATTCTTTCCCTGCACGATTCCGGCTGGCACAACATGCAGCACAACTTCCTTGCCGTTTGCCACAATCGTGTGCCCGGCATTATCCCCGCCGTTGAACCTCACAACCCAGTCAGAATCAGCGGCTAGCAGGTCAACTATCTTGCCCTTGCCCTCATCCCCCCAGTATGCTCCCACAACAACTGCGTTCATTCATATCACTCCGTGTGCAAACCGGCAAACATTTAAATAGGTTTTGGACACAGTCCTGCAACATGCACACATCTTTGCAGCCAAAGCTTCAGAAACTCACAGCCCTTGAAGAGGCCAAGCTGAAGGTTCTTGCAGTTGACTGCCTGAAGGCAATGAAGCAGCAGAAGACATTCCGGACATTGTCCAAGGAGCTCTCGCTTCCAGCAGGCGTCCTGAACAGGTATATTCACGGCTATGTCCTGCCAAAGGCTGGCAGGGCTGATAAGATTGTGTCTCTTTTCATAAAGAATTACCTTTCAAAGCTGCTTGAGGCTGCAAAGAACAGCAATTCCGGGTTCATAGTCACTGCTGATATTCTTTCCCAGCCATTTCTTCTGAACGTGATAGCCTTTCATGCTCTGAAAGCCTTCGCAGCCATCATGGCCGCCGGCAAGGTTGATGCTGTCCTTACTGCTGCTGTCGATGGCGTCCCGTTGGCTGCCGCAATCGCCAATCTCCTTGGCGCAAAGTGCATATATGCAAAGCGGACACAGGAAATTGCCTTTTCAGACCATTATGTTTCGAAAGGCACGGCAGCAAAGCCCATAGCAGCCCCGTTCTACCTTCCCAAGTCGCTGCTGAAAAAGAATGACAATGTCCTTATTGTTGATGACGTGATAAGGGCAGGGACAACCTTTGACGCCCTTCTGAGCATCTGCACCCAGGCCAGGGCAGGCATCGCAGGCATATTTGCAATCTTCATCACTTCTTCAGCCTGCCGTGAGCTGAGGAAGAGGCACAAAGTTCATTACCTCGCCCTTGTTGAGGGCTAGTGCAGGCGTAAAATGCTCCTGCCGTACCAGACTTCCGAGATGATTGCGCCTTTTTTATCTTTGAAATACAATAGCGTTACATCGCGCTCTGCCAGCCCTTCAAGCAGCTGTTTGTAAGATGGTTTGCCGGCAACAGGCAGGTCATTGATGCTCAGCGTTACATCTGCTATGCTCTTGCCTTTTCCCACAACGCCGTCCTTTTCAAGAACATTGATTCTGTACTTGCCTGCAGGCAGCCCTTCCACTGCAACCATGATTGAGTCGTTTGGGAACACGCTTGTCCCTATCCTGTTAATTTCTTTTCCTTCCCTGAAAAGCGTAACATCCACAAAGTGCCTCACGTTGTCTGCTGCAGTAAGCCTCATCTCCAGCCCCACATAAGCCTCTTTCAGCGGGTTGTCCTCGCGAACAGCTATGCTGATTGCGCCATATTTCTCAATGCCGGTTACAGCGCTTGGCACAGCAGTAGGCGTTGGTGTTGCAGCAGCTTGGGCGCCCTTTCCGGAGGCAGGCGTTGGCGTAAGTCTAGGTGTGGGGGTTGGAATGAAGGAAAGCTTCATTTCCCCATCATCAGGTGTTTCTGAAAGCTCCGGCCATCGCCCTGTTGCAGGAGTTGGAGTCAGCGTCGGGATTTGCGTTGGTGTTGCCGTGCCGGAAATGCTTTCAGGGCTTGGAGGTGGCTGTTGGCCTGTTCTCTGCCGGTTCTGGGATGATGTGGCTGTATTGGCTGGCTGCGCTTCGTTGCCCTTCCACAGGCTTGCAGTGCTTACCCCAAGGACGTAACTGAGCACCACAGCTCCAAACATAACGGCAGCGGTTGCCACAGAATGATTTTCGGGCTTTCGCATGCCTTTCAGGTATGGCTTTGCCGCATAAAAACCTTTGCATTAGTAACCACTTGTTAGTGTTAAATCAAGAAATCAGGTGGTTTGTATTATTCTTGCAGTATTTCTTTCAGTGTCGTAGACAGCTATGCTCATCCCCTTCACATCATCGCTTGTTTCATCAACTAGCGTTCCTGGATTCAGCCACAGCGTCTTCCCAACGCTTTTGATGTGCGCAACGTGCGTGTGCCCCGAAAAGACCGCATCGTATTTCCCGGATTTCAGCGCTATCTTAAGCTGCTGCTGGAGATGCCCATGCGTTACGAAAATTCTCCTTCCATCAGCAGCAAGCTCCATTTCATTATCATGGTATTCAATGAAGCCGCCATTCTTCTCCCTGTGCAGCTTCCTGTCTCCGTCGTTGTTGCCAAAGACCCCCATAATCCTGCATTTCAGCGTAGAGAATCTTGCAGCGGAAAAAGGCGATACCCAATCCCCGCAGTGCGCAACCAGCTCAACCTCTTCCTTATTGAAAATCTCAATCGCCTGGAGAATCCTCTCTCTTTGGTCGTGGCTATCTGAGATTACGCCGATTTTCATCCTTTTACCGCATTTACAAGCTCTTTTGCGTCCCTTTGCAGTTCTTTCGTGACAGCCTCAAAAACTGTTTCGTCATCAATAGCGCCGTACTGATGTGCGATTATGTTTCGCATGCCCTTTGCATTCTTCAGCATGGCTGTCAGTTCTTCACTGATTATTTTGTTCTCAAGAAGAATGTTAAATGCGTCAATGTCGCTTTCAGGCATCTTAAGCCTTCTGTCCTTTATCGTAAAAAACGCAATGTCTGTTATGGCTTCAACAATCTTTTCAACATACCTTTCGCATGCCGCTTTCTTTTCTATGTCTGCGCTGTATTCCTCAAGGCTTTGCGGAGCTATCCGCCTAAGCTCTTTCAGGAATTTTTCAAGCTCGCTTATTTTGTCCGTTAGCCGTGTCATGCCTCTGCCCCGAATACCTCCTTTAGCCGTATAAAGTAGCATTCGTCTTTTAAGTATCTTGTAGAGAAGCCAATATTGTCATAGCTGCCTGTCTTGTATAGGATTTTATGGTTTTTTGCAATCCCGCGTTTTATCTTCTGTGGAAGGGTGTTGAAAACCTGCACATCCGCCTTGTCCGGAAGCTGCCCTGAAACCCTTATCCTGAACCGCGTTGCTTCCTTTAAGGAAATCTCCCTCCTGAAAACCGCGCATATGTCAATGTCCGACCTTGGCGTGATGGAGCTGTCCGCGAAAGAGCCGAAGAGCAGTATGGCGGTTACATCGGTGCCAAGTTCATCCTGCAGTATTGCGCCCACCGCTTTTTTGATTATCCCTTTGTTCTCCTGGCTCTTTTCAAGCCTGAATTCGTCTTCAAACCTGCTTGCTTCCCTTATGAATTCCAGCTTTGGCCTTATGTCCCTGCTCAGCCTATTCCTCTCTGACTGCGTTAGTGCCCTGCCTTCAAGCTGCTTTACAGCTATCTCTATCTCTTTCCTCCCAAACACCCTTCTGGCGTTCCTGTTCCTGCTCAAAAGTTCTTTAAGCATTTTATTCATTATTTAGGTTATTATAATCTTTATTTAGGTTATTTTATCTGTTTATAAGCTTTTACCTTTCTTATCCTTTCGTGACTGCCTTGTAGCCTTTCAGGCTTCTTAGGGCGAGGTCAGGCTTTTCGCTTTTAAGTTCCTCAAGGCTGTATCGGCCTGTCGCAACGGCAACCGCAACAGCATTATTCTTCCTTGCGGCATGAACATCAAAGGGCGCATCCCCTATGACAACAGTCTTTTCGAATTTTATCCCTCGCCGCTTTGCAGCCCTTATGGCTTTCATCACAATGTGGGCTCTTTTGAGTGCTCTCGCAATGTCTGTAGTGTAGCTGTTTACTATCTGCTTTGCCTTTGCCAAGCCCTTTATCCTGTAATGCCGAAAAACAGCCTTGTGTATTTCCATCTCAACCTGCCCGAACTGCTGGACAAGTGCGTTCTCAGCAATATCGAGTTTCAGAACTTTCCGGTAAGCTTCTTTGTAAGCCTTAACATGCGCCGGTGTCATGTCAACCATGGTTCCATCAATGTCAAACAGGTAAAGAATTGGCATTTCACAGGCCTATCTCTGAGTTAAGGCCGTCCACTGCCTTCTCCGCAGCCCCAACATAGTCACTGCTTCCTGTTTTCTCGTATGCGTAGCTTATTGCTGAGCTGCTGTTTATCCGGTGCATCATGGTGTTGCCGTAAATTTTCCTCAAAACCGCTGCAACATCTTTTGCGCTCCCTCCCTGGCTTCCAACCCCTGGTATCAGCAGCGGCATCCTTTTGCCGGAAGCAGCGAAGAATTTTGCTATTCTTTCCAGCTCGGTAGTGTTTGTTGCCCCAACAACAGCCCCGACTCCGTCTTTGTGCCACTCAGCGACCTTCGCGGCTGTTTCCATGAATACGTCTTTCCCGTTTTTTAGCTGCAGCTGCTGCAAATCAGCCGCTCCGGGGTTGGATGTTCTCACAAGCACATAAACCCCCTTGCCTTTGCCGCACCATTGTATGAAAGGCGCAACGCTGTCCATTCCCATGTAAGGGCTTACGGTTACAGCGTCTGCCTTCCATATTCCAAACACCTCTTTTGAGTATGCCTCGCTGCTTTTTCCTATATCTCCTCTTTTGGCGTCAAGTATTACTGGCAGCTTTTTCTTCTTGGCAGCCGCAATTACGGCCTCCATCGCCCTTAGCCCATCAAGGCCATACTGCGCGAAGAATGCATAGTTGGGCTTTACTGCAGCTATCTTGTCAGCGACAGCAGCCAGTATTTCAGAGTAGAATTTGGCTATCCTTTCGCAATTATTGCTCCCTTTAACAGGTATCTTTTCAATTGCAGGGTCCATGCCGAAACATGATATGCTGCCGTTCCTTTCAGCTGTCTTTTCAAGAAGTTCTGTGTAACTTGCCATGATTCTCGCTTTTTGGTAAAGCTATTGTCGGCAGCTGCCGGCAAAAGGTTTAGCAGTATTTGCAGGTGTGGTGGTTGCCTTTTCTTAGGACCATTTGCTCAGTCCCTTTCTCCCGCTTCATAGCCTCTGTTATGACCTTTCTTACGAGCTCGTGGGGGTCCTTGTCATAAATCAGCGCTGCCCCTGTTTTTTTTGCAGCTATCTTTATTATGTCATCAATGAAGTCAGCTATCCCGCCGGAGCCCTGCATTACCCCCACAACCATTCCTTCATCATAAGCTATTGTAAACTCGTTCAATGTCCCGACATGCCCTCCGACTATCACCACTGCATCGCAGTTCGTCACATTGACAACATTCCTTCCCTTGAAGCCGAAGCCCGTGTAAATTATCATGTCGTGGACGTTTGTCGGGAACCTGTACTTGTGCACATGCTCGTGAAGGTTTTCAGCTGGAGAAACTCCAAGCACAAAGCCGTCTTCGCTTTTGGCCCCCTTGCTTGCCTCATAAGGTATTCCCCAGCATGCCCCGTTTACCAGAACGCAGTTGTGCCTTGCTATTTCCTTGCCTATGTCGAAAGCCAGCTGGAGCGCCTTTTTTGGCAGGTTGTTCTCTCCTTTCTCGAGCCCCGAGCCCATGACGCCTATCCTGAGTTTCATTGAAATGCTTTTTCGCTGTCTCAAATAAATACTTTGCTGTTTTAATAAAGAATTCCCACTACAACCTGCTTTATTTGCCCGAACCTGACTTTTTCAGGGTCATTAGCCGCAGCGTTGTCGCCTTTCGTTACTGCAAACCATCCTTGCTCGTCGTTTCCAATCTCTATAACCCTGTGCACCACCAACCCTCCTGCCTCATTGGATTGGTAGGCTACAAGGTCTCCCTTCATTATATCTCCTGTGCCTTTTGGTTTTATCATTATTGCGTTGCTTTTGCTGGACAGCAAGGGAGCCATTGAATCAGTGCCTTAAATCCTGCCTATCGTTGCGTTGGGTATTTTTACCATAACCGCATCCTCTGCCACCCTTAAAGCGTCTTCAGTTATCCTGTCTGCTGGTGAAAACACGCCAGTGCCTTGGTCCCTGACTGCAAAGCCGGTTATGCGCGGTTCTATCCTTTCAAACACGGCAAGGGCTGCAAAGAGCAGCAGCAGCACTGCAACTATTGGAACTGCTTTGGCAAATGCGGTCCTGAAATGGTGTGCTGCGCCCGGCTTACTCTTTTTGCTTCTTGCTTTGGTTTTCATTTTCTATAGTTTCTTCTGCTTCTTTCAGGTTTATTGAGCCGTCTGGAAGTTGGGTAATGGCCAGCTTTGTGCCAGGCTTCCAGTTTTTTATCTGGACAAGGACTTTAGGAAGGGTTATTCTATACTGTTCTTTGAAAGCTGCAATTTTTACAATTTTTGCCAACTATTGTACACCTTTTTTTTCTTAGTAGCAAACTTATAATTAGTACTATTTTTAGTAAGTTTATTAATGCTTTTTTTAGTACTGTTGCTTATAAAGTTGACGGTTTTCCCGTACAGCGTAGAAAGATTTATATATTTTAAGTTAAATCTTAATGACGCAGAATAGATTTTGGGTTAGGTTAAAATGGCAAGGATTGGGGATTTTTTGTTGGATTTTAACGTGTGGTGGAAAGGCAGCTTTAAGGCAGAGTTCAAAGAACGATTTATCTATTCAAAGCTGGCTAAGTTTCTCCCTCTGCCTCAGATAATAGCGCTCACCGGGCTTAGGCGTGTTGGGAAAACCACTTTGATGCTCAGACTTGTTGAAGACTTTATCAGGCAGGGTTTTGAGCCGCAAAATATTGTTTATTTCTCATTTGACGAGTTTAAAGATGTTGAATTAAGGCAGGTCATAGCTGAATATGAGCGGTTGATGGGGAAGGATTTCAAAAGCGGCAGATACCTGCTTTTGTTTGATGAAATACAGAAATTGGCGGATTGGGAAAGCCAGATAAAGAGCCTTTATGACTTGTCTAAGGGCGCCGCCAAAATAGTGATTTCTGGCTCAGAGTCTTTGTTTATTAGGATGAAATCTCGCGAAACATTGGCAGGGCGGCTTTTTGAGTTTAAGATTGAGCCTTTGACGTTTGCAGAGTTTCTTGCCTTTAAAGGGGAGAAGTTTGAACCTGTTGGGCTTTACGGGAAAGAGTTGAGCAGGCTTTTTCAGGAGTTCGCTTTCTCCTTGGGCTTTCCTGAGCTGGTAGGCATAACAGACAAGGACGTGATTAAAAAGTATGTTAAGGAGAGCATAATAGAAAAGGTTATTTACAGGGATTTGGCAACTTTATTCGGGATCAGAGACATCTCAATAGTTGAGGCGTTGCTTAATATTTTTTCGGAGGAGCCAGGCCAGCTTATAGAGCTTTCTGACCTGGCGAAAGAGCTTAAGATTTCCCGTCAGGCTGTTTCAACTTATTTAAATTACCTGGAAAAATCATTCCTGTTGAGAAAACTGTACAATTTTTCAGGAAATAGGAGAAAGACTGAAAGAAAATTGAAAAAATATTATCCGGCGATAATTTCCCCCGAGCTTTTATTTAGAAATGACAGCCTATCCAACTCCAAAACGTTTGAGTGGTTGGCAGTCAATCAGTTGAAAGCTGAATTCTTCTGGAGGGACCCTTATCAGCACGAAGTTGACGTAATTTTGGCAAACACAGAAGTATTGCCTGTTGAAATTAAATATGGAAAAATCGATTTTTCAGGCTTGTTGGCATTTATGAAGCGGTTCAATGCTAATTCAGGTTATGTAATCTCTTCGGAAGAAGAGTTTGAGCAGAAGTTTGGCGGGAAAACAATTTCAGTTATCCCTGCCTTCAAGTTTTTGCTCATTCAACATCCCTAGTTTTCCTGTGCTCTGCTTCCAGCGTGATTGGGACTTCTGCGTTTGCGGTTATTTTTGTGTCAAGCGTTGCCGTGAACGTCTTCTCAACTGTTGCAAATCCTGTTATTGATGTCCCTGTCCTGTCAAGCAGCGCTATTGCACCGAAGAGCAGCAGCATTACAGATATTACCGCGCTGCTTTGGCAACATTGCAGCCTTACATGGCGGTGCCAGGGAACGGGAGCTTCGCGCTTTGGTAAAAGCTGGCAGAGAGCTGAAATGTGCGAACCTGCTTGTAATAACGGATGACGAAGAAGGTGAAGAAACGGTTGAAGGGGTGAAAGTCATGTATGTTCCTTTGTGGAAGTGGCTTTTGACTGTTGAGTCTTAGTAATGGCTGCTTACTGTTCAAGCCCCATCTTCCTGCCCCATGTGGCAGGGTCTTTGCTCCATTCTGTCATGGCGTCCAGGTCATCCTTTTTTATGTAGCCTTTTTGTGCAGCGACCCTTACAAGTGTGGTGAAATTGCTTAGTGTGAGGAGCTCGCATTTCAGCTGCTTGAAGCCTTCTGTTGCAACCCTCATCTCGTAAGTGAATATGGCAAGGCACCTGTTGACTGCCCCTCCTGCTTCCCTGGCAGCCACCACTGCTCCCAGCGATGTGCTTCCTGTGCTTATGAGGTCTTCCACCACGAGCACGTCTTTCCCCTTTTCAAGGTTTCCTTCCACGAGGTTTTTCATGCCGTGCTGCTTTGCCTCTTTCCGTATGTAAATCATTGGCTTCTTGAGCTTTCCCGCAACCAGGGCAGCCCACGATATGCTTGCAGTGGCGATTCCGGCTATGATGTCTGCCTCTACCTTTTTCTCCGTTGCCTTTTCGATGAAACAGCTGACTATCTTCTCTCTTTCCTCAACCTTTGACAGCAGCAGCCTGTTGTCGCAGTATATTGGGCTGAGTATTCCTGAAGTGAACCTGAATGGTTCTTTTGGCCTTAGCAATACGGCTCCGGACTTGAGCAGCACTTCTGCCACTTCTTCAGCTATCTTGTTATCTGTGTCTGTCACTGATAATCACCCCTGTTGTGCATCCATTATTGCAGTTACCACGATTTTAGCTGCCGTTGCTATGTGCTTCATTTCCGTGAATTCAGCAGGAGCATGGCTTATCCCGTTCCTGCTCGGCACAAATATCATGCCTGTTGGGATGCCGTAGTTTGAAATATGCATTGAGTCCTGGGCTGCCCCGCTTACGATTGGCATCTGCCCTGCTTTCAGCTTTTTGCATGCCCTAAGCAGAACATCCGCTACTTCTTTGCCAGTTACAGCAGGCTTTGACCTTTGGGTTTCTTCCGTTGTTACATTTACGCCTCTTCTTTTTGCAATCTCTTTGAACCTTTGCAGCACAGTTTTTTCAGCGTAGTTCCTGTCAGTGAGGCTTGCGTCTCTTACGTCGAGGTATAATGCTGCTTTTCCAGCCACCTTGTTTATGGAACCCTGCGGCACAATGGCCATTCCGACAGTTGCAACAGTAGCCTTTCCAGCGTTGAATGCTTCTTTTCCTGTTGCTTCAGCAGCCAATATCATTTCAGCAGCCGCTGCCACAGCGTCAAGTCTCATATTCATTGGAGTCGCTCCAGAGTGGTCTGTGCGCCCTTTTATGTTGACTATGTGTCTGACAGGCGCGGCTATCCCTGTAACTATTCCCACAGGCACTTTTTTTGCCTCTAGCACCCTGCCTTGTTCTATGTGTGGCTCAATGAAAAGCTTTATCCCTGATTTGTCCCATTTTGCTTCTTCAAGCTTGTCCGGGTTGTAGCCGCATTTTTTGATTGCATCGTAAAGCGTCACCCCGTCACTGTCCCTTATAGCCTTTGCTTCCTTTATTTTCAGCCCGCCTGTTGCAATCTCGCTTGCAATGCATCCCCTGTTGAACCTTGCTGATTCTTCTGCCCTGAACGCAACAAGCTCTACAGGGTATCTTAGCTGTGCTTTTGCCTGGGCAAGGCATCTTAATGCTTCCAGTCCGGTTAGGACTCCAACAGCCCCGTCATAGTTCCCGCCATTGTTCACGCTGTCAAGGTGCGAGCCTATCCGTATTGTCCTGCCGTGCCCTCCGCCCAGTTTAACGTATAAGTTTCCGATGGCGTCGGTTGTTGCAGTCAGCCCTATTTTCCTTGCTTCAGCAGCCACATATCCGTGCGCCTTTGTCTCGGCTTCTGTGTATGCAAGCCTTGTGACCCCTCCTTCAGGGTCTTTGCTTAGTTCCCTTAGGGCGTCAAAGTCCTTCTGCAGCCTTTTTTCGTCAACAAGGACGGATGGTTCCATGGCTACTCAGTCACCTTCCTGTCCTTCATCACGACTTTTCCGGCAACTATAGCCATTACTGGTATGCCTTTGAGTTTCATGCCGTTGAACGGCGTGTTCCGTCCCTTGCTTTCAAACTCTGAGGAATTGACAACTTCCTCCTTGTTGGGGTCAATTATCGTTACATCAGCATCAGCCCCAACGCTTAGGGTTCCTTTTGGTATTTTCAGTATCTTTGCCGGGTTTATGGTCATTTTTGCTATTGCCTGCGGCAGAGTTAGCACACCAGCGTGGACGAGGTTGCTTATCACAAGGGGCACTGCAGTCTCCAGCCCAACTATCCCGGACGCAGCTTCATCAAATTCCACATATTTTTCGTTCAGCAGGTGGGGCGCGTGGTCCGTCGCTATGACATCTATAACATCTTCCTTCAGTGCCTTTTTAACTGCCTCAACGTGCTCTTTCGACCTCAGCGGCGGGTTCATTTTTGCGTTCTGGTTGTAGCCCCTGACAGCTTCGTCCGTAAGGCTGAAGTAGTGCGGGCAGGTCTCAACAGATACCTTCAGCCCTTTCTTCTTTGCTGCCGCAACAAGTTCCATTGTTCCTTTTGTTGAGCCGTGGCAGAAGTGTATCTGGGCGTCTTCATACTCTGCAAGTATTATCTCCCTCGCAACTATTATGTCTTCAGCCACTGCCGGCCTGCCCTCAAGCCCGAGTTCTGTGGAGACGAATCCTTCATGCATCGCCCCAGTCATGCTTGGCTCTTCAGCATGTGACAGGTAAGGCAGTCCGAGCATTTTTGCATATTTCAGCACTTTTTGCATTACGTTCGCTGAGGGTATTGTCCTGCCGTCATCGCTCACGGCAACCGCGCCTGAATTCCTGAGCTCCCACATGTCAGCCAGTTCCTTCCCCTGCTGGCCTTTTGTTGCAGAGCCTGTCGTGTATACATTTACTATGCCGTCGCGTTTTGCCCTTGAAAGCACGAACTCAACGGCAGTCTGGTCGTCCAGGATGGGGTCTGTGTTAGGCATTCCCAGGATGGTTGTAAATCCCCCCCTGGCTGCAGCCCTGGTTGCTGTGGCTATCGTTTCCTTGTCTTCCCTTCCTGGCTCCCTGAGGTGGGTGTGCATGTCTACCAGCCCGGGTGCAACAACAAGCCCTGTTGCGTTTATTGTTTGGTCAGCTTTCTCGCTTATCGCTGCAGCAACCTTGGCTATCTTGCCGTTCTCTACCAGCACGTCTGCTGTTTTGTCTATGTTGTTTGCAGGATCAACGACCCTTCCGCCCTTGATCAGCAGTTTCATTCTTGCCACCTCTGGAGAAGTTTTTCCTGTTTTCCGCCTTGCCCAGGTTTTCCCAGCACGAGCAGGGTCATCACCGCAAACCTCACCGAGAAGCAGTTTGTAACCTGCTCTTCTATTGCAGAGTTTGGCCCTTCTATCACTTCTGTCCTCACGTCAAGGTCCCTGTTTACAGGTCCGGGATGCATCACTATGACGTCAGGCTTTGCCATTGCTACCCTTTTGGGGTTTATGGCAAACATCTTTGAGTATTCCCTCGTGGTTGGTATAAATGCTGCAGCCGCCCTTTCCACCTGTATCCTGAGCGCATAGATGACATCTGTGCCTGGCAGCGCGTCCTCTATTCTGTGGTAAACCCTGGCTCCGAACAATTCCTCAACGCCGTAGGGCACCAGTGTAGATGGTCCGGCTACCTTAACATTCGCGCCCATTTTTTTGAGGCCCCTTAGCAGCGAGCCTGCCACCCTGCTGTGGAGTATGTCGCCTACGATAAGCACGTTAACGCCTTTGATTTTGCCCTTCCTCTCGTATATTGTGTAAAGGTCGCCCAGAACCTGCGTCGGGTGCTCGTGCCAGCCGTCTCCGGCGTTTATCACAGGCACCTTTACCTCCTTGGCAATCATCTGCGGCGTTCCTGACTTGCTGTGCCTCAGTATTATGCAGTCAGCGTACATCCTGTTGAGCACCCTTGCAACATCATTCAGCGTTTCCCCCTTCTCTCCCATTGTGGTGTCTGACTTGCCTATGTTTAGGGCATCCGCCCCCAGGTGCTTTTCTGCCAGCTCGAAGCTTACCCTGGTTCTTGTGCTTGTCTCAAAAAAGAAATTGATTGTCGACTTGCCTTTCAGCAGGGGTATCTTCTTTTCAGGCCTCTTTATGAAAAGCTCCTTGAATGGAAGGGTCATCCTGAAGATAAGCTCAATGTCCTTCTCAGTGAGGTCGTCCATGCTTACCAGGTCTTTTGTGCTTAGTTCATCCGGCCCTTTCATTGTTGCCAGTATCTTCTCAAATTCTTCGTTCTTCTTGTTCAGCTCGTCAAACATCTCCCTGTAGTTTCTAGGTATCATTTTTCAGCCCCCAAACTGGTTCTTTCCCAAAAACAATGCTGTCTGAAGAATAAGATCCGGCTTTTCTTAATGCAGCTCCAGATTTATCAGTCATCAAAAAAAGTTGGGTGCGTATGCTTATTTAAAAAGTTTGTTGTGTTGCATGGTGCGGGCATGTTAAAATCGCAGCTGCCCTGCCGTCATCGCCAGCCAGAACATTCCTCTCAAGAAAATCATTGCCAACAGGGACTTTGCAGTTTTTGATAAGCAGCATACAATCTATTTTGCATAGCCAGTTACTTTAAAATTGTTTTGTTGCCGTAAACTTTCCGTAATTTTCGCAAGAACCACTGGACATTTCCGGAAACTTTTCGTCGTCGAGAAACCATTGGACACAGGACAGATGCCTGAGCAGAGTATTTAAGCAACTTATGCCAAAATCTCAGTTAGAAGCAGAAAAGCTTATATATAACTTAACAAATCATATATGTCATGGCGGGTCATTTGGATGAAAATTGTTTTTGGAAGCGAGAAGTGGCTGTCACAGGATACCCGTCTGATAAAGCGCGGATATCGGGTAGAGCCTGGCGAAGCTTCATCCGAAAGTTTCATTTTTGCACTGCAATATCTCTGGTTCCATGAGAACAAATGGCTTGAAGTAGCTAGAATTGACAATTATCCACACGAATCTAAACAAACCGGTGCGCACATCCACAAGTTCGGCAGCGATTTTGTTGAATTCAGGGAGATGAACTTTACGGAGGCAGCAGAGTGTATAATCTCCGTTGGAGAAAATACAAAGAAGAAACTTTTGCTGGGTGATTATGATGGTGAAAATTGAAATTGTGCCGGACATGAAGAAACACATGGAAGAAGAGAACAAGTACATCGAAAGAGTCATTTCGGGCAGGATAAAGCCCAAACGTGCTGTTCAAACTGTTGTATTCACTCCAGAAACCTTCTCTGCTGTGTTCAGCCCTGGAAGGATAAGGTTGTTGCTTGCTTTGGAGCACTGGAATGGCAACATCTATCAGCTTGCCAAGGCGCTTGGCAGGCCTTATGAGGCAGTGCACCGCGATATAGCCTACCTTGAGGGAGTGGGTTTTATTAAAATTGCTTCCAAAGGCAGAAGCCGTTTCCCCAGGCTTGCAGGCCCGATAAGGATGCCCGTGTTTGCCTAACCGCTCCCCTACATCTTCTCCTTCCTGCTTGACTTTGTCCGGTAGTAGCTCCCAAACTCAGTCAGCTTGGCTGCTGTTTCAAAGTCAATCACCGGCCCTTCCATGCACAGCCTTATGCCTGTTGGGTCAACGCAGCAGTGGCCGCACAAGCCGATTCCGCCGCATTTCATGTACCGCTCCATGCTTATTTCGCCCTTCACCTTTGCAGCCCTGCTGGTTTCCATTACCGCTTTCAGCATCTTTTCAGGCCCGCACGAGAATATCTTGTCTATTTTCTCTTTTGTAAGCAGCTGCTTGAGCGCATCTGTCACAAATCCTTTCATCCCTGCGCTTCCGTCATTCGTTGTTATAATCACGTTTTCGCTTCCCAGAATCTTCTTGAGCCGTTCAGCGCCCATCAGCGTGTCCTTGCTTCTGGCTCCCAATATGAACCTCACTTTCAGCCCCTGCCGTTTTGCCTCTTCTGCCAGCAGCGTGAGCGATGTTGAGCCGCAGCCCCCTCCAACCATCACAACACTCTTGCCTTCGAGGCGATAGCTTGTGCCGTAAGGTCCTCTTATGCCTATCTTCTCTCCTGGCTTCATGCTGCACAGCTTTTTGGAAAACTCCCCGATGGCAGCAACCGTTATCCCTGTTTCGCCCTTTCTACTATCAATATAGCTCACCGCGAGCGGCTTCTCGTTCAATCTCGGTATCCACGCCATCACGAATTGGCCGGGTCTTGACTCCACTTCCTTTTTTATGAATATGGTCTTTATGCCTTCTGCTTCTTCCACGACTCTGGCAATTTCCACAATTTCAGGCCTTTCAAGCTGCTTTTCCATTTTTTATCAAAACTCTTCAGGATTAAAAACATTTAGTCCTTCTGCTTTGGCAGCATTTAGTAAGTTTTCGTCAGAACACACAAATAATTCAACCATTTCCCTGTTGGTTAGCGCCGTGTAAAGATGCAACGCATCATTTAATGATATGTGATGTTTCGTTATAAGTTCAAGACAAAACAATATTGTTGAAGAGCTAACAGGTTCCAATATCAGCGTGCCTTTTTCATGTAACTCAGAAATGTCAGCAAGAAACTTCTTTATCAGCCTGTCCAGTTCGTTCTGGCTTATTGCTTTTTGCCTTACCCACTTATCAAAAGTAGATATAGACTCGCCTATTATGAGGAAATTTGATAACAGTGTTTCTTCCCCATTCCTTGCAGCTTCTATAAGTTCAGAAACTGTTATTATGCCCTTTTCATTTTCTTCATTGCCGTAGCGCTTGACAAATGCCGAGGTATCCGTGTATTTCAATCTTCATCCCTTAATTCCCTTACTGTCTGCGCCAGTGTTTTTCCAGTCTTTTCCACAGCTTTTGCCGTTATCTTCCTAACCTCTTCAAGTGAAGGCGCGTTTTTTATGTCATACTTGAATGCAAGCTGCCTTATCGCGTCCCTTACCACTTCAGACTGTGACTTGTAAAGCCCTGCCTTTACCAGCTTCTTAGTCATTTTCTTCACTCCTTCTGTCACATCCGCCGTCATTGTTACCATTCACATCACCTGATAGCAGGCTAATGGCAGGCTATTATTTAAGGTTTTCTGATTGAGCTGACATTTTTCAGCCATCTGCTGATTTCAACAGCAGCAATCCTGTCTGTGAACAAGCCTTCAAATTTCTTTATAATTCTTTTTCTTAGCCTGTAAGTGTTGCCATGCCTGGCATAAGCCAGCCACCCTTCAAAGCTTGAGTGAATTTTGTCATAGCTTATCTTGCCGCTGTCAAATTCTGCCTTAAGCGTTACAAGTTTTCTCCTTGTTTTTCCCACGTTGCTCTTCCCAAGCAGCTTGTGGCGGTTAAACACCCTGAAACCAAGGAAGCCAACGCCTCTGTTAACCGCAATTATTTTTGACTTGTCTGGGTGTAGCCTGAGTTTAAGGTTTTTGGATAAAAACTCTTCAATCTTCAGTTTGTGGTGCTCCAGAATTTCAGAAGATGAATGCAAGATAACAAAATCGTCAACATAACGTATGTAGTATTTTGCCCTGAGCTGCTGCTTTACAAACCAGTCGAGTTTGTTAAGGTAAACATTGGCAAAAAACTGGCTGGTAAGGTTGCCGAGCGGCATGCCTTTGCTATTTTTTCCATAGTTTGCTAGTATCGTTTTAATAAGCCAAATGACGCGCTCATCAGAGATTCTATCTTTTATTATCTCCAAAAGCGTTCCATGATTTACATTCTCAAAATAGCGCCTTATGTCTGCCTTCAGCGCAAATGCAGCCTTTGTGTTGTTCCTTGTTGCTTTACTCCTGAAATGCTCAAACCTTTCCAGCGCTTTCAGCGTCCCTTTCCCCTTTCTGTTTGCGTAAGAGTCATAAATGAAGCTCTTTTCAAATATCGGCTCAATGGCGTTACACAACGCATGGTGCACAACTCTGTCCCTGAATTCTGACTTGCTTATTTCCCGTGTTTTTGGCTCCCTCAGAATGAAAGTTTGCAGTGGTTGTGGTCTGTACAAGTGCAGAAGCAGTTCTGTCCTTAGCAATAGCAGGTTGTCTCGCAGGTTTTTCTCAAACTCAATTATGTATGGCTTAAGCGTTTTGTGCTTTCTTGCCTTTTTGTAAGCCAGTTCAAGGTTTCCGTAGCTGCAAAGCGCATTCCAAAGTTCGCCAGTCATGATAATTATCCCAGCTTTTGCCCGGCCTATTCCGACGAAGCGCGCATTGTTGTTGATGTTGTTGTTGCCATTGAGGCCGTTGTTATGGTTGTTGTTGGCATGGAGCACACGCCCGTTTGTAGCCCTCTTGCCATTTACTGCACTGCCGCTTCACAGTCATAGCCGAGGTGTTGCAGCTGTATTTCATGGCCGCTTGTTTACGGCTCTGGCAAAGGGGCGTGTAGCCCAGGCTTTTGGCCAGGACGTTAAAGCAGTCAAGAAAGCAAGAATATAAAATTATTTGCGAGTTAATGCTTGGTAAGCCTCAGGTGGAATTTGGTCTGCCCTGACAACAACCAAGCCGTTTCCCATGTCAGTGCCTTTTCCTAGAAGTCCTTCAAGCGGGCTCGCTGTTTTTTTGCGGCGCGGCGCCTTCGGCGCCCACTAACCGACGTACCCCGACGAAGCGCGCAA
>JACPBY010000014.1 GCA_016180065.1 Candidatus Woesearchaeota archaeon | reverse complement strand
GAATACATACTGATTTTTTCCAAAGGAACATTTTCAAGAACGAAAAATGGCAGACCAGATACCATTGAGAAAGAAGAATTTTTGGAATATACTAAAAGCATTTGGTCTTTTCCAGCAGTTTCAGCGAGAAAAATAGGTCATCCTGCCCCATTTCCCGTTGAACTTCCATTGAGATTAATTAAGCTTTATACATTTGAAAGGGACGTAGTTTTAGACCCATTTATGGGAAGCGGACAAACCGCAATAGCAGCCATAAAAGCGGGAAGAAACTATGAAGGATATGAGCTTAACAAAGAGTATTGTAACTTGGCGCAAGAAAGAATCAAGCAGGTTACAGAACAAAAGAAGCTAACAGTAGATTATTGTCATATTCAGAAGCTTCTTTTTTCCAATTAATCTGTATTCTTAACGTGCCTCTGTGAGCAGTCATCGCCCTAATTGCGTCCTGTGAAAATTCAACCCCGCGAGGATTTGTTCCAGCTTTCGGCATTTTAAGATAACCCCCTCTTCCAAGCCGCTTAAAAATTTCCTGCTGAACGCTTAATGGTATCAAGTAAAAACCGCCTTCGGTAGACCCCCAGTTTATTTTAACAAGAATAATGTCACATTGTGGAGTATAACCATCAATAAATCTTTTAGCACTTTCGGCGTCTACCGTCCATACTGCCTTTACGCCACCATCACCTGTAATTGTCTTAACAGAAATTTTTCTGCCATCTAACTTAACATCCGCTTCTGGTTCAGTAATTGGAAGCTTCGTATCAACAGAAGAACCAAACTTATAGATAAGCAAAGCCACTATAATTCTTTCCCTTAGAGAACCAACTTCCATACCAATCTTTCCAGCCCTCGCACTTTCCAATTCGGCCATATGAAATAGCTTCGGAAGTTTATCCTTAATCCTTAACACAAGTTTAGAATCCGTAAATATATCCTTTACTTCAGGCATACATTTCCTTGTTTTTATACGTCTTTTTAAAGCTATTGCACAGGTGACACTAACCTTACAGCTCATTTTTTCGCAACATTTATTAATGATTCGGGAGTGCTGCAGGATGATGGCAGAGGAACAGAAGGAACAGGCGCATTCACAGGAGCCAGACAGCAATCCTCAACAGCAGCCCAGGAAGCAAAACAACAGCAGCGACGGGAAAAAACCGGGCCTGGGGCTTAAGGGAGCCATAACCAATATTTACGACAACCAATACAAGAAGCTTCTGATAATCCCCGCTGTTGTAATAATAGCAGCAGTTGTTGTCCTGCTGGCATCCTACGCCCAGACAGGCAGCTTCTTCAAAAAAGACATATCCCTGAGCGGCGGGGTAAGCGTTACAGCCATTACGGGCTTCAGCGATGACATTGCCCTTGAAAGTGAGCTTTCCCAGAGGTTTCCTGATTCTGACGTGAGCGTGAGGAAACTTTCGCAGCTGGGAAAAAGCGTCGGGGTTGTAGTTGAGGCGGGCATGCAGTCCGAAACAGAGATTGATGGGTTGCTTGGCTTTCTCAGCAGCAGGCTGGGCATCGCAAAGGAGGATTTTTCTGTCCAGAGAATCGGCTCATCCCTCGGCCAAAGCTTCTTCGGGCAGATGATAAAAAGCGTGCTCATAGCCTTTGCTTTCATGGCAGCTGCTGTTTTTGTTTATTTCAAGTTCTTGGCAGGGAAATGGGTCTGGCTTCCAGGGCTTTTTGTGGTGTGGACAGCGTTCGTTGACATCATTTGCGTACTGGCTGTTGTCTCGATAAGCGGGATGCATGTTTCGGCAGCCGGCCTTGCGGCTTTCCTCATGCTCATCGGCTACTCTGTTGACACAGACATACTGCTCACAGTCCGGGCTCTCAAAGGCAGGGAGCTTAAGCTGGCAGACAGAATAAGGTCTGCTGTCAAAACAGGAGTTATGATGAGCCTTACCGCATTCGCAGCTGTTGTCGCAGGCTACTTTTTTGCCCAGTCCGAAACCATAAAGCAGATGATGTTCATCCTGAGCTGGGGCATGGTTTTTGACATAATCCATACCTGGCTCACAAACGCAGGCCTGCTAAGGTGGTATCTTGAAAAGCGGGGCATGGTGTAGAGAATGGCCAAGGGCAAGCTGAGAAGGGCGCTGACAAACCCGAGGGTAATTGTCGTAATGGTTGCATTCATCATAGCACTATACTCAACAGGCCTTCCATTATCCCTTGGAAGGGAAGGGGTGGTCGTAAGGGCTGTTGAAAAAGGCAGCGCTGCCTACGACGCAGGCATAAGAAGCTCAGAAGGCACTGCTTTGGCAGCCAAGGAAAGGATAACAGCCATTGACGGCAACAAGGTAAGAACAATAACAGACTATGCTTCTGCTGTCCTGAGCCTGGAAATAAACCAGACGCTTCTCATCGAAACCAACAGGGATTTCTACAGGGTTGCTGTGAAGCCTGAGATTGAGATGAGAGCCCTTCCGGAGCTTGAAGAAAAAACGGTTGTAGTCAATGCAACAACGAATGAAACAAAAAAAATCCTTGCAAACAAGACAATCGGGGAGATAGTAGGCATTGCAGACATCGGCCTGAAAGTTTCCAATGTGCCAAAGAGCAACCTGCGCCTTGGCCTTGACCTTCAAGGAGGAACAAGGGTCATGCTCAAGCCCGAAACCAAACTGCCAAAGGAAGACATGGAACTGTTGCTGGCCAACATGAACAAAAGGCTAAACCTTTTCGGGCTAAGCGATGTTGTGGTCAGGGATGCTTCTGATTTGGCAGGAAACCAGTTCATAATCGTTGAAGTGGCAGGAGCCAGCGAGGGAGAGGTAAGGCAGCTCATAGCCAAGCAGGGCAAGTTTGAAGCAAAGATAGCCAATGAAACCGTCTTTACAGGAAATGAAGTAACAGACGTGTGCAGGAGCGCAACCTGTTCAGGCATAGACTTTCAGTCTGGCGGCTGTTCCCAAAGCTCTGCTTCTGACTGGCTTTGCAGGTTCTACTTTACAATCACGCTCAGCCAGGAAGCTGCTGAAAAGCAGGCAAAGGCAACTCAGAAACTGGCTGTAGTTAATGATTACCTAAGCCAGCCATTGCAGCTTTACCTTGATGACGAGCTTGTTGATGAGCTGCAGATTGGCAAGGAGCTGAAAGGCAACCCTGTTACTGGCATTAAGATATCTGGCAGCGGAAACGGCCCTGGCAGGAAGGAAGCAACAAGCTCTTCCATAAACAACATGAAAAGGCTCCAGACTATCCTCATAACAGGCTCACTGCCTGTAAAGCTGGAGATTGTCAGGACAGACTCAATCTCACCAATCCTTGGCGAGCAGTTCCTCAGGAATGCCCTGAAAGTCGGGCTTGTTGCAATGCTTTTCGTTGCCCTGACACTCGCAATTGCCTACAGGAAGCTCCAGATTGCCATACCAATACTGCTTACAAGCCTGCTTGAGATTTTCATAATGCTCGGCTTTGCCTCGCTCCTTCCGTTTTTGAGCTGGACCATTGACCTTGCAGCCATTGCCGGAATAATTGCCGCTGTCGGAACAGGCGTCAACGACCAGATAATCATCACAGATGAAGCCCTGAAGGGCGAGCAGAGGAGAATCTTCTCCTGGAAAGAAAAGCTGAAGTCAGCATTTGCAGTCATATTCGGGGCATACTTCACCCTGCTGGTCGCAATGCTTCCACTATTCGCAGTAGGCGCCGGAATGCTTCGCGGGTTCGCCTTAACAACAATCATCGGCATGTCTGTCGGCGTGTTCATAACAAGGCCGGCCTATGCCAAGATTGTTGAGATGCTGATGGAGAAGGGTTAAACCAGTGCCCGCGGCGCCCCTCTTTTTTCTGCTTCTGCAATAGTTTTAAAAATAGAGATGAAGCCATTATTGGACATGATAATCACCATCTCAGGCGTTCCGGGCTCGGGCAAGAGCACAGTAGCAAAGCTTGTTGCGGCAAAGCTCGGCTTTAAGCACTACTCGGCAGGCGACTTCATGAGGGAAATAGCTGCCCGGCGCGGTTTGTCGCTGCTGGAGATAAGCAAGCTGGCTGAGAAAGACCGCTCCATAGATGAGGAGCTTGACCGCAGGACTTCTGAGTTGGGGAAGGGCGAGGACGATTTTGTCATGGACTCAAGGCTTGCATTTCACTTCATACCCTTCTCTCTCAAGTTATTTCTCATTGTTGGGGACAAAGAGGCTGCAAAGAGGATACACAGCGACGTCAAGAACAAAGCCGAAGGCAGGAAAGTAGAAAAGGAAAGCACATCTTTAGCAGCAACACTGGCAGCGATAAAAAAGAGGAAAAAATCCGAGGAGCTCAGGTACAAGAATTACTATGGCCTCAACCCTTACGACACCAAGCAGTACGACCTGGTGATTGACACGACAAAAACCACTCCGGAAGAAGTTGCTGGCAAGGTTGTTGATGCCGTAAAGAAAAGCTGCAGGGCATGCTGAAAATAATTTTTCTATATGTATAACTTATTTAAATTAGCTTTAAATCCACTGCATTGAGTGGGCATTATGACTGGGTTAAGCCAAACAGAGGAAGACCTGAATAGCACAATCGCTAATGCTGTAGCCGCAGGCTTCAATGAGACTGGCCTGGTGGCGAAGATCGGGCCTGGATTGCTCGCAGGCCTGCGAGGATATGTCACCCTTATGATGAGTGGGTTTACCCATAGGGGCGCAATGTATGAGCGGTATCAGCTTGAAAGGGCCAGGCTGGCTGCACTTACGGGAAACTCTTATTTCAATGCGACGCTTGGCCTTATACAAGCAGGAGACTTGTCTCTTTTTCATGGCGGCCTTTTCTTTTCAGGCCTTCACCTGCAGGAGGAAGCTGCTAGGGCTGTAAGCTCTTACCTTAATGTCGCGTTATTGTTGAGGGGAAATCGTGAAGAGCAGCGCTTTTTTGGGTTTCTGCATTTACATGTGCCTGTGATTATGGAAGGGCTTGCAGCAACAGCACAGCACATGAACATCCCACGCCAGCGAAATGTCCGGATTTATTTTCCCGAAGTGGAGCGCCAGTTTAAAGACTGAAAAACAAGAACTTTTTTAAACCTCTTCCTTTTCCGTTTTGCTCATGGCTGGCGCTATCAATGAAAACGACTTTGTTGAGCTTGACTACACCGGAAAGGTGGCTGACAGCGGGGAGGTCTTTGACACTACCTCTGCAGAGGTTGCCAAGGAAAAAGGCGTGTTTGACGAGCATGCAGCATACAGGCCTGCGGTGGTCTGCGTTGGCAAGAGACACCTTATCATCGGCCTGGACAAGCAGCTGGTTGGCAAGGAGATTGAAAAGACCTACACGTTCAGGATTCCTCCTGAAGAGGCGTTTGGGAAGAAAAACCCCAAACTCATCCAGCTCATCTCAACTGCAAAGTTCAGGCAGCAGAACCTTCAGCCTTTTCCCGGGCTGCAGGTTAACATTGACGGGCTGGTCGGAACAGTCAGGACAGTAACAGGAGGCAGGACAATTGTTGACTTCAACCACCCGCTTTCCGGAAGAGCGGTCGAATACACCGTAACATTGAAAAGAGTGGTTGCCGATGCCGCAGAAAAGGTGAAAGCGGTTTTGCGGCTGCTCGGGATAAACACTGGCAGTGTCGCGGTTTCTGTTGCAGAAGGCAATGCCGTGGTTGAGTTCCCCCAGGAAGCGCCGGAGCAGCTGAAAAAGGACATTGAGGAAAAGCTGAAGTCAACCATTTCAGAGCTCAAGTCTGTTTCGTTCACTGTCAGGGCAGCAGCAAAGGATGAAAGCAAGGAACAAAGGGCAGATGGTGCAGCAGCGGCAGCCAGTGCCGTGACACCGCAGCAGCCGTGAATTCTGTAACCTGAGAACTGTTATTCTAACACCTAACTGGTAAGCTAAACTTTAGGTTTCTGAGGCTTTTTTCCTTAAAAACCAGTCTGAACATCGCATTATTCATGCCGCTTCTACGATTTGTGGTTGGGTTGTTGATTTTTCGTTACTGCAGCACAAGGAATAATCTGCAGCAAAAAAGAAGGCTAACGAAAAAATATAAATACTAGTATGGGGCTTTTCAGAACTTACTTTTGAGTGCTAATTCGCGGCAGTTCAAAAGAGCGTGTTTTTTGTAGAGGCTTGTTATGGGGACGGTCATACTTTCAACAAAGGATACGGTCAGGTCACTGAGCAAGACAAACACGGCTGATGCTGAGCTTGAGCAGCTTCTTGGAAGCCACAGGGCAACAATCAAGGTTGTAGGGTGCGGAGGAGCTGGCAACAACACCATTACGAGGATTTCTGAGGTTGGCGTTGTTGGCGCTGAAACAATAGCAATAAACACCGATGCCCAGGACCTTCTTTACACGACTGCTGACAAAAAAATATTGATAGGCAAGGAGCTTACCCACGGCCTGGGGGCAGGCTCTGACCCGAAGATTGGCGAGGAAGCAGCAAAGGAAACAGAGCACGAAATCAAGGAAGCCCTGGGCGGGGCTGACATGGTCTTCATCACGTGCGGCCTTGGAGGAGGCACAGGAACCGGCTCTGCTCATGTGGTTGCTGACGTTGCCAAAAAGCTCGGAGCCCTTGTTGTTGGCGTTGTCACCCTGCCCTTTTCCATGGAAGGAAACAGGAGATTTGACAATGCAATGTTCGGCCTTGAAAAGCTCGAGGATACTGCTGACACGCTGATTGTCATACCAAACGACAAGCTCCTTGAGCTTGCCCCTGACCTGCCGTTGCTGACTGCATTCAAGGTCGCCGATGAAATCCTGACGAACGCGGTCAAGGGAATTGCAGAGCTTGTCACAAAGCCAGGCCTAATCAACCTCGACTTTGCAGACATAAAGGCGGTCATGGGCGGAGGGGGGGTTGCGCTTATCGGCGTGGGCGAGTCTGATTCCGAGAACAGGGCTGTTGAGGCTGTTGAAAAGGCAATCAACAACCCTTTGCTTGACGTTGACACTTCAGGAGCATCAGGAGCGCTCATAAACATCTCAGGAGGGCCTGACATGACCCTGGAAGAGGCGAGAAAAGTTGTTGAGACTGTCAGCCAAAGGCTTGACCCCGATGCCAGGGTCATTTGGGGAGCACAGATTTACGAGGACCTCGCAAAGACCGTCAGGGCAATGCTTATCGTAACCGGCGTAAAGTCATCGCAGATTCTCGGAGCAAGAAGGCTGCCTCAGGCAAAAAAGGAGATGGAAACTGAGCTTGGGATAGAGTTTGTGGATTAAAACCGCAACCTTTAAAAAAGGGCGCTTGTTCTTTGCAGCATAGCGATTTTTAGTGCTTTTTTAGCATAAGGTTTAAATGGCGGCTAGTTGGAGTGTTGCAGAGGCAAAATAATGGTTTTGGCTGTTATAATCAAGCTGAAAAGTTTTTGGGAAGAGTGCAGAAGGGTGCTTAGAGTGACCAAGAAGCCTGCAAGGCTTGAGCTGATAACCATAGTCAAGGTTTCAGGCATAGGCATAGCGCTCATAGGCCTTATAGGATTTGCGTTGAGCATGGTTAACCGGCTCGTGTTCCAGTGAAGAAAGGGATAATCATATGGATGAAGAGCTAGAACGAGAGTTGGAAGAAAAGAAAGAAAATGCAGAGCCGGAAAAGCCGGCAGAGGCTTCTGCTGATGAGAATGCCAAGGCTATTGAGAAAAACGCCCATATCTTTGCCCTGCGCACAACAGCCAACCGCGAAGAGCAGGTTATGGATTTCATAACCTCAAATGCCAAGAAAAAGAAGCTCGGAGTCTATTCTGTTATCCACCCTCACGGCATGAGAGGCTATCTTTTCATAGAGGCGAAGGACTCGCAGGATGCGGAACAGGCAGCTTTCAGGGTGCCATACGCCCGCGGCCTGCTGCAAAAGGAAGTTTCTTACGAGGAAATCGAGCACATGCTTGAGCCCTCAAAGAAGGTTGAGGTCAACATACAGAAAGGAGATATTGTTGAGATAATAGCCGGGCCTGCATTCAAACACTCGCAGGCCAAGGTTAACAGGGTTGACAAGACCAAGGAAGAAGTCGTTGTTGAGCTTCTCGAGTCAGCCGTGCCCATCCCCATCACACTGAAGCTTGATGCTGTCAAGGTTATAAGGCGCGAATCTGACGAAAGCGAAGCGCAGCAGAAAGAAGAGTAAGGAATGGCATAGAAACCTATTTAAAGAGCCTGCTTGTCCCAATTCTTATGGCATCCCAAACTGTAGAGGCTCTTGTTGAAGGGGGAAAAGCATCAGCAGCCCCTCCGCTGGGCCCTGCGCTGGGACCACTGGGCGTTAATATTGGCCAGATAGTTGCAGAGATAAACAAAAAAACAGCCCTGTTTGCAGGCATGCAGGTTCCTGTCAAGGTTTCTGTGGACACTTCTACCAAGGAATTTACCGTAAACATAGGCACACCCCCTGCCAGTGCCCTTGTAAAGAAAGAAGCAGGGATAGAAAAAGGCTCCAGCAATCCTCTTATGGACAAAGTGGCCGACCTTAGGATTGAGCAAATAATCAAGGTCGCAAAGATGAAAGAAGGCCAGCTCCTCGGGAAAAATCTGACGTCAAGGATTAAAGAAATTGTAGGCACATGCAATTCTATGGGCATACTTGTTGAAGGGAAGCCTGCTGCAGAAGCGATAAAGATGATCGGCCAGGGCGCCTTCGCTGAAGAGATAAGAACTGAAAAGACAGAACTCACAGCAGAAGAGCTCAAGGAACTTGAAGCAGAGAGGAAGAAGCTTGCTGAAGAAATTGAGCGCAGAAGGGGAGAATTCCTCGCAAAGGCAAAACTCATTATTGATTCAATGGCAGGAAAAGCCAGAGGCGAAATAAAGGCAAAGCTTGTTGAAGCAGGAATACCAAATAAGATTATTGAGGAACTCCTGCCGGTAGCTGCAGCAGCCGGTGCTGCAGGTGCAGAAGCAGGGAAGCCAGCTGCGGAAGCTGGAAAGCCAGGTGCACAGCCAGCAGCTGCAAAGAAAGAAGAGAAAAAATAAGCCGAACATGATTGTTTGTTGAACGGGTGAATATGATGGGAAGGATAAAGACTCAACTGGTAAAAAGAACGTCATCAATCCTTCTTAGCCGCTATCCGGACCAGTTTACTGAAGACTTCAACTCAAACAAGGCATTAATCAGCAAGTTCCTGACCGTAACAAGCCCGAAGCTCAGGAACATGATTATTGGTTACCTCACCCGGCTTGTAAGAATCAGAAAAGCCAAGGGCGCATAATCCAATATTCCCTTCTTATCCCCTCTTTTGTTGCAGTAACTATCCCGTCCGCGTTCCGCGCTGATGAATAAATTTCTCTCCTAACCCGCTATATATTTTATAAGTTTTATAATCACAAATATCAAAAACAAACATCAACAACACCTGTCTTGCAAATTTTTTTGTTTGAAGTATTATCCAAAAGCATATAAATGACCTTTTGCAACAGCCGCCATTACCGTCAGTAAAAAAGCAGGTTGGTTTTTCATGAAAGGCTCAAAAAATGCAGCGTTGCTGCCGCCCCAAAAGAATGAGTCGGCAGAGTCTCATGAAGCTTATGGTGACTACGCAGAAGAAAGCGCTGAGGATTTCGAGGATTTTCTTATTGGCGGCGAATCAGAAACAGATGAATTCGAGCCGATACATCCTGCTGGCAAAAAGGCAGGCAGGGACATGCTTTACATCGCGAGTTGAATTCTAAAATCGATCAGCAAGGGCATTCCTTCCTGCCGCCTTCGCATTCGACCTTTTTATTCGCTGAAGCGAACAAAAAGCTCGACCAAAAAACGAAAGGGGATGAAACTGCGGGTTCGATTCCCGCCGAGTCCACTATCTTTTTTGCCGTGGCAAAAAAGATGGGCCAAAAGCGGGACGGAAATGGAAAAGGAAATTGATAAGTTCGTGGAGCTTGCAAGAAAGACGCTTGCAGAATGCCCCTGGGCGAACACTCAAACAGTAAAGACATATGTGCAGCAGCTGGCTTCCGAATCAGACGAAGTTGTTGCAGCTGTAAACAATGGCGATTATGAAAACCTGAAGGAAGAGCTTGGCGACCTGCTCTGGGACACTTTGATGGTCGCACTAATCGCAGAGAAGGAAGGGTGGTTTGCCTCAAAAGAGCCGCTGAAGGCGCTGGTGGACAAGATGCGCAGAAGAAAGCCCTTCCTCTTTACAGGGCAGAAAGTCACCCTTGAGGAAGCCGAGAGGATGTGGAGCGAGGCAAAGGCGAAGGAAAAAGGAAAACAAAAGTGAACCTTGCAAAAGTCATTGCGGTAGTTATGGCATCTGTTGTTGCCGCCAGTTTTCTCGGCTTCGTGCTTAGAATAATAAAGCCGCAGACGTTCTGGCTGGTAACTATTGTTGCGGCAATTATGGCTTACTGGCTGCTGCCGAGAATGAGGGGCAACGCGAATGGAAAACATAGCGTTGAAAAAAGCAAGTAATCCATTTGGTGGTTTTAAAGCTGAGTGGCAACAAATAACTTTTGTAAGTGATATAGAACAGTTTACAAAGGAAACGGGAGATAGCTTGTTAAAGATGTGCTTGGAAAACAAACAAAAGCTTATTGTATTTCTAGGCGATATTCTGTCTTTTTTAGAAAGAGAAGAGAGTTACTTTAAAGGTCTCCATATTGCACAGACCTGGAATTGATTAAAGTAAATAAAGACCTCTTTATTTTAGGAGTTCATACTGAATCCACCAATAAATGCACTGAGTATAAACAATTAAAGGATTTTACAAATTCATTATTAACAATTGAGGATACAGATAAAATAATTTTTGCCTCACACATGCCCGGCACTACAAAATTTGTAAATGAGGGCTCAAAAGATATTACCACCTTCAAGCAAAGATTCAGATTCAAATATCACTACCATGGACACTGTAGGGATTACTATGGAGAATATTTGGAAGAAAATGTTCCAACTAGATCAGTTCATATAATTAAAAAGCTCGGAGGGGGACTCGAACCCCCGAATAATCGCTCTGCAGGCGATCGCCTCTCGACTTATTGATACCAACGCATCAATAATTAGCCGCTTGGCTATCCGAGCAAAGCAGTAATTAATTTTAACTGCTTCTCTTTGCTGTAGAATCCGACCCACTTATAAAAGTTTCTGAATGAAGGTGGGCTTATATCAAATCTAAAACCAACCGAGATGGACCCATCCTTTCTATGGAAACAGTTACGCATTATATTCTTAGAATAGAAAGAAACCAAGTGCCTCCACTCCTTGCATTGCAAATGGCCGTCGCCGGTTATACAGGCTACAATCAAGGCTTTTAATGGATTTAATAAAGGCTGTGCTTTTTGAATTGCTTTAATTTTTAATTTCATTTTCTTTACCTCCGAGCCTTATGAAGAAGCAGTTTATATACCATGGCCGGGCAATTGTCCAGTGTCCAGTGCAAATCGGCTACGCCGATTGCACAATCGTGTTTGCACGATTTGTGCTAATTACGAAAATTTTGAAAAATTTTCAAGTTATTTGAAGAAAAAAAACGGACCTGGTGGGACTTTCACAACCACTGCCGCATGCAATGGCTAGTTCGAACCCACGACCTTCAGCTTACTTTGCTTAGTCTTGCGTAGAAGGCTGCCGCTCTGTCCGGGCTGAGCTACAGGTCCATAGCTTATGGTTTCTTCAGGGCATATTTAAAAGTGTTGCTCAAAATCCGCCGCAGGCGGATTTTGGGTTTTGTGACGAACGCCGAAACGATCGCTCATCCTAAAAAGCAATGCCCTCAAGCTTTTCAAGCTCGCCCAGCCTTAAGCTTTTTGGTTTTGGCTGCTTTCTCATGCCAGTAATGCTGCCCTGTGGGCTTTTCAAAGAAGTGGAGCGCGCTGAGAAGCCTGGGTGACCTTATCAGGATGCGCAGCACCCTTGGGAACCTGCCAATTGCCCTGAGCAGCCCTACCATCTTTGCCGTCCTGCTAGCCTCGCCAGCCCTTACAGCCTCTTTGGCAATCATTGCCACTTCCTTTTCCACTTTCCCGGCAGCAAGCCCCTCATGGGCAAACACCTGCCCTGTTTCAAAGAAATCTGAAACCTTGAAAAACTCCAGCACACGGAATATGAGGAAAAATGGTATTGTTGCTATAATCTCCAGCCAGTACTTTCTCGCGAATATTGGCAGCTTCCTGATTCTTGAGTACTTGAAGCCGAGGTCGGCTGCGAACAGCAGCACAACAAACCCGTCAAAAAAGTCAGCATAATGCCTGTACCACTCAAACTGGTGCGAAAAGAAGAACTCACCTACTATCACGATGAGCATGGCGGCAAGGACAGGCGGGATAAGCCTGTCAACCAGCACTTCTATTTTATGCAGCCAGATATGCATTAAACTGGTTCTCCGGCTTGTCCAGGATTTAAAGCTTTGCAGTTTACGGATTTTTAGTGTACGGTCTAAACCCAAAATCTTCTTTCCTAAGACAGGGGTAGGACTGGACCACAGCTTGCATTGCTGCCGTGATTGCAGAGGCGTCCAGGATTATGCTCCCGCCAGCTGCAGAAAGCTTTTCCAGCCCTCCATTTTGAACGGTTAAGGCCCGGGCAGTCGTGACAAGCTCTGCCAGATGCGCGCCGGAGAATGGCCTTGCGCCAACCACGGCAGCTATCTGAGCAGGGTCTGCCTGCAGGTTAGCCTGCCCATTAAGGTGGATGCTCAGCACTTCTTTTTTCCATGCTGGGCCAAATTCAGGCTCTTTCGGGTCAAAATTAAGAACCCTGTCCAGCCTTCCAGGCCTATCCCTCAGCCTTCTGTCAACACTGCTTAGCTCGTTTGTTGTTACCAGCATAATTACGTCTCTTCTGTCTTCAAGCCCGTCCAGGTATTCAGCCAGCTGGTACATATACGGGTTTTCGGTTTTCCCGCTTGTCTCAACATCCTCAAAATAAAGAAGTGTTGGCCTTAGTGTCCCGGCAACCTCAAAAACGTACTTCCACCCTCCCATTTCTGCAATTTCATGGGGAGCTGTCATAATGACTGTCCCACCCGCATCTGCAACTTTTCTTGCAATAACTCTTCCAATGAGGCTTTTGCCCATTCCAACCTCTCCAGCCATCAGCACTCCTCTTGGGGTGTAAAGCCCTTTTCCCTTAAGAGCCGTGTAATTCTGCACAGGAAATATAATGTTCTGCTCAAACTCTGCCCTGAAACGGGGAGGGACTGCTACCCTGTCCCAGTCCATCCCGTCCAGATGTTTTATGTTGCCATGAAGGTCTATGACCTTGCCCCTTACCGGATTGTTCTCAACAACATGCCTGCCAAGCAGGGTAAGAACAGCATCAATTGCCTTCCTGCTGTCCGCGTAGACGAGTATCTGGTAATATGGCTGTCTAAGCTTTATCCCGACACCAACGGCCACGTTCTCGCCGTTTTGCTCAACCGTGCCTGCAACCATATATTCATGGATTGTGCCATCCTGCTCTGTTATTTCATAAGGAAGTGCGTCATACCTTGTTCTGAAAAGCCTGTCGAAGAGCCCTTTCCTGAGATGGCCGTCAATAGGCATGGTTTTCTCAGTAAGCTCTGCTGTCACTTCAGACATGGCAAGACTGAATGCTTCCGGCACAGGCTTTGCAGAAACTGACATGCTGAACCTGTGTGATATTCTGTCAACTAAAGTTTCAAGTTGAATCATAAGCTGCCACTCCCCTGTGCAGTGGTAAACATGGGTTGGTTTAAAAAGGTTGTTGGAGAAATACAGAGGAGCTTAGCGTGCCTAACTTACAAGCCGCATTCAGTCTATGAAATCCTTCTTCCTTATCTTCTCAGGCAGGTAAGTGTCTGAAATAAATGTTATGCCCTTGCTGCTGAGCGCCTGTATTTCCACCTTTGAGCCGAAGCCTTTCATCATCTTGAACTGCCTCTGCCATGCCTTGTTGTTCTTGAACCAGTCGTAATCGGCTATCTGCTTCAGCCTTGCAATGTCCACGTCTTTCATCTTGATGAAATGCTTTTTGAGGTCGTAGTTGTTTATGTCGTCCGCAGTTATTCCAAGGAACTTCACAGAAGGTATTGCCAGCGATTCTGCCATGTGAGCCAATCCAATCGAGCCGAACTTGATGACGCTGTAGATGTAAAGCCCGTAGCTGTCAAAGTCAGTGAGGACATAAACCGGGAGGTTATGCTCTGTGTGGAGCCTCTGCAATAATCTCCTGATGCCCCTTGTTGTCTGGCCCTGCGAGCTCATGATGATGCAGTTCTGCCTTTCCCAGAACTTGTCCTCGTGCAGGCGTTCCCAGACAGCAGCTTTCTCCATGTAAATGAGGTAATCTGCAGTGACCTTCTTGAATTCTATCTCCTCAACATTGCTTGGTATGCTCCATCCTCCCGAGCCGAGCTTGCCCCAGTCAATTGTGTCGCCCTTGTCTTCAATGACAACCTTGCCCGCGACAGAGCCCATTTTGTTGGCGTTCATGTGTAGCCGCTCCCTGCTGAGGTCTGTTATTAGCTCAAGGTCCTCAATCGCGTTGTCTGTTTCAGTCTGTTCATCAACCACGTTTATGCTGGTGCCTTTTATGGTTCTTTTTGCCATATAGAAGACATCCCTTAAGCTGGCGTGCTTGCTTGCCTCAAGCAGGGCTTTTGTTATTTTTGCAATCTCAATGGTCTGGGTGAACTTCCTCACATGGCCTGTGTTGAAGAAGAACCGCTGCGCTTTCTTGCTGCCAAGGACCAGGGTTTTTGCCTTGGTGTCAAAGCTTATGTTGCTTAGTGACCTGACCGGGACTTCTATATGGGGGTTTGTTCCTCTCTCTATGTCTGAAACCAGCTTTTTCCCGAGCTGCACTATCCTCTCTTTTGCCTCTGATTTTTCCTTTGTTGCCATTTTTCCGCTATTTCAGCTTTTTTTGCTCTTCCATTTTCTTTTTTTTGGGAAGCTTGGATGGGCTCTCTCCTTCTTCATCATTGTCCTTGCTGTCTTGCTTTGTTGGAAGGCGCATTTCCTCTTCAACTTCAGGAATCCTGACCTCAAGCTGCGCCTGTATTTCCTCTTTTCTCAGCGTGGAGTTGAGCTTTTCCAGCAGGGGTGCTCTTGCAATGCCTGTAATCTCAGCGAGCGAGTCTGCTATTTCAGGAATGTAAGCCTCAAACAAATTAGCGCGCTCAAGCTGCCTCTGCGCGTAGTGCTTCTTGTTAACGTAGATTGAAAGCTTTCTTCCGCATTCCTGCAAAGCCAGCTTAACCTCTTTCATTATTTCAGGGTAATGAGCCAGGGCTTCCTTGGCTTCTGACGTGAAAGGCACCCACACCGATGCCATGTGCACCATGATGACTGCAGGCCCTGACGGCATGCTGCTGCCGGACTGCTGCAGGCCGTAAGGCTTCCAGTTTGTTTCTGTCACAGCCTCTGTTATGCCGCATGCGCCCTGCTGGTAAAGCAGAGGCACTTTGTTGGCATATCTCAGGACGGTTACAGGCTGGTCAGCGGCAAGCTGGCCGCCATAGGCAATTCCGCATTCGACTGAAAACGGATTGCCGCGATAAACACTGGGCGGCCTCGTTGTTGAGCAGAAAAACTCTGCTGCAATCTCTTTTCTGAGCCCTTTCTCAATCAGCTCCTCCCCGATGGGCGAGATGCAGTCAGAGGGAGGGGATATTATTTTTGTCTTTTCAATGCCTCCAATAAGCTTCTCAGACTGTTCCCTTCCGAGCTCTGAGGGCTTCATGCTCGGCAGGAGAGCTGCATTTTCACATATGTCCTTTGCGGTTTCCGCCCCAACCCTGGAAAATTCGCCCATAAGGAAAGACTGGAGAGTCCTTGAGGTTGTTGAGGAGAGCATCCTCATCAGCAACCCTATCTCAACCCCATAAGGGTGTGGCTTTATCTCTTTTGGCAGCGGAGGCAGCTTATCTGAAGCCCTTGAATAAACCAGCTGCTCGGCCTTTGGCGTGGTGTAGATTATGGTAGCATGGGGGTTTATTATTGCCGTTTGCTTAAGGTATTCGTCAACAGACTGCATGCCCTTGAGGTATGTGGCCTCCAGTTCCATCTCAACCTTTGTGCCGTGGTCCTTCTGCCAATTTGCCTCTTCCTCCTTTATGATTTCAGGAGCATTTTTCTGGACATCAATCCTTAATTCATAGTAATGCGCAGGCTTTTTGGGTGAAATCCTTGACGTTATTGCGGCAGGCTTTCCAGTGGTGAGCTGCGCGTAAAGTATGGCTGCGCTTATTCCAAGCCCCTGCTGCCCCCTTGACTGGCTGAGCTTATGGAACTTGCTGCCATAAAGCAGCCTTGCAAACACCTGGGGTATCTGGTTCTTGACAATGCCCGGGCCGTTGTCTTCCACCACCAGCTGGAAGCGGTCTTCTGAAAGCTCTGTCAGCGAAACCATAATCTCGGGAAGTATTCTCGCCTCTTCACACGCGTCAAGGCTGTTATCAACAGCCTCTTTCACGGCAGTGAGAAGCGCTTTCCTTTTGTTGTCAAAGCCGAGAAGGTGCCTGTTTTTCTCGAAAAATTCAGCTATGGATATTGCCCTTTGCCTTTCAGCCAGGTCATAAGCTGTTGCTTCAATCTCTGAAAATTTTGCAGTCATAATCACCACTCGTTGCTTTAGCTGATTCACCCAGGGCTGCCGAGCGCCTTATTCATCCTGAGGTCATTCCTCTTTTTTTCAAGCCACCTGTAGACTGCAGAATGCTGGCTTCCGCCCAGCAGCATCTCAACCGCCCTTCTGCATACCGCAACCTTTTCCACTTCTCCAAGTATCATTATTGTTTTCCCGTAAACCGAAACGTGGCATTCTGTAAGCTCCTCCATCAGTTTCCTTGCCTTGCCTTCTGCGCCAATAACCCGCCCTTTCAGCCTTATTTCGTGCTTTTTCGTTTTTGCATAATTTGCAAGGTCTATTTGCTCTGAAGCGTAATCCTGCTTAAGCAGCAGCTTTGCAAGCTCAGGGTTGAAGCCCCTTCCTATGGCAGATACGACCTCCCTGGCAGTGTAAAGCCCAAGGGCATCCTCTCCTGTTATGAAGACATCTCCTTCTGCCGAATCAACCTGAAGCCTTGTTCCGGTAGCCTGCTCTATGTCCTTCTTCCCTTCCCCATTCTTCCCTATCAGCACGGCAACCCTTGCCAAAGGTATCTTAAGCTCGTATGAATACTCACTATGTTCAGCCATGCCTTTTCGGAAGAAGACGCTTTCTTAAAAATCTTGGCTTTTATTTCTGCTCTTCCTGGCTTGGCGACTGCAGCCTCTTCTCGCTTATCCTCTTAAGCTGTGCAAAAAAATATTCCAGGCAGTCAACAGCGCAGAAGCTTGCCCGCTTCTTCAGGTCCTTTGGCCCGAATATCAGGGTGTATTCATAATTGGCGCTCAGGTTAACAGAACTTCCACAAGTGGCACATATCCTCGTCTGGCTCTCATTTATTTCCTTTATCTTGTTAGAAACAATCTGCTTGGTGACTGATGCCCCCCCAAACAGGTCCCGCTGAAGCTCAACCAGCTCCTCATAATCAAGCGCTCCTATAAGCTCACCAACCTTTTTACGCATATGCACAAACCTCACAACAGCCAAACTGTGTAAGAATATACTAAAAGGTATACTCATATATAAATGTTATGTTTATATACATTGCAAGTTGGCTGCACTGAATTAAGTTTATAACTAACACTCCCTGCAGCCTAACCTGCAAAATGATTGCAATAATAATCTCTTCATCCGACCCTGCAGGCACAACGATAAGGCAGCAGCTCCTGAAGAACTACGGCTTTGAGGCTGTAAAGGACGAAAGCTTTGAAGGCTTTCCCGTGTTCAGGCTGCAGTTTGAAGATAAGGAGGCAAGGCTTTTCACAACTGCCCGGGAAGCTGTCCATTGCGAGGGCTTTGACAAGAGAATCCCTGCCGACTTGTTTGTCTTTGCAACAAAGCATTTCAGCAAGGCCGGAGTTCCTGCCCTGACAACGCACTCAGTCGGAAACTGGGGCAGGGCACAGCTTGGCGGCAGGGACAGCACACTCTGCCCAAGCCCGGCTGTTCTCCTGAAATTTTTCCTGCAGAACCTTGCGGCTGTTGCAAGGAGCGAAGGATATGACGGCGAGGTTGTGCAGGAAGCCACGCATCACGGGCCTTTTATTGAAAAGCCAGCTGCATTTATCGAGGTTGGCAGCAGCAAGCAGGAATGGAAGGATGAAAGGCTTGCTTCAATGGTTGCAGACTCCTTGATAGGAGGGCTTGGCGACTACATTGCCTTGAGTGAAACTCATGAGCCTGTCGTTGCACTTGGCGGGCTTCACTACGCTGAGAGCTTCAAAAAGCTGATGCTCGAATCAAATTATGCAGTTGGCCACATCTGCCCGAAGCACAGCCTAGGCAGCCTGACAGCAGAACTGCTAATGCAGGCAATGAGTTCCTGCTGGCCTGAAACTGCAAAGGCTGTTGCCCTTGACTGGAAAGGGCTTGGCTCTGAAAAGCAGAGGGCAATGGAGCTGCTTGAAAGCAGCGGCATAAAGCATTTCAGGGCTTGAAAAACAACGACCAAAACCTTTAAATAGCAGGATGGTTGCCCGCAGCAGAACAAGCCAGGGATGAGGTGAGGCAAATGCGCATAATGCATGGCATGATTTTGAGTGCAGCCGAAGGGGATTTTGACGAGGGCGCCGACGATGACAAAGAGGAAGGCGACGACTTCGACGAGACAACAGGCGACGAAGACGAGTGGTAATCGCGCTCACTTCTGATTCTTTCCCATTTTTTTATAGGCTAATGTTTTTATACCCCTGCTGGTGCCAACCCTGCTTATGGAAGCCATCAGGAAAGTCCTTGTTGCAGAAGGCGGGAAAAGGTTCTATGTGCGCAACCTAAATGAGGACTTCCACACACAGTTCGGCTTTGTCAGCAAGGTCGCGCTGGCCAAGTCAAAGGCAGGCGACACTGTAAGGGCTAACACTGGCAAGGAATTTTCAGTTTTTGAGCCTTCGTTCATTGACAGCTACGGGAAAATAAAGAGGGCACCACAGATAATCCCACGGAAGGATGTTGCCGCAATTATCGCAGAAACAGGCATTGGCAAGGGCAGCGTCATTGTTGATGCAGGAACCGGCAGCGGTGCTTTGGCCCTGTTCCTTGCCAACATCGCGAAGAAAGTTGTTACTTACGAGCTTCGTGAAGACTTCACCAAAGTAGCTGCCGAGAATGTGGCGACAATCGGGATGAAGAATGCGGTGATCAAGAACAAGAGCGTCTATGACGGCATTGATGAGAAGGATGTGGATGTCGTCACTCTAGACCTTCCTGAGCCGTGGAAGGCGCTGCAGCCGGCAGCAGCCGCATTGAAAGTTGGCGGCTTCATTGTTTCCTACTCGCCAACCATACCCCAGGTAAGCGATTTCCTTGATGTTGTTGCGAAAAACAAGAGCCTCGTGCACATCAAGACAATAGAAATCATCGAGAGGGAATGGGAGTTTGACGAGCGCATAATCAGGCCGAAGTCGCAGCCCATAGGGCACTCAGGGTTTCTGGCTTTTGTGAGAAAGATAGCAAAATGACTGCGCAGAACTTCCGCCTTTTCCGCTTTTCTTCCGCAAAAACGGCTTTTTTCTGAAAGGATTCCGGTTCGTTCCGGAATTGCTGCGAATTTGCCGGAATTTCGACGGAAAAACGGCAGAAAGGCATAATAACCTTGGAAACAAAAAATATATAAAATGCGAGATATCTTTGGCCTGATTAGTGGAATATCCATGGACATATTTCCAAAATATCGTAACAAGGAGCTAAAAGCCACCAAAGAGGCAGTTGAGGAGCTTGGGCAGCTCAATTGCGATCTTTGGGATGCAGTGGAAATACTTGACAAAGGCTACAATTGTGCAAGGTCAAGGAGAAAGGAAAACGTTGTTGAGAACTGCCTCAGGAAAGGAGATGACGTTTACAAAGCTGTTGTGGCTGACTGCGGCGATTATCTGCTGTTGATTCATTTCGGAAAGTTTAGCTACAAGCGAAGGTGAGGGCTGGGAAAATGAAAATGTTGTGCTGGAAATGCAAAAAAGACATGAAACGGATTCAGGACAATTTCCACGGCTTTACCCTGCCAGCCTGGAAGTGCCCTGTATGCAGAGAAATAATATATGATGCCAAAGACATCCAGCCAATACTCCATTATAATAAAATGAAAGCCGCAAAGGAAGGCATTACTGTAACAATAGGCACTTTGGGAGGGAGCAAAATACTCAGAATTCCCAAACTGGCGGAGGAAATCTACAAGATAAGCAAGGGGGATAAGCTGAAGCTTGAGCTTGGGCCGGAAGGGATATGCATAAGGGTGAAGGCGTAGCAATAGCTTTGTTAATAGTTCTGCATTTGCTGGCTCTTATGGTTTTTGAGATGTCTTTGCTGGAAGTCATTGCGTTGGCTAAAAAGGACAACCATGTAGCAGTAGAAGCCGCTAAAAAGCTTATAGTGCGGTGGACTCCTGAGCGATTTTCGTTAGGTGATTATCAGGACGCAGGAGTGCTATCGAAATATTAAGGAGTGTTGTTTAAAGAAACTGATGAGCTTACCTGCCTGCCTGAAAGGCAAGACTTCAGTTTAGACAGGCTGGGTGCTGTTTCGGCATATCTTAGTGGCACATACTCTGTCCCATAACCACTCCAATTCCCTCTAAATGAAACAATGCTTGCAGGGCAGCCTGATGCCGGAGTTATTAGCATAGTGATTGGCAGGATACTGAAAAATACGGATCTGTCTCCCAGTGAGATACCAATCCATAAAGACCCTACGTTTGTTTATATTGAATGCGGCCCCTCAAGAGTGCCTGATTTTTCTGAATTGCGCGGCGACAGACCTGTTTCAGAGGAGATGCCAATACTTTGTTGTGCACGTTCATTAAGAAATTATACTTTTCTGAGCCCAGGAATCAGCGGAGGAAGACGAATGGATGAACATCTGATAGCGGCAGTCAATATTTGGGTTCCGAGACATTTAACGTACGCATATCCTTAAACCACATCTTTTTTCACCACTTCCCCTGGCAGCGTCGTCTTTCCCGGCCAGATTTTCCTGCCGGGGTAGATTGAGGTGTTAATGCCGGTCTTTGCGTTATCCCCGATGATTGCGCCGAACTTTCTCCTTCCGGTGTCAACAAGCTCTCCTTTCGCCATTGACTTGACATTGCCGTCGTCATGGCGGAGGTTGGCTATGATTGTGCCAGCCCCGAAATTTACGCTCTCTCCGATGACTGAATCGCCGCAGTAGCTCAAGTGGCCAATTGTAGCGTTATCCATCAGCATTGAGTTCTTTACCTCAACAGCGTTGCCGATCCTGCAGTTGTTGCCAATAGCCGTGTAAGCGCGAATATAGCAGTTTGGCCCTATTGTGCAGTTATTGCCAATCACAACCGGGCCTTCAATGCAAGCGCCATTCCTGATGAGCGTGTTTTTTCCAATTTCAACATAGCCTTTTAGCGTTGCCCCTTTTTCAACTGTTGCAGCAGCAGATATTTGCGGCTTGTCTTTCTCGCGCTGCTTCAGGATTGCCTCATTTGCATCTAGAAGGCTCCACGGATATGTGATGGGCTGCCAGAATTCTGCCCCTTCAACAGCCACTTTCTGCGTTTTTGCAAGCTCAACAACAGCATCTGTCAGCTCAATTTCCCCGCGGCTGCTCTTTCTTGCCTTTTTCAGAAGCTGAAAGATTGAGCCTGGAAGAACGTAGCAGCCTGCATTAGCCAATCCGCTGCCATTCTCATCAGGCTTTTCCACAAGCCCCTTCAAAATGCCTTTTTCAGAAACGATTTTCCCAAAGCTGCCGATGTTCTGCACTTTTTTGGCAAGGATGCTGCTGCTGTGGCGCAGGCATTTTTTTATGTCACTGCCGCTGTAAAGGTCATCACCCATCAAGGCAAGGAACTTCTCTTCTTTCACAACAAACTTTTCAGCCTGCAGCAATGCGTGGCCTGTCCCGAGCTGCTCTGTCTGGAATGCGTATTCGAGCCTTATTTTTCCATATTTGCTGCCGAATTTTGCCATTATCTGCCCAGAGCAGAAGCCGACAACAATAACCGCTTCATCAACCAGCCTTGTTTCCAGCAACTGCTGCAGATTGTGCTCAAGAATTGGCGTGTTTGCAACAGGCAGCATGACCTTTGGCTTGCTTAATGTAAGCGGATGGAGCCTTGTTGATTTCCCTGCTGCAAGGATGACTGCTTTCATTTATGCTTTCAGCTCTTTCACTCTTATTTTAAGCTTCTTATTCTCGCTGCCGCCTGCTCATCAAGGTAAAGCCCGCTTTTCCCAGCAGCATTCCAAAGGAACGTTACGGGGCAATCCTTCACGAACATTCCGGCTTTTGCCAGCCTTTCAACAATCCTGGCTTTTGAGCTTCCATGTGCTATGAACAGCAGCTTTCTGGCTTCAAGTATTGTGTTTAGCCCGACAGAGATTCCAAACCGGGGCACGTTGCTTATGCTATTGCCAAAGTATTCCTTCATTTTCTTAAAATTGTAGTCCCTGACCGTTTCAGGCAGCTTCACAATCCTTGTGCTTGCCTCAAGAGGCGTTCCCGGGCCGCACATGGCAACGTGGCCGTCTTCTGCCCCTGTTGCGACAAGGAATATGTCAACGCCCCCAAGCGTGCTTTTTATGTAAACGTCGAACTGCTCAGGACTGGCTGGCTCGGGAAAGTGCAGGTTTGCCTTTGCCTGTAAGGATTGCTTTACAGGCAGCTTGTCAAGGAGGCCTGCCTTCATGTGGCAATGGCCGGAATAAGGGGCTTCTTCGCTGACGTATAAATAGCCTGAGCCGGATTGCGTGACATACTCGTCCATCATTACAAAGTGCAGGTTTGAAATGTCAATGTTACGCTCCCTGACAGCGTCTGCAAATGCTGTGAAGACAGGAATTGGCGTTGTGCCCCAAGGCACTCCGAGCACAAGCCTGCCTTTCTTTTTATATTCCTGCAGGATAATGCCTGCAACCGCCTTGCCAAGCTCATCTGGAGATTTGAAGATGTTGATGTTCAGTCCGGCACTCATTTTTCCTCACCTGTCAGCTTACAAGCTCAATTATTGACAAGTCGCAGGGTCAAATACCCCACACTTCAGTGCGACTTGTCAATTCCAAACACACGTCGCCTTGCGGCGACGGTGCCCCGTCGAGCATTGCCTCGACGTGGGACTTGCCGAGCAGGCAAGTTTTGTTATCGCTGCCGCAACCTTGCCCGTATCGTAGACAACCATGCCAGAGCTTTTGAGCAGGTCCTTGCCAATGAACCTTTTGCCATCTAAGCCTTTGTTTATCTTTACCGGCCCAGTCTGGGCTGGCTCTTCCTTTTTGTGAAGCGCAATCCTGCTGCTGTCCGGAATTGTGGTGTTGTAAATGACGAAATCAAGCGGGCTTTTCATGTATTTTTCTGCTTCTGCTGCAAAGTCAGCCACTGCAAATTCCTGCGTTTCGCCAAGCTTGGTCATTGCAGGGCAGATGAACGCCTTTTTAGCCTTGCTTTCCCTCAATGCCTCAGCGATTCCCCTTGGCAAAATTGATGGCAGCAGCGAGGAGTACAGGTCTCCCGGCCCTATGGCGATAAAATCTGCCTTTCTTATTGCTTCCAGGACAGGAGGGTAAGCCCTTGCCCCCGGCTTCAGCGAGATTTTCCTTATCTTGACATGGGGGCTGTGCTTTTTCGGCACGTCTATTTCGTCCTCTCCCACTATTGCTTCACTGTTTTCAAGCACAGCCACTACCTGAACTTTATCTGTCGTAGCGGGCAGGCACTTCCCTTTTACTTCCAGGAACTGGTGGGCAAAATCCAGCGCCTTGCCGTAGTCCCCAAGCACATGTTCAAGCCCTGCCAGGAAGACATTGCCAAAGCTGTGCCCCTTATGGCCACCTTCAAACTCCTCATGCCCGAACCTGAACGCAAAAAGCTGCTTTTTCCACTCAGGAGCGTCTGACAGGGCAAGGAGGTGCCGCCTTATGTCACCGGGAGGAAGCACGCTAAAGTCCTTCCTCAGCTGGCCTGACGACCCCCCGCTGTCAGCCATGGACGTAATGGCTGTTATCTCCGCTCCAAGATTCTTTAGGCCGGGCAGCACGGCTTTCGGCACGGCATTTCCTCCGCCAAACACAACAAACTTCTTAGCTCTCTGCGCTGCCATCCCTGCTTACCCGCATTTCAAAGTTTTCAGTATCCCATCTGTAATTGCCGGATTGCCTGCTACAATTCCATTGCTTGAGTCAGGGCTCCAGCCTGTGCCATTCAGAAAAGTTACAACCCCGCCTGCCTCCCTGACAAGCAGCGCGCCTGCCGCGAAGTCCCAGGAGTTCCCACACATGTGCACATACCCATCCACAAAGCCGGATGCAAGCTCACATAAAGACAAGGCAGCGCTCCCGGCAATCCTCAGGTTTCTCGCGTGAACAAGCTTTTTCATTAACTCCACAGTCTTAAGCCTTTTCCCTTCTTCAGGACAGAAATCAAACACCAAAAGCGCCTTAGATACTGATTCTAATCCGGGAACCACTATTTTTGCGCCGTTAAGAAAAGCGCCTCTGCCCTTGGCTGCAGTGTACAGGTTAGAGCGCACAGGGTCATAGACAACGCCTACCAGAAGCTCGCCATCTTTGGCGAGCGCAATTGACACGCAGAAGTAAGCTATGCCCCTGCTGTAGTTTGTTGTGCCGTCAAGAGGGTCAATGTGCCAGACATACCCGTCGCCTTTCTTTGGCTCGTTTTCCTCGCTTATTATGCCATGGCTCGGAAACTTTTCCAGAATCAGCTTCCTGACAAGCGCATCTGATTCCTTGTCAGCAATGGTGACAATGCTTCTTGTGTTGCCTTTCAGCTCTATCTGAAGGTCTGTCCGAAAATGCTTCATAAGCACCTTACCTGCTTCCCTGGCAGCCCTTACCGCGACCGCCTCTGCTTCTGCAAGAAAATCCGCCATTTTACTTTATCTGCTGCCCGAGCTTTGCCCAGTCGTCAAGGAACTGCTTTAAACCTGAATCAGACATTGGATGCCTGTAAAGCTGCTCAATAACCTTGAACGGGCAAGTTGCTATGTCCGCCCCAATCAGCGCTGCCTGCTTCACATGGTCAGGATGCCTCACGCTTGCAAAGAGGACTTTTGTCTTGAACTCATAGTTGTCGTAAATCTGCAGTATCTCTTCCACAAGCTGCACCCCATCCTGGCCTATGTCATCCAGCCTTCCGACAAACGGGCTTATGATGTACGCCCCGGCCTTTGCAGCAAGAAGCGCCTGGTTTGCGGAAAAGCACAGTGTCACATTAGCCCTTACACCCTCCTTTGCAAGCGCCTTAACCGCCTTTAATCCATCAGGAGTCAAAGGTATCTTGACAACCACATTCTTATGGACTTTTGCAAGCACCCTTGCCTCGTGCAGCATTCCCTCATAATCCGTGGCTACAACCTCGGCAGAAACGTCACCATGCACAATCTCGCAGATTTCTTTCACAATCGTTTTGAAATCCTTGCCCTTTTCCTTTGCAACAAGGCTCGGGTTTGTTGTAACGCCGTCAATAACGCCCCAGTCATTCGCCTTCCTTATCTCATCAATGTTTGCAGTGTCTATGAAGATTTCCATTTTTCTACCCCCATTATCTTGCTAGTGTTAAGCTGCCATCGCAGTTGTTTTTATTGTTTTCGCTCAACAGCCTTTATTATTGACGTGGCAAGGGCACTCCAGCAGCGTTGCAGAGGACACCATCATGGCGGACTTCCGGTAAGGCTCATAAGCCGGATTCCCTCACTGCCGCTATTTAAGCTTCACTTCACAGTAACCGATTTTGCCAGGTTCCTGGGAAAGTCAGGGTTCAAGCCCCGCAGGACAGCTATATGGTAAGCCAGAATCTGTATCGGTATGATGTTCACGATTGGGCTTGCATCGCCGGCATCCGGAACCTTAAGCCAGTAGTCAAACACCTCATTGTTCTCTGGAGCAATGCCGATTATGTAGCCCCCCCTCGCTTTGACCTCCATCACATTGCTTACCATGTCAGCCTTAGTTTCATCATTGGCAACAAAGGCGATGCATGGCGTTCCCTCTTCAATAAGCGCCAGGGGGCCGTGTTTCAGCTCGCCAGCCGCGAAGCCCTGGGAGTGTATGTAGCACGTTTCCTGAAGCTTTATCGAGGCCTCAAGCGCCATCGGGTAATTAAGGCCGCGGCCGATTACGAAGATGTTCTGCTTGTTTATCAGCAGCCTCGCAAGCTTTTTTATGTGCTCCTCATACCTTGGGTTGAGCATGTCATTGACAGAGCCTGCAGCATCCATGAGCAGCAGCTTTCCATCCTGAAGCTTCCCGGCTGTTGCGTATGCAAGCAATGTCAGCACTGCCAGCTGGGCTGTTGTTGCCTTGGTGCTGACCACGGCCCTTTCAGCCCCTGCATTCACCATGAAGAAGTCGTCGCTTTTCCTCATCATTGTCGAGCCGAAAACATTCAGCAGCGATATGACCTTTACCTGCCTGGACTTCGCAACCTCTATGGCTTCCAGCACGTCAGCTGTCTCGCCGCTCTGCGAAATCGCTATCATAAGCGATTTTGGCGTGAGGTAGTGCTGGTAATTTGCGAATTCCGACGCAACAACAGAATTAACATGCCTTTCCGCTATCTTTGAGAAAAGGTATTCGCCAGTCATGCATACCTTGCCTGCCGTGCCGCAGCCAACAAAAAAAGTGCCAAAGGCATTCTTGACAGACTCGGCTACAGTGGTTATCTTTGCGTCATCCTGGTTTATTGCCCTGAACAATGTATCCTTCTGCTCCATTATCTCCTTGATAAGGAAGTGGTCGTAGCCCTCCTTTTCTATGGCTCCAGCATGCCAGTGTATCTCAACGACCCTTTTCCAGACCTCCTTGCCTGTTTCCAGGCTGAAGAACATGGCCCTGCCATTAAGCAGGACCATCTCGCCATCATCAAGATACATGACCTTGTTGGTATGCTCAAGAAAAGCCGTAACATCTGATGCTATGAAGAGCTCGTCGCTGTTGTCCTCGTGCACCCCCAGAATGAGCGGCGTGCCTTTTCTCGCAGCCGCAAGCTGGCCGGTTGCAGCAAAAACCGCAACAAAGGCAGACCGTCCCTTCAGCCTGCCGGCAGCCTCCCTTACCGCAGCGGCAAACTCCAACCCCTCACCAATCAGGCCTTCAATAATGTGGGGTATAATCTCTGTGTCAGTCTGCGAAGAGAATTTATGGCCTCGTTCAAGCAGCTCCTGCTTCAGCTCCTGGTAGTTGTCAACTATGCCATTATGCACGACCGCTATCTTGCCTGAACAGTCAAGGTGCGGATGGGTATTTTCTTCAGTTACGCCGCCATGGGTTGCCCAGCGCGTGTGGGCAATGGCAATATGGCTTTCGCCCTTTATAGCTTTTTTAAGGTAATCGCCACTTACTTCTCCAATCTTGCCAACCCGCTTTACTACGGAAAAGGCAGCCGGTTCGCCGTTCAGGGCAGCAATGCCCCATGAATCATAGCCCCGGTACTCAAGCTTCTTCAGCCCTTCCAGAACAACGCTTACGGCCTCTTTTTTCCCAATGTATGCACTTATGCCGCACATTCAAAATCCCCACAGCCTCTGGCTGGTGGATTTTGGGTTTTTACGACACCAAACCGTCCTCCCAGCATTGTCCGACTTGTCACATTAAAATCAGTTCATAACTGTAAACCCAAAATTCTGCCGCTGCAGAATTTTAAAGGCAGCATGCCTTGCCTTTTTATGCTTTTGCTTTGTCGAGGTGTTGAGGCTCTTTCCAGAAGCATGCCAAAACACGCTGCCCGTTGAACTCCTAATGTCATCAGAATATAAAAGCATTATTAAAAAAACAACAGAACCATTAAAAAAAGATTGTAACTATGGGCGGGCGTTAGTGATTGCAAGAAACAAAAACTATTTAAATAAAATCGAACTAGTGTGAAAAAGTGAACCGTTATGAACAATCAGAAGATGAGAACAGTGAATGTGAATGACCGCGGCCAACTGGTCATACCTGAAGACATCAGAAAGGACCTTGGGATAGAAGGCGCTACCACGCTTGTAATGATAAAAAAAGAAGGCGAGCTTCTTCTTAAGAAAGAATCAGAAGTGCTGGGAACCTTGGATGATGATGAATTCTGGAGAGCGGTAACGTTCACAACAATGAAAAAGGCGTGGACCAGCGAAGACAAAGTTTGGGACAGGTATTTCAAGAAGTGAGGGCGTTTACCCGATGATGCAACAGGATATTCTCTGGGTGAGATACCCCTTTTCCGATTTGGGAGGCCAAAAAGTCAGGCCTGCAATCGTGATTTCAAACAACTGGTACAATCAGCGGAGCAATGACCTTATCGTATGCGCAGTTACCTCCAATTTGAACATCAGAACTCCGAGCATCGTGATAGAACAGAGCAACCTCACTAAGGGAGAGCTTCCAATCAAAAGCAAAGTACGCGCAGATAAGATAATGCAGCTGGATAAGAGCCTGGTAATTAAGCCATTCGCGAGAATCAATGACACGACGTTTGATGCGTTAACTGAGGAGATCCTCAAGCTCATAAAAAGAAGCTGAGCAGAATTACTTGTTGTAAACCACCATGACCATGTTGACGAACTTGCCCTTGTAAAGCACAGGCTTTTTCGTCACAACAACATTCTGGGCAGGCACAGTCACCTGGGCACTGACCGGCTCATACGGCCTGCCCTTGCAGCAGTCAAGGTACTTGCCTCCGGCAGGCGTGCCTGGCGGAATCTCTATGCCTTCCGGAACATCTATGATCCCAAACGTGCCGTCGCATAATGCCTTTGTTTCATCACTGTAATACCAGCACAGCCCCTTGCCATGGCAGGATGCATCGCAAACATTAGAGCCGACCTTTGTGCAGTCATCATCACAGTCGCCCAGGCCCTGCGTGAGGACAAAATCAACATTCTCTGTCGCGCCGTCAGCAAGGAAAATGTCAAGCCTGGTGCTTGCGTCATACCAGGTCCTGGCAGCAACAAGGTCATAAGTGCCCGAGAATACGCCAGTAAAAGCGTATGCGCCATTCACATCTGATGTTGCTGTCCTTGGCGGTGTTGTGCCAAGAACCTTTATGACAGCTTCTGAAACAGGGCAGCCTTTGCTGCAGTCAGCAGGCGTGCATGCGCCAAGGCAGTTTGCCGTGCTCATGTTCCTCACATACCCAGTCATTGTGCCGCCAGTATCCCTCCACTTCCCAGGGCTTGCAGCATCGCAGACCTCAAAGCGCTGGTCATTGTCAATGTCGCTATAAGCATACAATTCAGCCTTCCCAAGAAGCTCCAGTTGGCCTGAAAACTGGCCAAGCTCCACAGCGCCCCTGGTTGATTTTGCAGAGCATTTTGGCGTGGCTGAAGGGTTCCATGCGCACATCTCGCCTGGCGAATTGGTGATGGTTTCCTTAAGAGAGCTGTCGCCAATGCAGTCTTTCTCACTCAGCTTGCCGCTGCAGAAGCTTTGAAGCACAGCCCCAACCTGGCTGACTGCCAGGTCAATGTCGCTGTAGCACTTGCCGTTGTATGAGCAGTCTGTCTGTGCATTGCAGCACACAACATCTATAGGATCGTCAGCGCAGGAGCCTGTCCAGCATTCCCTTGGCCTCGGATATTCGCCAGCATCATCGCCGCAGCACTCGTCAGACAGGACAGTATCATACTCCCCGAATACAGCAGTTTCTCCTGTTTTAGCCCACTTGGTTCCCTGCGCTGCGCATCCGGCGCACCAGCCTGCAGCAGTATCAAGGTCTATTTGCGTGGAAGTGCATGCCCCTGAGCTGCAGCGGTAGTCAGCAGCCTTACATGCGTCATTGCCAGAACCTCCATTGCTGAAGCAGGTCCCGATGCATGAGCCGTCGTAGATGTTACAGTCAACATTGGCTGAGATGTAGTCCACATTGCCAGGGGGAGGAGAGCAGTAGTAGTCAACCAGCATGTCAGGGCTGCTGCAAAAGTCAGTGTAAGCCGTGTTCGGGCAACTCGTCATCCCAGAGCTGCACGGCTCATAGTCGTAAATAGTTTCTGCCACAAACGGGCTTGGGCCTGCCTCGCCAGCGCACCTCTCGCACTCTTCCCGAAATGCCGTATCGCAGCCCGGCGGGGTGCATTTTGGTAAACAGTCTCCTCCGCTGCATGGCGTGTTGCAGTTCTTGTCAGTGTCCGTGTTCGCCCAGATGTCTCCACCGGTTGCCACATTGCAGTACGGATTCTGCCCCACGCTGCAGACCCTTATCTCATTATCGCATACCACTCCATCAGTGTCCCTGGTGCAAGTTCCGTAGTCGCAGCCCCCAAGCGTGGACTCATCGCATATGCAGTTGTTCAAGTTGTTTGTCGGCGGGTCCTGGACTGCTGGCGTAGCTGCTATCACAGCAGGGCACGGCTCACCGGCCTTTGGAAGAACACGCGGGTCTCCCCACGCTATCGCGTTTATGCTGCATGAACCATCATAAACAGTGGCATCCGTATCGTCACAATCCCTTGTGCCAAGGCTGCCGCAGCCAGGATAAATCTTGTCAGCGTCACTTCCAGGATTGCATGTTACATCGCAGGCATTGTTTGTGCAAAGCCCTTCCCCCTCGCAGGTGTTTGGGACAGTGGAAGGATACTGCCCCATCTGAGTTGCAGGGCACCCTCCAGCCCCGCAGGCATTGGCCGGGCATGCTGTTGGCTGGCAGTCATAGCTGTCATACAAATAAGCAGTGTATGGCAGAAGGTCCTGGCTCGAGTCAAAGCCTGAAACAGGATTGGGCGTGCAGCCATTAGGAGGCTCAGACGGGTTTGTGCACTTGCTGCACATGCCGACATCAGCGTTGCCTGTGGAACAGGTTATTTGGCCGCAGGAAGTGCTGCAGCCGTTGCTTCCACAGTTTGCATTTTTGGTGCTGCACAGAGTTGTCCCCCCAGCGCATGCGCCGGAGCCGCAGCCCACTCCGGAATAGCTCTCGTCCATTATGCTGTCGCAGTCGTTATCAACAGCGTTGCAGGCAGTTTCGGAGGCGCCCGGATAAATGCTGGCAATTTCATATTTGCAGTCGCCGCAACTGGCTGAATAGCTGTCCCCGTCAGGGTCAGACTCGCATGCCACGCTTTCAAGTGAAGCATCATTATCGTTGTTTGTGCCCCCGACGCAGCCGTAGCTTGTGCATGTGTCTATGTTGTTGCACGCATTGGCAACGCTGTTGTCTGTGAACACCCCCAAAATGTAAGTGCCACAGCCGCCTGCGTTGCAGGCATTAGTGCATGTCGTGGCTGTGCAGTCGCCGCTCTGGACGGAATCGTAAGTCCTGGCTCCACCAGCGTCGCACTTGCAGCACGTGCCGCAGTCAGCCCCTGAAGATGAGCAATCGCTCCAGCCACCCCAAGTACAGTCAGCATTACAGCCGCGCGTTTGCGTCCCTGCGCAATTGCCAGAGCCGCAGGCCTGGCTTCTTGGCGTGCCGGCAGAGCCGTCGCATTGTTCCGCACCATTGAGTACGCCGTTGCCGCAGCACGACTGGGTGTTGCAGTTCTGTGAAAGAGTGTTGTCAGCATCGCAATCAGTGCCGTCGCAGGCAGGAGCAGGGTTATCGCAGTACTTGTACTGCGTGCCTCCACCGCAAGAAACACTGCAGGTAGTCCAACTAGCGCTCCAGCCGCCGTTCACTAACCCGCAATCTCGTGAGGAATCACCGCTGCAAGCACTACCACCACAGCTCGGCGCGGGATTTGTGCACGTTCTTGTTTTGGTACAGCTGCTGCAATCGCTAAACTCGCTGGTTCAGAGTTAGTTACAAAAAACAAAGCCGAAGCTAGCAAAACGAACGCGGCTAGCATCGTAAGCTTCAGCAATTTTGTATTTTCCATCAGATTCATTCAGCTTCACCCTATGTTGCCGCTTGGTAATCTATGATAACCCTCTCAACATAGCCTTTTCCCTTAGGCGGCACAGTTACTGAGAGAGACCACACTTTATCACCAACCTTGGGCTGAACCTTGGCTGTGCGGTCAGTGGAGCCTCGGATTACGAATACAGGAGGATTTTCTTCTGAAATGCTAAACTCTTTGCTTTTGCCTCCATCTGTTAGCGTTATGCTGGTTGCGGAGATGCTGCTTATTGTTCCTGAGTATGTTCCCACAGCTTTTCCGTTTACGCCTGCCTTAATTGGAGTAAGTGAAGAACCCTGTTCTTTCTGTGATGAGAACAGCTGAAACCTGTCAGCAGCCCACAGCACAATCAGCCCCACAATTATTATAGCAACAAGCGCCAAGGGCTTCGCGTACTTCTTCGCTGCGGTTGTTCCTGATGATTGTTTCACTTTGTCAACCTCTTCAACTGCTGAGGCAGGGTAGCCTCTTTTGGCAAGTATGTCCTTAAGCTGCTGTTTGGTGTAGCCTTTTTTCAGCTGCTCGCTTATCCAACTGTCAAGCTTGTTAATGTCAGGCATCTTCCCAACCCTATGAGCACCCTGTGCCGCCGGCGCAGGAACAAGCTACTGCCGGATTTTTCTCGCACCTGACAGCGCCATTCACGCAGTTGCTAAAACCATCACCGATGCAGTCCTTATCGCACGCAGGCCCCGGGCTCGGATAGCCCTCATCAAACAAGCCATCACA
>JACPBY010000013.1 GCA_016180065.1 Candidatus Woesearchaeota archaeon | reverse complement strand
AAAACGCCGGGACAGGGATTTGAACCCCGATATCCTTTCGGAAATCTGCTTACACTTTTGGTCAAGCTTTTGCTCGCCCGCAGGCGAGGAAAAGGTTGTTCGAGGCAGACGGGCGCACCGGATCGCCCACTCCCGGCAATAAGGGCAGTCGCATGACCCTTTTGCGAAAAAGGTTCAATCCAAAAACGACGCTTCCGCTCTTATAAACCCTCGCCACAGAATTGTGTTTAAATGTTTTTGCGTTATCGCTCGACAACCATCACAGGCATAGGCTGTCGCTTCGGATTACCGAACGCTGCAATCAGTTCAGGTGGTGCTGCATCTTCTTTTATGGGCAACGCATACTTTGCAAAAGGCAGCAATTCTCCAGCCCCGTACTGGGCAAGCATCTGCTTGTAATGCTCCAGTGTTGGCACGTGCCTCATGAACGGCCGATTGCCGTTGCCTGAAAAGTCTTTTGCATCTGGGGAAAGGACAACGCCAAAGAAGCCGGAAAGCGTGTCTCCGTACTTCTGCTGGTAGCACTTTGCCATCTTTTTCATCCTGTCCTTCACGCTTTCCAGCAGGCTTCTCACTGTTTTTAGGCTTGTGTTTGGAAGGCCAAGGTATTCTGCTATCAGCGCTTTATCACGGGCGCTAATGCCGGAAGCGCTCGAGTAGCTCAAACGGCCTTCCAGCTCCGCAGCCTGGCAGTTAAGCGCGGCGTATTCAAACAATTCAGGAGGCGTTTGGTCGCTTATCCCTCTAATCAGTCTTAGCAGTTTCATTGTTGTTTTTTCAGGCATCTCAAGCGTCCTGTCGAAGTCTCCAGATTCTATGCTGGCGATAATCCTCTGTTCCAGGCCGCGCACCTGCTTTATCTCTGCCGTGTCAAAGCGCTGCCTTACTGCAGAGTGCACAACATCTTTCCGGACTGCCCTGGTTTTTGGCGCAAACCTTTCAGCAACAGCAGGCGTGGGTGATAGCGGGTAGTCAATTGAGTCCAGTGGTATTTCCTGGCCTGTTTTCCCTGCGTAAATCAGCACCATTGAGTTGAATATGTTGTAAAGAAGAATCATGTCAATGTAGAGCTCTCTTGGGTTTTTAAGGACCACGTTTGGGGCAGGCAGGTCAGGAAATTTTCCTGATGCATAAATTCCTCTCCGCTTGCCAGGCTGATTTGCCAGGACATGCCCGTTCCTGTTGCTGCAGTTATTGTTAATTGCCTGCCTCCTGTCTGCAATGCGGACAGCATCGAAGTGGTTGTCAATTGGAATTATCCTGTCTCTGGTCAGCAGCCTGATGGCATCAACAACAGGCACATGGTCCCACTCAGCCCTGTCGGGGTCTGCCGTGGTGTGGTCTTTGCCGTTGAAGCAGACGTAGCGCTTCCTCAGGAAACTCCTTAGGGTGTCAAAAACGCGCACAGCCCAGTAAAAGCCCTCGTTGCCCATGAACTGTTCCCTGTTTCTGCTCTCAAACGCTTTCATGATTTTAGGGTTCACCGCTGCAAGAACCTTGAGCAGCTCCCACCTTCCTGATTTGGGCACTCTCGTCTTGCCATTAAGGTAGCCGCGCAGGGTGGAGTGGTCTGCTAAAATTGTGTTGCTTTCCATGTTTGAGCTGATTAGTAATTCCTCAAGCAGAGTCGCCATTATGCTGTACTGCTTGGAAGAGAAGTCTTCACCGCTTTCATACCTGAGCCTCTGCTCAAGCTGCTGGCCGGCCATTATGCCTGCTTCTGACAGCCTGTCCTCGCCGAGTTCAGCAAGCCCCCTTATCAGCCATTCACTCAGCCACGGCCTGTAGCCGTGCACAGTCACCTTCTTACCGGAAGGCAAGGCAGCAGTGCGGGCATTTCTCTGGTCTGGCGCATCCGTGTTGAAAATCAGCCTCTTGGCTTTCATGTAAAGCGCACTGCCGTCATTCGGGTCAGAAAGAAGCGCGTCAAGAGTGGCCAGGCTTTCAGGGGAGTACTCAGCAATTCTCAGCACAAGCGAATTTGGGGGCACATCTGCAAACGGCTTTGCTATCCCCACAGCAGGGGATGATTTGGCAGGTGGAAAGACCAGGGCAACAACCCTGTCGCTTCCATGAAGGGTCTCAGGCCCGTAAAGCGTGAATGTGTCAAAGAGCCAGTTTAGGGCTGCAGCAGGAACAACAGGAAAAATAGTAGGACCAATCGCAGGGCCAGCCCTCATAAGAAAGCAAGGAACAGGCGTGCGTATTAAAAGTTAACTCTATGCGGGCTGTTCGCAGACCGGAGCCCTGTTTTTAATGCCTTAGACAAATGAATGATGCCCCGTGCGGGATTTGAACCCGCGTCCCGGCCTTTCCTTACGACGTCGTTTTTTGGTCAAGCCACACTCGCTGCGGCGAGATGGGTCATTCGAAAGGGCCGTGTCCTTGACCGGACTGAACGAACGGGGCAAACCTTTTTGCGAAAAAGGTTTATCAAAAACCGTTCTCCGAAAATGGTTAGTCAGAACGAACAAGGGGCGGTTTTTAAAGGTTGTTGCTGCGTGGAAGAATTTGCTATTTTTTCGCATACGCCTTCGTGATAACGACGTCCTTGACAGGCCAGTCTGAGTTGCCTCCCCTGCTGCCGGTCTGTACTGCTGCTATGGCGTTGACAGCTTCCATGCCGCTGGCGACCTTTCCGAAGACAGCATAGCCGTCGTTGCCGGGGGCGTAGTTGAGAAATTCATTGTTGGCAATGTTGATGAAGAACTGGCTTGTTGCGCTGTCCGGGACCATTGTTCTGGCCATTGCCACTGTGCCAATCTCATTCTTCAGCCCGTTGTTTGACTCAAGCTTTATCGGCTCGTCGGTTGGCTTTTGGGCGCTGTCAGCAGTAAATCCCCCTCCCTGCACCATGAAGCCGGGAATGACTCTGTGGAATATTGTGCCGTCGTAAAAGCCGTCATTCATGTATTTGAGGAAATTCTCTACAGTAACAGGAGCCTGCTGCGGGTAAAGCTCTATTTCTATCGTTCCTTTGGTTGTTTCAATGACAACAAGCGGGTTCATCTGGTTCGCCTCTTTATTCTGCCCTGAGCATCCTGCTGCCAGCAGTGCAGCCGCGATTGCAAGCGCTGCTATTGCCAATGCATTCAACTTCATCGGCATTGCAGCAACATGGGTGATTTTTAAAGTTTTGCTGCAAAACGATGCTTGGAAACAAGTTTTATAAACTTCATCCTGCAGGCTTGGCTGCGATGGAAAAAGAGGCAGGGCTTGGAGTTGTTTTAGCGGTTCTCGTTTTAAGCTTGGCCATCTTAGCGTCATGCACTCCGGTGCAGCCAGGACAACAGCCACCATCACCACCGCAAATTCCACCTCAACAGCTGCAGCAGGAAGCGCTTCAGGAACCACCGCAGCAGTCGCAACATCAGCTGTTCCAGCAGCTGGAGGTAAAGGTTGAGGCAAAGCCTTACAAGTTTGTGGCTGAAAAGCCAACCGGCTGGTTCAGGACAGGGCAGGATGCTGGCGTTGTCCTCTATGCAACAGGCTTTGGCGAGAGCGGCGGGCCGCTTGTGCTGAATCATCCGGGAAAAGTTGCAACCGATGGCAAACGGCTGATTGTTTCAGACACGTGGAACAATCGTGTGCTTGTCTGGAACGAAATACCAGGAGAAAGTAACCATCTGCCTGACCTTGTGCTGGGGCAGGATGATTTTTATTCCAACACGCCGGGGCTTGGCGCCAGCAGGATGAACTGGCCTATGGCTGTTGCGACAGACGGGACAAGGCTGCTGGTAGGGGACGGCTTCAATGATCGCGTTCTGGTCTGGAATTCCTTCCCGACAAGGAACGGCCAGCCTGCAGACATAGTTCTTGGGGCTGATGATTTTGGCAGATGGCCAAACTATTTTGACCTGAAGAATGAACGAGACCCTGAGAAAAGGATTTACTGGCCCTGGGACATCTGGACAGATGGGCAGAAGGTCATCGTGACAAGCACTGTAGACGGCTCTGTTCTGGTCTGGAATTCCTTCCCGACAGAAAACAACCAGCCTGCTGATTTGGTGCTGGGCTATGAGAATTTTTCCGCAAGGTTTGGGCAGCAGCCTGAAAATCCGATGGCTGATTTGGGAACGCCAAGGGCTGTAGCTTTTGATGGAAAGCACTTGATAGTGGGCGATTACAGCGCAAAGCGCGCTTTTGTGTGGAACGGCTTTCCGGCTAAAAATGGACAGCCTGCAGGCTTCAGCATCATAGTGAAGCGGGTTGAGGACGAGCCTTACAATGACATAATGGGGGTAGCGATAAAAGACAACAGATTGTTCGCTTCAAGCGCCCATCAGGTTTACATCTGGAACAGCTTTCCCGAACATGGCGAGAAAGAGGATTTGAGAATAGGGCAAACGCGCCCAACTTCAGATGCGGATGGCATGTCCGGTCCCTTTGGGGTTGCAAGTGACGGCACAAGGCTGATTGTTGCTGACACGAACAACAACAGGGTGCTTATCTTCAACAAGATTCCAACAGAGCCTGGCGTCAAGGCTGATGTTGTTTTGGGCCAGCCCGGCTCCGGCGTTAACATATTCATGGCAAGGAACAGCTGCGGCGGGCCAGGAGTGTTCTCGAATGGTGAACAGCTGGCCATAGGCTGCGATTTCGGGAGGAGAATATATATTTACAACCACTTGCCTGATGAAAGCAAGGCAGAGGCGGATGTGGTTATCAACGCGACATGGCTCGGAGGCGTGCAGCAGGCCATAATTTCAGGCGAAAGGCTTATCGCTGCCAACAGGGAAGCTGGAAGAATCCTGATTTGGAATAAAGTGCCTGCTGTGGATAACAAACTTCCTGATGTCATACTGGGCACGTCAACCGGCCTTGAGTGGTGGAGGAACGGCAAAGGCAGGGCAGAGCTAAACAATCCGGTCAGTGTTGCGTCAGATGGCAAGCGCTTGTTTGCAAGCGACTGGGGCAATAACCGCATTTTGGTCTGGAAAAGCATTCCTGCAGGCAACCAGACGCCTGCTGACTTGGTCCTTGGACAGCCTGATTTTGACTCAACTTCCGCAGGTGAGGGGCTGAACCAGCTTGATTCTCCATATCAAATATCAACTGATGGCAAAAGGCTCGTGGTTGCAGATTCTGCCAATAACAGGATTCTGGTCTGGAAAAGCATTCCCGTGGCAAACGGCCAGCCTGCTGACTTCCAGATAAAAATTACAGACCACTCAACAGGCAGCCAGGACTGGTTTGGCCTGCCTCAACATGCCCGCCTCGCAATGCCTCAGGGAGTTTTTATTTACAAGGACAGCCTGTTTGTGGGCGATGTGGGCAACAACAGGGTACTTGTCTGGACAAAGTTCCCGGAAAGCGAGCTTGGCGAGCCGGATATTGTCATTGGGCAGAAAGATTTCCAGAGCAACTACCCGTCAAGCACAAAGAGCGGCCTGTTCATGCCTTCTTTTGTTTCCTTTGATGGCAGTTTCCTTTGGGTTGGGGAGGTCAAGTGGTCCAACAGGCTGCTCAGGTTCAGCGTGCAGCCCGGCTGATGTTAGATTAGATACTCTGCAACCGCCTTCTGCTTCATGCCCACTTCTTAAAAGAAAGCCAATAGACAGCTGCGGGTTTGAATGGTTGGATAGTGATGGCACGGGCATAGTTGAGGTTTATCGGAAGGCTTGAGATTAATCATTTCACTTTGAGATGTATTCATTTACTAGGCGCTGCTTGTTATCCTTTGTCTCGAGGTGGGTAAGCCTTATCCCGACCTGCCTTACCTTCCTGGCATCGCTGAGGAAGGGCTGGAGCAGCTGCCTTGCCAATTTTTTCATTATTCCAAGGTCAGTTGTTGCTTCTCCCAAGGTTTTCTCCTTTGTGTGGGTTTCAAAGTCTTCAAACCTTATCCTTACGCCGATGGTCCTGCAGCAGAAGCTGTTTTGCATCAACGAACTGCGGGCGTCTTCTGTCATTTCGTCAACTGCTGCAAATATTAGCAGTTCGTCTTTTGTGTCTTCCTCAAATGTTAAGTTGCGGCTGATTGACTTCATCTCATAATTCTCTTCAACCTCGCTGTTGTCCATGCCGTTCGCGGCTTCGTGCAGGTAAATGCCGTACTTGCCGAACTGCTTCTGCATGGACTCTTCAGGCACTGCTGCCAGTTCCCCAATTGTATCAACGCCAATCTCCTTCAGCACAGCCTCAGTTTTCTCCCCAACGCCAATCAATTTTCGCACAGGCAGCAGCGACAGAAATTCTTTCTCTTTGCCAAAGTCAACGATTGTTAACCCGTCAGGCTTTTTGTAGTCTGAAGCCATCTTGGCAACAAGCTTGTTTGAGGCAACGCCGATGCTGCAGCCCAGTCTTTCCTTTTCGCGAATTTCGTTTTTTATTGCCGCCGCAAATTTTTCTATTTCACTTTTGCTGCAGCCAATTTTTGCTGTTACGTCAATGAACGCCTCGTCTATGCTGACCTGCTCGAACTTGCTGCCGTAGCTGCGGAGGATGCCCATCACTGCTTCAGATGCTGCCAGGTAAAGCGGGAAGTTTGGCGGCGTGAATACTGCCGTTGGGCAGAGCTTGTAGGCTCTTGAGATTGGCATTGCAGAGCGGATGCCAAACTTCCTTGCCTCATAGCTGCAAGTCATCACCACTCCTCTCCCTTTACCGCCTTTCGGGTCAGCCCCCACAACAACAGGCAGCCCTTTCCATTCGGGGTGCTCGCGCTGCTCAACGGCTGCGTAAAATGCGTCGAGGTCTATGTGCATTATCATTCTTGGCATTGGTTCTGCAAAGGCAGTGGTGATTAAAAAATCTTTGGCGGGGAGTTGCCCGGCGGATTCAAAAACATTTAAATAGTGGCAGGAAAGCCGGCAGTGTATGGTAAGTGTTGCTGTCATAATTGGCGTTGTTGCTGCGGTTGTGCTGCTTTTCATCATCCTCACTTATAACAGCCTTATCAGCCTGAGGAACCAGGTCAGGAATTCGTTTTCGCAGATTGATGTTCAGCTTAAGAGAAGGAATGACCTTATACCCAACTTGGTTGAGGCTGTGAAGGGCTACATGAAGCATGAGAAAGGCGTGCTGGAAAACGTCACAAAGGCAAGGACTGCCATAATGTCCGCTGCTACGATGCAGGAGAAGGCAAAGGCTTCCAACATGCTCACAGACACGCTTAAGTCGCTGTTTGCTGTTGCTGAGAGCTACCCGACGCTTAAGGCTAATGAAAATTTCATGCAGCTTCAGGAAGAGCTTTCAGGCACTGAGAGCAAAATCGCATACTCAAGGCAGCACTACAACGACATGGTGATGGTGCTCAACAACAAAATCCAGTCTTTTCCCAGCAACATCCTCGCTTCAATGTTCAGCTTCAGGCAGGAGGAGCTTTTCAGGGCAGAGGAAAGCGAGAGAAAGGCTGTCAAGGTTGAGTTCTAAATGCGGCTGATGTTTGATGAGGTCGGCAGCAACAAGCTGAAGTCGCTGTTGCTTTTGTCAGTTTTCATTTTTCTGATAGGTGTTTTGGGTGCGGTGTTCGGCGTTATCTATGGCAGCGCATACCTTGGTTTAGGAGTTGCTGTCGCTGTTTCCACTGTTTACTCGCTTATAGGGTTTTATTCCGGAGACAGGCTTGTTCTGGGCATTTCAGGCGCAAAGCCGGTTACCCGGCAGGAGCATCCTTATCTTTACCACACTTTGGAAGGCTTGGCGATAGCTGCGGGAATTCCGGTTCCTAATGCTTATGTTATTGAGGACTCCGCGCTTAACGCTTTCGCAACAGGCAGGGATCCAAGGCATGCGTCAATAGCTGTGACAACAGGCCTTCTGAAGGTGATGAACCGGCAGGAGCTTGAAGGCGTTGTAGCGCATGAGATGTCGCACATCAAAAATTATGATGTGAGGTTCATGATGCTCACTGTCGTCCTGGTTGGGATTGTGACTCTTTTGAGCGATATGCTGCTGAGGACATTCTTGTGGGGAGGCAAGGGCAGGAAGAGGGAGGGAAACCAGGCAACGGTGGCATTGATCCTTGTCGGCCTTGCCTTGGCTGTGCTTACGCCTTTGATTGGCGAGCTTATTAAGCTTGCGATAAGCAGAAGAAGGGAGTTTCTGGCTGACGCCAATGCTGCTGTGCTGACCAGGTATCCTCCTGGCCTTGCGAATGCACTTGGAAAGATAGCTCGCGATCCAGACCCTCTTGTTGACACAGCCAATAAGGCTACAGCGCACCTGTTTATCTCTACGCCGTTCAGGAAGAGCAAAGGCTTTTTTGCCAGCTTGTTCTCAACGCATCCCCCTATTAGTGAAAGGATGAAGCGGCTTGAAGAAATGTAGAAGAATAAAAGAAAAAAAGAAGTAAGCTATAATCAGAATTTCTTGTGCTTCTGGTAGCAGTCCCTGCAGTAAACAGGCTTTCCTTCAGCCGGCTTGAATGGCACTTCGCATTCCTGCCCGCAGTCTGAGCAAGTTGCCTTGTGCATCTCTCTTGGCCCAAAGCCGCCGCCCCTGAAGCCACCGCCTCCTCCTGACCTTTCTCCAAATCCCATTTGCTTTTCACCCTCTGATGTTTTCCAATGCTTTTAGTACGCCTGAGCTTCTTCTGTTTTTGAAGGACCAGACAGGTACTAAAGCCGCGAATTTTTGGCAAGTATATAAAGGTAACGCTGCACCTAAGCCTTGAGCGGACTTCCTTAATGGCCTGCCAGCCGGAATTTTATTAATTTTATATAGACCAAAATGTTTATAAGTATAACCAATTGCCAATGCCTGTTAAGGGGAATTGCTAATGGAAATACGTAAAGTGCAGCGGTCAGGCAATACGTTTTACCTTTACCTGCCTGCAGCGTGGTGCAAGTCTAACGGAATAAGCCAGAATGCCCAGCTCGCGCTTGACACTTCCAGCGATGGAAAGCTCATTGTTTCCTCTATGCCGAAAGTTGCGGAGGACAAGCAGCTGGCACTCAGCCTTTCTGAAAGCAACGGCAAGGTTGACAGCAGGGTTGTGAACATGTTTGTTGTTGCCTCTTACCTTAACCCTGTCAGGTCTTTCCGGATAAAGCTCAACAAGCCCATCTCAAGCCTGGAGATTCTTGACCAGAAAAGGCTTTTGAGCAGCATTGAGCTGGTTGAGTTTGGCGATGACTACATAAGCTGCGAGTCTGCCATAAGCGTTGAGGATCCTGATGTGCTTCTAAGGACCATGATTAGAAAAGTGGTGAACATGGCAAAGGTCATACAGGCCAATGAGGCAAAAGAGCTTGTCAGCAGGTATGAGGAGGAGATTGACCGGAGCAACACCCTCATCCAGAAGTCTGCGATAAGCGCGCTCATGTTCAAAAGGGCCTCAAAGCTTCGCCATATTGAGCTGTTCTACATTGCATTGGTTTCAAAAAGCCTGGAAGGCCTGGCTGACCACCTTATCCTGGCTACTGGGAGGCAAAGCAAGAGCCTTGGCGAACCGGTCCATAACGTGCTGCTTAGCCTCCTCAAGTGCCTCGACGAGCTCAATTACCGCTCTGCTGCATCGTTCGCATCTGAAGTGCTTTCGGCAGTTGACGTGTTCAATGATAAGGATATCCATGCGCACAGGATTAAGGCACTGCTGCAGCAGCTTTCAGAAACGCTGGTTGACTGGGCTGTTACAAATGAGGTAGAGGCAAAGACCGCTGCTTTGCCGCTGCAGAAGCCATACTGACTGTTTCTTTGTATCTGCGCCTTTTTCTGCATGTTTCATATCTTACAAGACAGGCCATACGTTCTGTGTGCTATTTCATGGGTCATACAATATGTGCACTGACCCACAACAAGCAGTCTATTGTAGGGCTTAATCCTTCCAAAAATAGCTTGGGAAGCATTTGTATATGGCCTGCTGGTTTCTGGCATCATGGGCTTTGGCATCAGCAGCGCAACATTAACAGAGGCCGCAACATTTTTGCTTGTGTTTGCAATAGGCTTTATCTGCGGCAAGCTGTTCGCAGCCGTTCAGTTTTCAATGATGAAAAGCAGTGCAAAAGGCGCTGCCAGGCCTGAAGCTTCTGCAAGGCAGAACGTTGACAAGCTGCTGCGCATGGGCAGGCGGTTATAGCGCTTATTCATTGCTTTTAAAGTGTCTTTCGCGAAATCCTGAACCAGCCTACCTCAATCCTTCGGAGCTTTGATCTGTGAAAGTCGTAAGTGTTCTTCAGCTGCAGCCGCATAGGCAGGATGTTTGTTACCGCAAAGCCGTTATCGGCAGCGATTTTTTTGACAAAATCCGCTGTTTCTATCTTGTGAAACGAATAAACAACATCCGATGACTTGAACGCCTGCAGCAAAAACTTTCGGTCAGCATGCCTTGTCTTTGTGCCAAATGGAGGGTTCTGCACAACAGTGTCAACTTTCTGGCTGAACTCTGCAACATCGCTCGCGATGAGCATTGTTTTCGCTGCAGTTTCCCTGCCGGCAGCCGCTGCAATGTTCCTGCTGCAGATTTCAATCGCGCCTTTATCACTGTCAACAAAAAAAACCTTGTCCGCCTTCATAAGCAGCGCAGCTATCCCCAGCATCCCTGTGCCGCACCCAAAATCGGCCACAACTTTCTCTTCAACATCTGCATTCATGTATGCAAACCACACTGCCTCGGCAGCAGCCTCTGAATCAGTTGCATACTGCTCCTTCATAAGCAGGGGATTTTCAAACACCGCGAGCCTTGACAGCAGGATTGCAAGCTGGGATTTGCTTTTCGGCGCATTCATAGCGCTTGTTGAACGGTTTTACTATTTAATTGCTGCTCCTGCTGGACTGAGATGGCTTTATTGACAAACGCTTAAGCGAATCCCGCCCTCAACCTATCTTTTCCTCCACAGAAAACTATTTAAAGCTGGCATTGGGAATTCACGGGCTCCTCTTCCGGATTGTTGTTGGTTGGGACGCTGTCACTGTGGAGGGTTGATAAGGGAGCGTAGGGTTCCCTTATTGTGTTGCATAGTTTATCGGGGGTGGATTAAGGTGGAAAGAAGTGTGTTCAGTAGGTTTAGCAATGTTAGCCCAGGTGATTCTGCCGTTGAAGCATTAAGGCAGCGCTTGGATGCTGCCCTTGAAGGCGTCAGGGAAGAATTTGACGACCATCTGGAAAGCATTAACGACAACACGAACGAGGTTGAGGCTAACTATGAGCTTCTCTGCAGGCTTGAGGCAAAGGTTGACAGGCTTGAGGCCCAGATGGAGCATCTTCAGCTTGCTTTGGCTGCTTTCGGGAACGCCCCTTTTCAGCAAAGCGTTGCCCATAGCATTGAGCTTGACGAAAAGGAAAAGGCAGTTTTCTTATTGATGTACACTGCATCTGACGAAAAGCCTTTGACTTACAGGGAAATCGCCTCTGCCCTGAAGGAGAGTGAGTTCCTTGCAAGGGGGTATGTTACCAACCTGATTGAGAAAGGCGTTCCGGTAACGAAGCGCTATGTTAATTACACCGCTTACCTTTCCCTTGACAAACCTTTCAAGGAGAGGCAGGCAAAGGGGAATATTGTGAAGCTCAGCCAAAGGACAGTCAGGGAGTTTGCGGTTTAATTCCTGGCATCAACCGTAATCTCTTTCATTTTCTCATGTACCTTTTTTAACATTCATTGTTGCTAATTTGCAGTTATGGCAGGCTTTGCCTCGCCTGCCTGCTGCTTCCCCTGCCGCGCCACAGCGTAGTCTGCGCCTGCTGCAGCTGGCTCTCCTCTCAGCAGCGTTACTGCCTGTTCGTAGAAGCTCGTCCTCCTGTCTATCCTCTCGAGCACTGCCTGCTGCTTTTTCCCTTCGCGGATGGTGTTCGGCAGGACTGTGTAGTTTATTGTTCCTATGGCCTGCGCCAGCCTCTGGACAGATTGTGTTGTTGCGGAGTTTCCGGCTTCAACTATGCCCTTAAGCACGTCATAAGAGTCACTTATGGCCTCTGCTGTCTGCACGAGCTGCGGAATCAGGCTGTCGGCTGCCCTTGTTCTTGTTACAAAGTCCAGGAACCTTGTCACATAGGAGTTTACAAGCCTAAGCTCGTGCAGCCCTGCCCTTACAACAGCCTCCTTTACCTTTACCTGCTCGCTTTGCTTGTGGGCATAAACAAGCCTCTGCCCTGCCTGCTCCAGCTTGTTTAGGAAGTCTTTTTCCTTCCTTTCAGCATTATTGAAGCTTATCTGCATCTGTACATATGCAGGGTCGTCTTTTGAAGCCTGGCTTAGCTGGCCTTCCAGAACTATTTTGTCTTTCTGGGCTCTTGCCAGTTTTTTTTCGAGGGCACCGATTGCCTTTCTTGCCTCTTCAAACTCAAGAAGGGTTTCGCTGTCATAGGCTGCAAGCGTTTTGACAATATCGTCTGAATGGTGCACTGCCTTGCCAACCTGTTTTTGCATGGCGTTCATTGCTCCCATTTCCCTGCTGACAAGCGTTTCAAGCTTGGGAACTGGCTCAGGAATTGCATTGTGAAAAATGCTCAGGAATCCGTGTGAGGTTGCTTCGTGCAGCTTTTGCTTTGCCTGCTCAGCCATCTGCAGGGGTTTGCTTGCCTGCACCTTCGCATGATACTCAACCTGGCGTTTCAGCCTGCTTAGCTCTGCCATGTGCTCCATAACACTCTGGTAGCAAGCCGGTGCCTTGGCTGCTGATTGGCTTCCTGATAGGCTGTCAGTGTAGATGTCTGAAAAGTCCGCATCGCCGTTCAGACAGCTTTTGCCATTGCGCTTGTACAGGCTCTTCCTTGCAGGTGCTTTTGCATGCCCATTGCTCTTCCCGTTGCCGTTGCCAGCCGCATTTCCATCAAGTTCGCCAATCATGTTACCCACCTCTTTTCCCAGCCTGTTCGCAGTGTTGAACGCCTGCGCCAGGTCTGCAACTGCCCCAAGTTCTGACATTTTTGCCCGCCTTTTCTTCCGCTTTTTTGCTGCATCCGCCTCACTTCTGTTGTTTCGGCTGCTGGTACCAGGGCTGTTGTAAGCCCCTTGCAGTGCTCCCTGCGCTGTTGGTGCCATAAAACGTGTCCAGAATAACCTGAAGCTCGCCGCTTAGGATGTTGTGCTTCGCGTCGTTGCTTATTGCAGGCCACTCGCTAACAGTCAGCTCTTCCCTCTGTGATACTCCAATGCTATTCCACCAGTAGTCAACAGTGCCAACAAGAGGCCCCTGAGGCCCCTTCATTACAGGCAGCGAAACAGTTTCATCGCCGCTTTTGTACTGGAGGTATGTTTCAATGTTGCCAGTGCCGTTCTTCTTGCCTTGAACCGAAAGCGATTTGGGGCTAACATATCCCTGCTCAACAACCATGCTGTCCTTTCTCACCCAATTCATTACCGGATTTAAGACTGTTGCATAAAGAAGCCCTCCTGTCGCTGCCAGCGCAGCCCCCCTCACAACAAATGCTCCCATTCCCATTTTTCTCACCTCGCATTTTCTGCCACATTTCCCGCAGTTTTTCACTGCAGCTGCATCATCCTGTGTTCTGCAGTTTTAACATGCCTTTCGGCGAGAAATACGGAAACCTTGCGCACATTCCGCAAGAATTTCGACAAGCGCCGTAATCTTTTCAGAAAAAGCCCGTTTTTGCGGAAATCTTGCGGAAAAGCCGGAAGAAAAAACCTCAGGAATCGGGGCACAGCGACGGGGAAGCAGCCGCTGCAGCAAAAACATTAATAAGCAGCCGCTTCCGCACAGGATAGCGAAATGGCAGCTACTGACATGTTCAAGGCAGCAATTGTTGAGCTGCTGAAGCCTCACGTCAGCAGCAGCGGTGAGGAGATACTTGCCAAGATAGAAATCCCTGCAGAGGACATTCTTGGCGATTATGCCTTCCCTTGTTTTTTTCTCGCAAAGTCAATGAAGAAGAGTCCCGTGGCAATCGCGGCTGAGATTGCCGGAAAATTGCAGCAGGAAATAAAAGGCAGCAAGCTCTTCGAGAAAGTCCAGGCTGCCAGCCCTTACGTTAACTTCTTTGTCAACAAGGCAGGGCTTGCCAAATGCGTCATAACTGAAGTGGCAGCGGCAAAAGACAGCTATGGAAGCAGCGAAAAGACCAACAAAACGATGATGTTGGAGTATTTCCACGCAAACACGCACAAGGCAGTGCATATAGGCCACATCCGCAACATTTCGCTTGGCGAGTCGCTTTGCAGAATTCTTGAGTTCAGCGGCAACAAGGTTGTGCGGGTGAATTACCAGGGCGATATCGGGCCTCATGTTGCGAAGTGCATTTGGGGCATCCGCAACCTCAGCGTAGGCAGCCCTTCCTCGTCAAACCGCCTGCGGTGGTTGGGCAACGTTTACGTCCAAGCCAATACTGCTGTCGAAGGAAACGAACAGCTTGAGAAGGATGTTAAGCAGCTTTTGCTGAAAATATACGCTGGCGACAAGGAGCTTAACAGCCTGTGGAGGGAAACAAGGCAGTGGTGCCTTGGTGAGTTTGAGGAAATGTACAAAGACTTTGGCGTCCGCTACAACGAGCTTTACTTTGAAAGTGACGTTGAGTTTGAAGCGAGGAAAATTTCACAGCAGCTTCTGAATCAGGGCATTGCAAAGGAAAGCGATGGCGCAGTGATAATGGACCTGAAGCCTTACAATCTTGGGGTTTTTGTGCTGCTGACAAAAGACGGCACAGCCCTTTATTCATCCAAGGACATAGCCCTGGCGAGGAAGAAGATGTCCAAATACGCGCTGGACAGGTCAATCCACGTTGTCGGCAGGGAGCAGGAGCTGCATTTCAGGCAGCTTTTCAAGACGCTTGAGCTTATCGGCAGCAAGGAGAAAGACTTTGCTGCAAAATCCTTCCACTTAATCTACGGCCTTGTCATGCTGCCAACAGGCAAGATGTCCTCAAGGGCTGGCAGCGTCATATTCTATGATGACCTCCGCAATGAGCTATTGGAATTGGCAGCTGCCGAGGTGAAAAAGCGGCATGTCGATTGGAACGAGAAGGAAACATCTGCCGCAGCAAGGAAAATTGCTTTCGCAGCGCTGAAATTTGCAATGGTCAACAGGGACAACGAAAAAGAATTCGTGTTTGACTGGGAACAAGCCCTGAAGCTTGAGGGCGAGACAGGCCCTTATGTGCAGTACGCTTATGCGAGGATATGCTCAATATTCAGGAAATACGGAAAATCTATGCCTCACCAGCAGAAGGTTGATTATTCCGCATTAGCAGCCACAGCAGCAGAGATAAAAGTAATAAAACTGATAAAAGGCTTTCCGGCAGTTGTTGCAGCAGCCACAGCCCAGCTAAAGCCCGCTTTAGTGTCCCGTTATCTCCTTGACATCTCACAGGCGTTCAGCAGTTTCTACAATGATGTCCCAATCCTCACAGCCGAGCCAACTGCAAGGGATGCAAGGCTGCTGCTGTGCGCTGCCGTAAAGCAGGTTCTGGAGAACGGGCTGAGGCTTCTGGCGATTGACGTGCTGGAAGAGATGTGAACGCAAAGAATAAGAAAGCCGGGTTCGCGAAACCGGCAAACGCACTCTTGATAGCGAGTAATCCCAAAGGGTCTTTGCAGCTTTTATTGACATGCTGCTTAATATACTTTTCGCTTTTGGCTGGTTATTCTGCGAAACTCATACGAAAATTTTTCAGACAAGCTGAAATTTATTCGAAAATTTGGCGTTTTTTCGCAATATTTGCGGCAAAAGCCGGAATGCTTTCAAGTTTACCGGATATTTTTCGGAAAATTAGTGCATAAGTTCTTTTAGACTAAAAGAACAGTGTTAACTTGCCGCCGCGGTAGCGGAATTGGTAAACGCGCCTGCCTGATAAGCAGGTGGTTCCAAAGGGCCTTACGGGTTCAAAATCCTGAACAACAGGATGAATCTCCCGTCCGCGGCGTGCAATTTTCTTAAAGCCAAACCCAAAACCTTTTATACAACGGGAGCATGTTTATTTTTGTGGTTCGCATGGCTTCGGTGACGAAAGCACGCAAAAGCAGCATTGGCAGGGCTGCGCATGCTGCACAGGCAGTTCAGCAAAGCTCCAATTTCACTTTCAGTAATACAAAAGACCTTAAGGTTCCTGAAAAGCTTATAGACCAGATTCTCGGGCAGGAGGATGCTGTCCAGGTAGTCCGGAAGGCTGCAAAGCAGAGAAGGCATGTTCTTCTCATTGGGGATCCGGGAACCGGGAAATCTATGATGGGAATGGCAATGGCCGAGCTTCTTCCCAAGGAAAAGCTTGTCGATGTTCTGGCGTTTGCAAATCCAAACGATGAAAACCAGCCGCTTGTCAGGGTTGTTCCTGCAAGCAAAGGCAGGGAAGTGGTTGCAAGCGCAAGGCTTGAGGCAGGCAAGATGTTCAAGCACCAGAACGTCATTATGATGGTTCTGCTCATAGCATCGCTTATCATGCCTTGGTGGGCTTTCAACCACTACTCAGAGCTTAACCTGCTTCTTGGCGGCATAATGTTCCTGTCCTTTTCCCTTGTGGGCCTGGCATCGCTGGTTTCATTCATTCTTTTTCTTAACATTGGCAGAAGGATGGAAGTAAAGACCCGGGCTCCAAAGGCGATTGTTGACAACTTTGGCAGAAAGACTGCCCCGTTCTTTGACGCAACAGGCGCCCACGCAGGAGCGCTTCTCGGAGATGTGCTTCATGACCCGTTCCAGACCGGCGGCCTCGGCACTCCCGCCCATGAGAGAGTAGTTTCTGGCATGATTCACAAGGCACACATGGGCGTTTTGTTTATTGATGAAATAGCAACGCTTGAGCCTGCAACGCAGCAGGAGCTTTTGACGGCGCTTCAGGAAGGGCGTTACCCGATTACTGGCCAGTCTGAGCGCTCAGCAGGCGCCATGGTCAGGACTGAGCCTGTGCCGTGCAACTTTATCCTGGTTGCTGCAGGCAATACAGAAACTGTTGCTAGAATGCATCCTGCCCTGAGAAGCAGGATTCGCGGTTACGGCTACGAGGTTTACATGCGCAACACGATTGAAGATACCCCTGAGAACAGGGTTAAGATTGCCCAGTTTGTTGCCCAGGAGGTTGCCAAGGACAGGAAGATTCCTCATTTTGCTCCGGAAGCAGTTGAGGAGATAATAACCGAAGCCCGAAAAAGGGCAAACAGGAAAGGGCATTTATCCCTTTTGCTTCGTGACCTCGGCGGCTTGGTGAGGGCTGCAGGCGACCTGGCGCTTGAAAGGAAGGCAGCAGTTGTTGAAAGGCAGCACGTACTGGATGCAAAGCGGATTGCAAGGCCGCTTGAGCAGCAGATTGCTGACAAGATAATAGAGCAGAGGAAGGAGTATGACGTCATAGTCACGGAAGGGCGCCACGTTGGCAGGGTAAACGGCCTTGCTGTCCTGGGAGGAGGAGTCACTTATTCCGGAATTATTCTTCCCATAGAAGCTGAGGTTGTTCCTGGCGGGGAAGCCCGTGAAATCATAGCGACAGGCAAGCTGGGGGCAATAGCAAAGGAAGCGGTAAAAAATGTTTCTGCAATCATCAAAAAATATTTTGGCGAAGACATAAAAAAGAGATATGACATTTATGTGCAGTTCCTCCAGACTTATGAAGGTGTTGAAGGGGATTCTGCATCAATCGCGGTTGCAACCGCCATAATCTCAGCATTGAAAGGCGTGCCTGTGAAGCAGGACTATGCCATGACAGGCAGCCTGTCTGTCAGGGGAGAGGTTTTGCCTGTTGGGGGAGTCTCAGCCAAGGTTGAGGCAGCTGTTGAAGCCGGCATTAAGAAGGTTATTGTGCCAAAGAGCAACGTAAAGGACATAATCCTTGACAGGGTCAAGGCAGCCAGGGTGGAAATAATCGCTGTAGACAACATAGTTGAGGTTCTCAGGGAAGCGCTTGACTGGAAAGGCAGGGAGGCTATTCTGAGGAAGATTGTGGGCGCCTGAAGAGAAATCGATAAGGATCGAGCACCCCGACATAAATATTATGGACTAGAGTTCCATCGGGCACGCTAAATGTGTATTTATCAATGGTCGTATCACCTCTTAACACTACAGGAACAGCAGGGAACTCATTAAGGATGCCGCTGTTTTCCGAGGCAATAAAAAGAGCATTTGGGATGAGTGCAGCATCCATTTTAGTGTCATTCAGGTAAAGAGTTAAACTTGCTACGCTTGTGCCGTCCTTGCAGAATTGTTCAACTTAGCTTAGCCCGACATTTGGTCGATAGTCTCTGCTGGGTGGACTTGCACTACCACAGGCGGCAAGTATGCCTTGTAAACCTACGAGAAACGCTAGCGTTCCTTTTGCGCCCATTGCTAACTTGCTTTGCAGTCCCATTTTATGGCCAGTGAACAGCGTCAATATATAAACCTTTCCATTTTCGTAACCACAGAGTAACACCATCTATTTTCACCACGCCAATAGTAAGAAAACCTTTAATAGATGCTCGGTCAAAGCCATAAAAACAGCCCGTGATGGCTGCATTCAGGGGTAGAAGAAGGTACATAAGGCAGGTTTTAGCATTATAAAAATAGGATTATAACGAAACCTAAAAGGGGTGAGTCAGAGAATGGTTGATACAACAGGTTATTTACAGCAGACAGGCCAGGCGCTTAGCGACCCGCTTGTCAGGATGTGGCAGAATGTTGTTGATGTTGTGCCAAGCATTATTGCCGGAGTGCTCGTTATCATCTTCGGCTACATTCTGAGCTCGCTTGTTGGTGCCTTGGTGCATGCGATTTTAAATGCTACAAAGGTTGATGACCACTTGAGGAAGGCAAGGATGGCGCATTCCATAGGCTTCATAAACCTTGCAACTCTTGGCGGCTCTTTAATTAAGTGGTATGTGTTTGCGCTGTTCGTTGTGCAGGCAGCAAACCTGTTCAGGCTTGGTGTCATATCCGAACAGCTTGCAAAGCTCGCTGGCGTCCTGCCCGGAGTGTTTGCCGCAGTGCTGCTCATACTTGGCGGCTTGATAGTGGCTGACTTTGCCGCTGACAGGATGCTTCACGCCAAGAGAAAAGGCGTCAGGCTTGCAAGCTCAATCGTGAGGTGGAGCTTGATTGTGATTGTGCTTGTTACAGCCCTTGGCCAGCTTGGCTTAGACGTGTCATTTGTGAGCAACGCCCTGCTCATCCTTCTGGCAGCGGTTGGCGTGGGAATCGCCATTGCCGTGGGAATAGGCTTTGGGGCAGCGTTTAAAGACGAGTCCAAGGCAATAATCAAGCACGTTAAGAGGAACTGGTAACAAAAATCGCCGGAAGGCGATTTTTGGGCTTTTCCTTTTTCTTCTTTCCTTTCATTTTTCCTCCAGTATTTCAAGCGGCTGCAAAGCCACCGCAAACTATTTAAAACCCCTTCTCAGATATTAGCGCATGGAAATCATTCTCGCCCAGAAGCCCAAGCATCCTGTAGTTATTAGCGGCTTTCCCGGAATTGGCATGGTTGGTGCTATTGCAGCAGAGTTCCTTATACAGCATCTCAGCACGAAGCAGATAGGCAGGATCATACTTGACAACAACCCGCCCTTGGTTGCGATTCATGAAGGGAAGCTTGTTGAGCCTTTCAGCATTTTTTACAGCAGCAGGCATAATATTGTTGTCGTCCACTCAATAACCGCAGTCCCAGGCACAGAATGGCAGGCAGCCAGTGCGCTCCTGTCAATCTGCAAGTCGCTTGGCGCAAAAGAGCTGATAAGCATAGAGGGAGTAGGCAGCGCTGCCGATGCAACAGGAGCAAGCCGCACATTCTACTATTCAAACTCTGCCGCAAAAGAGAAAGTTCTCGGCAAGCAGGGACTGGAGAAGCTGAAAGAAGGCATAATAATGGGGCCTACCTCTGCCATCCTGATGAAAGCAGGCAAGCTCCCTGTAACCTGCTTTTTTGCTGAAACCCATGATGCCCTGCCGGACAGCAGCGCCTCAGCTCAGGTCATAAAGGCGCTTGACGCGTATCTCAAGCTGAAGGTTGACTACAAGCCCCTGCTCCAGCTTGCAGCCAAGTTTGAGGAAAAGCTAAGGAGCATCATCACGCAGAGCAAGCAGGCTGAAGAGCTTCGCGACAAGAAGCAAATGAGCTATGTTGGGTGATTCTGCCTTGGTACCTGCAGCATCGGGTAAGAGGCTTTACAAAATCAGATGCAGAAGCTCACCAAATTAGTTTTATCATTTCTGCCTTAACTTTCTCGATTGCCGTTAGCCTTATTCTTGTAAGCTTTTTTATTACAAGCGATTGTTTTAGCGTAAAGATTTTTCCGACCTTTATTCTGCTTTTTAGCGGCAGTTTTCCTTCCGCAACATCGGCATCTTCAATCAAGACAGAGTTTTCAGAATTCTCAAGGTTTGAGGTTATGCCACATGTGATTATATCATCTGTTTTAATGTTGTAGCCATTCTTAGATATCACAAGGGCCGGCCTTTGCTTCATCGTGCTCAAATCAGTAAAAGGAAAAGGTACCAGCACGACGTCACCTTGCTCAAACATTATCCCAGACCTCGTCGAACTCGTTGTCCCACAGTTCTTTTGCAGTTTTCTCTGATGCTTTTAGCAGCGGCATAAATTCGTCCTTAAGCGCTGTCGTGGCTTTTCCCAATAGTATCTTGCCTCCTTCCTGCAGCAGGAGCAGCTCATCCCCTTTTTTCAGCCCGATTGCCTCCCGAACGTCCAAAGGTATGGCTATCTGCCCTTTTTCAGATACCTTGACTGTTTTTACCTGCACATCAAATCACCAGCCACAGTAAAAATATTCTTACTTAAATAATTTGCTATTTTAATCTTGTAACTTGTGAGCCTCAAACGGGTTAACCGCCTTTATCCCTTCTATCTTTTCAAAGTCCTTGTCTTCTGTGTAAATAGTGGTTATGCCGTGCTCTTTCATTGTGGCAGCGATGAGGGCGTCAAAAAAGCCGGCTCCAGATTGTTGCTGGAGTTTCATTGCGTTAATGACTGTGCCGGGCATCACAGCCAATTTTGGCAGATCCTGAATCTCAATTATTGTTGAGATAACAATCCCTGCATCTTCCAAGCTTATTCCAGGGTCAGTTTTAGCCAATTTTATGCAAACATTGGCAAATTCTGCAAGGATTTGTGTACTCACAGCAAACTTGCTGTCTTTTTCAAGCGCGGATTCAAACAGCTCATTCGCAATCTCGTGCTTGAACCCTTCAGAAGGATCAATCGCATACACTAGAACGTTAGTGTCTACCAGCGAGTATGTGCTCCATTCTGTCTTCATAAATCTCATCCCTGCACTTGTAGCCCTTAAAACCTAACCGTATGCCCTTCTTCATTATGGCAAGCAGGCGCTTTTTAGCTGCTTCCTGCTCGTTCGCCTCAACTTCTTTTCTCATGCTTCCTGTTATGGCATCACCAAGAAAGCCCTTCTTTCCATTATGCTCTTCAGAGGCAAGCTTCCTGAACTTCTCGTACACCTCATCATCCACATTAACAGTTATGGTTGCCATCGCATCTGCTTAACCGCAAGAACTATTTAATTCTTTTGATTTTGTAAATACATCGGCAACACAATACTCACTTTTCCTCATAGTGCCTAAGTAAAGTCTTTCCAAAACCGCATGTTTCCCCGAGCCCCGGCCAGTTTAACGCTTCCGGCTGCGCCAGGCCAATGCTGCCAATAAAACACATAGCCCCATCTGTTGCAAAAAAAGCCAAATAGTATGATAAATAGCTAAAAATTATTATCTAAATTTAAGGCTAAATTTTTAATAAATAACTAAAAGTTCTAGCATATACTAAACAACAACAATATTTAAAAACAATAATGCATTAACTAGCCAGTAATTACATTTAGTGGGCTGATGACCATGGTGGATTTTGAGGAAAAAACAATTGAATCTTTCAGGGCGGCAAAGGCCGACGTGAGCGAGCTTAAGCGCAGCATGAACGAGTGGATTATTTTTCTTGACAATAGCCTGCGTGATACAAAGGAACAGGTAAGGTTCCTTGAAAGAAGGGTTTCCGAGCTTGAATCTGAGATTGAGAGCATATGGCGAAGATAACTAAACTTGCAATAGTCCTAAATTATCGGCTTTCCCTGCATCGCCTTTTCTGCAATATCGTGCACGTCTATTGCAACGCCAACAGCAACAACAGCTGTGAAGGCTAGCCCGGACAGGTTAAGCCACGACGCTAGAAGAAGCGCAATCATTGTCATTGTCCCGAGCCTTATCCAATCATCTACCATAGTCAGGAACTTCGTCTTCCACACTATCAGCTTCCAGAGATTCATAAGTGCAAGGAATGGGCTGCGCTTTATAAAACTAAACTTTTTTATAGCAACAGCAAGGTATTTTTTGCATGCTTTTCGAGCGCCTCAGCGGGTTATTCACTTCAGTTATTGCTTCAACCGGCTATCTCGGCGTCTTTGTTCTTATGACGCTGGAGAGCATGGTCGCTCCAGTTCCTAGTGAGCTTGTGATGCCTTTTGCAGGCTTCCTCGTCGCAGATGGCAAGCTCAATCTTTGGCTTGTTATAATCGCCAGCAGCCTTGCATCAATTACGGGGTCATTGATTTCATACGCAATCGCTTATTTCGGCGAGAAGGAGCTTATCCACAAGTTCGGCAGGTTTGTCTTCCTGGATAAGGATGAGCTTGACTGGACGCAGCGCTGGTTTGAAAAGCGCGGCAGCATTACCATACTAATCAGCCGCTTTATCCCAGTCATCCGCCATCTTATCTCTATTCCAGCAGGCCTTGCGAAGATGGACCTGAAGAAGTTTGTCCTCTTCACCGCAGTAGGCGCAACCGCCTGGAACAGCTTTCTCTTGTGGGTTGGCATGCAGCTTCGCGAGAGGTGGGAGGCTGTCCACAAGTACAGCAGCCAGCTTGATGTTCTGGTTATCGTTCTTATCGTCGTTGCAGTTGCCTACTACGCTTACAGGCATATCAGACGGCACGGGAAGAAAAGCTTAGCATAACACTTAAAAAGGGTTCCTGATTAGCCAAGCTTATGCCTAATGCTCAAAATGTTGCTTGTCTCTGGGTACCTGAAAGCAGATGGCCTGCCCTTAAAAGGCGTGTTAGCCTTACAGGCAACATGATGGTTGACCCTGAAGGGCATCTGCTGTACACTGCAAATTTAGAGCCTTCCCGGATTGGCGGCATTGCAAACGCGCATCCCACTGTCCGGGTTTCTGCCATCTCTCTCCAAGATGAGGGAATGAATATCGAAGCGCTCGTTGCTGTGTCACATTCCAATCCCGCTTCCACGTATCAAAGAGTGGTTTGCATGAGCACATACACTCCGACGCCGAAAGAAGTGAAGAGGCTGCAAAATCAAATAAATGTCAGGAATTTTCCTTTGCTTGCTGCAATTTGCTCGCCATCTGCCATCAACGTGCCGGTTGGCCTTGGGGAAGGCCTTGACAGGTTTGTGGCAACCGCTTACCAAAAGTGGCCGTTTATGATGCTTATTCATGGTGGTCGCGAGCCTGTTTTCTACGCTACAGCCAGAAGCTTGAACCATTTGGCCCACAGGCGCTGAAAAAATTTATATAGCAGCTGGTTTTTACTGCAAATATGAATGCACGGCATCGTGAAGAGGACAAGCGAATGCCGGTAGGCGTAATGTTTCTGATTAGTTATAGCTAGGTTCTCCCTCATAGGCTGCTTTTAGTAATCTCTATGACACTTCTTTTTGTTGTGTGTTTTCTGCAGCTTATCATGTTCCTGGGCTAAGGCGCGGAGTGCGCCAGGCGGCTGTAACCCGCTGTTGAGGCCGGTGCAACCCCGGCAGCCCAGACTTCGGGAATATAGCTCAGTAGCAGAGCGTCCGTCTGATATGCGGAAGGCCGGGAGTCAGATTCTCCTTATTCCCATTAACAGGCAGTTGACGAAAAGTATAAATATATCCTATTCCTATTATTAGGATTATCATGATTATTTTGCTGACTAGACACGCCAAGGAGCGCATGGCTGAGAAGGGAATTTCAGTTGGCATGATTAAAGAAGCAATAAGCAAAGGCGCTGCCGTTAGGCAAACAGAAGGCTATTTAGCGACGTACACTTACTTTGCAGTAGCCTACCGGATAATCAAGCAGGGAGTTTACAAGGTTAAGACGGTGATGGTGAAATGATAAGGGACAAGTGTGACGAGTGCGGCGGGAAGCTGGTTGAGAGGAATGTGGACTTTGGCATGTTTGGCGTCAGCCTGGGAAAGTTTCCAGCTGAAGTGTGCTCCAAGTGCGGCGAGGAAGTGTTCACCGAGGAAACCTCTGCCAGAATTGACGAAGCAGCCAAGGAAAAGGGCTTATACGGCCTTGCAGCATCTACAACTGTTGGCAAGTCCGGCGACTCCCTGGATATCCGCATCAGCAAGAAGGTTGCAGAGTTCGTCAACCTCCAGAAAGGCCAGACAGTAATGGTGCATCCCGAAGGCAGGAACAGGATAGTTATAACGATTTGAGTCGACTAAGTATGCGAGCAAGTTGCGATTATCACGGAACATGCAAAAATAAAGCGTACAAGGAAGTCTACCGCTCTCTTCTGGAAGGGAAATATAAGAACAAAGGCTGGAGCTACCTCTGCAGGAAGCACTTTTTAAGCGAGCAAAAGCGTTTCAAAGGAAAGCTACCGTATTCAGGCATTACCGACGAAATTGATGTCATCTACAGCTATCCAAAGCAGCACAAGATTAAGGCGGCTAACACAATTTTTAAGGTTCACATCCAGAGCCCGAAAAGAGCCGAAAACAGAGGTTTTTGCAGCGGCGATACGTTTTTATATTAGCTTATTCTTGATTATTGTTATGGCAACAGCAACGTTGGAAAGGGTTTATGCTGATGTTGAAGAGATTAAGCTTCAGCTGAGGAAATTGACACGGCTTGTCGAGGAGGACTTTGAGCTTAGTGAATCTGCTAAGAAGGAGTTGGAACAGGCCAGAAAAACGCCCAGGTCTGAATACGTCAGCCAAAAAGAGATGGAAAAAGAATTTTTAAGATGACTTACTCCGCTGATTGGCATCCGGCTGCTGGTAGATGTTGACTTCAAAAACAAGGTTCTGCTGGTTCAGCTAGCAGACCACAGGGGCAACATCTACAAAAAACCTCACTAAACCTCATTTCAATGCCAAAAGCCTCAAAACCGCCAAAACAAGCTGCTCCAGCCCGGCCCAGCAGCGTAAAAGAGGCAAAAACAGGCGGGTTTGCGAAAGGTTTAAGAAGTTTGACTCCAATGATCTAGTCGATGCGAGACATTTTCGGCAATGTAGTGAAAACTGACCTCTTTGGTCGCCGAATCTCCAAAAAACAGCAAAAGAGAGAAGTTTTGGCAGAAAACCGTGCTAAAGGCAAAGCGGCAGAAGACTAAAAAGAAGACATCAAACTATAAGGTTGTCAGGCAGAATTCTCTTTTCTGAAAGGGAATACAAATGAGTAAGGTCGCAGCTGGTTTTGCAACAATAGCCGTTTTCCTTGTAGTTTTGGCGATTCTTGCATACCTTTGGAGTAAAGGCAATTCGCAAATACCACTTTTCGGCTAATTCGGCACAAACATACGTCTAATTTCCCTTAGTTATGAGTGCTTTTGTCCATTCTTTCACTTATTAGAGCCAGCATTTCCTGCCTGTAGTCCGCATGATGCAGCATCTTGTGGTGATTAGGACAAAGCACTATGAGATTATCAAGCGTATGGCTGCCGCCTTTTGACTTGGCAACCAGGTGGTGAACATCAAATATCTTATCAAAGCCACAGATAAGGCACTTTTTTGGCAGCTTGTCAAAGACTTCCTTTGTTATGCCGGAATACTGCTTCCTAGATGCCAAGCGGGAGTATTCGGTATAGAAGATTTTGTTATAGCAGTACTCGCAGTAGCCTTTTGCGTGAATAACCTTAACCTGTTTGCAAGAAGGGCATTCCTTTTTCTTTGGTTGCCAAACCAGTTTCCTGTAGCAGTTAAAGCACAGGCCTTTTGCGTGGTGTTCATCCTCTTTTCCACAGTTTGCACATCTAATAAACCTCATTTTTGTAACTTTTATCAGGTTCGTATTTATAATTTTCTAACGAACTACAGCTAATATACATTATCAGAACCTGTTTTGTTCTAGTTAGCTTCTGCAGGTATCCTCTTCACGAGGCCCAGAAGCACTCTGAACGCCGCCCGGTAGCTCATGCCCCCGTTTGGAGCTGTCAGGAGTTCTGGCGAATCTGTGGTGATGCTTCCATCAGGAGCTATCTCCATCCCAATGCTGCTGCCTGTAACCTGCCAAAAGCTAATCCTTAATTGTTCGGCAGGGGCATAATGCATGGCAATGTCTCCAGCATATATGCTGGCTTTTGGGGCGTTTTCCAATTTGCGTTTCAGCTCTCCATCGTTTGGCAGCTCCACACGCCTGATGATAGCGAGTTCACCTCCTGGGCCGCTTACAAGGTATTGGATGACCGCAGCTTCTATTCTGCCTTTGTTATTGGTGTCCTGAAGCAGGACTTCTGATAGGTCAGTGCAGCTAAAGTCAAGGCTAAGCTCAAGCCCTGCGTTTCTCACCATTTTATCCAGTGTTTCCAGTATTGGCTTATACGTATCAGGCATGGATGGAAGGGGAACTGGGCTTTGCATTTAAAGTTTTGCCATGGCCATTCGCTAGTGCATCACAGATAATCTTATATACCCCCTCTTCCCAGAATGGTTAAAACCATTATAAGGAGGTGTTTGTGAATGGCAGGAATGGGACAGCTTGATACAGTTTCCAAGTGGTTGGTCCTCGTTGGAGGGCTAAATTGGGGACTTGTTGGCGTTGGAGGTTTTGCCGGATCAGACCTGAATGTTGTTAAGCTTGTTTTAGGCAGTATAGCCGGCGGAGCCATTGAGAAAGTGGTTTATGTCCTGGTCGGATTGTCTGCCCTCTACATGCTCTACGGCATGTTCGGCAAGAAGTAAATACAGCCCTTTCTTTTATTTTTTATCTGGTCTTTATCTGGCTAGTTTCGAGAATCAGGGGAATGCATAAGCAAAGTTTGTCTCTCTTGTGCCTTCGTAAAACTGATCTGTTCTGCTTCTGTCATCATTCCACTCGAGTACAACGCCAGCAATCCGATCGTCGTACCATTTTCTTACAATGTTCCCATCAGTCGGCTCTGCGCTTAGCCCAAACTCTCCCAGATAGGTGCGCGGCTCTCCTTTTTCCCTCCTGTACACATTAAATCTGCTCGTAATGTCGTTGCCTTCTAATGACACGGCAATTGGAGCCCACGGATGAGACCCTTCTTGCAGAACAAGCTCCAGTTTGCTATCAGGATAGGTTTGTTTGAGGCTTGGCTTTGTCATTTTATGCCAGAGAATAATGGAGAGTATTTAAACCTGCTTTTAATTTCCGCAGGCACCATATAGCCTTCACAAAGCTTTAAATATTACTGTTCGCATAAAGTCCGAATGGTTCTTGAACAGCTTGAAACAGAGCTTAAGCTTCGTGGCTTCAGCGAAAGGACGGTTAAAAGCTACCTTTTCTACAACGGCAAGTTCCTCTCGTTTGCAAACAAAGCGCCTGATGCTGTTACAGAAGATGACATCAAGGCATACCTTGCGAACCTGATAGGGGACAAAAGGAAGAATTCAGCCACTGTTGCACTGGTAAGGGCAGCGCTCAAGTTCTACTATGACGGGGTCCTGAAGAAAAGCATTGTAACCCTGAAAACGCCAAAGATACAAAAGAAGCTGCCTACTGTGCTTGCAAGAGAGGAGGTTAAAAGGCTCATAGACTCTGCACCAACTGCAAAAAGCAGGCTCATCCTTATGATGCTTTACTCCTCCGGCCTGAGAGTGAGCGAATGCTGCAACCTCACCACAAAGAACCTGGAGCTTGACCAGAAGATAGGCTGGGTAAGGGATGGCAAAGGCGGCAAGGACAGGCTGTTCATACTCTCAGAAGGCATTATTGAACACCTGAAACAGCACATGAATGGCAAAAACACAGAACACCTTTTTACGAACAAGTCAGGGAAGCCTTTATCTGCCAGGAACATACAGAAAATCGTTGCAACATCAGCAAGAAGGGCAGGGCTGGCCAAAACAGTCAGCCCTCACACATTAAGGCACAGCTTCGCAACCCACCTTCTTGAAAGCGGCGAAAGCATAAGGAAGATACAGGAGCTGCTCGGGCATTCAAACCTCCAGACAACGCAGATTTACACAAAAGTGTCGACGGAAGAATTAAGGAAAGTGAAGAGCCCGCTGGACAGCCTGTAAGGATTTCTCATTAGATTGTCATACAAATAATTTAATAATTAATCAGAATATCTAATAAAATTATGATAGATTTAGATACTTAATATTTAATAATAAATTAAATAATCCTGTCATTATTTCTATTGAATGTTTTAAGCATACTTTGGCAGCAAGCAGCATCAAAACTGCCAGCAAGCAATTCAGGCAAAACGCCAGCTGCAGTAAACCCAACAAGCATGTGGACGTGCGGAAGGAGCGCAGAAGTGAGGGTTTAAACGCTGTTATTTCAGCGCAGCAGGATGCAGGGAAGGAGTAATGGCAGAGGATGTGGCAGCTAACAGCAACAACCTTCATAGTTTAGGCACTATGCTGGAAAGTGAGGATTTGCGTTAACTTTTTAAACGTGGCGCAATTCCCTAATATCATGGTGGATGACTCGTTGGGCAAGTTATACGATGTCGATATTGGAGCCGATGTTTCTGACCTAGCTGCACACAGAGTGATTCTACAGATTCCTGACTATCGGTTAAGCAAACCGCTGGAAATTGCAGTTATCGGGCATAGAGAACAAGGGGTTGTAGTTGAGTATTCTGCCACGCATTATTTGCCTTCTACACAATATGAGAACGGAGCGCCTACGGGCAACGCCTTGGTCGGCAGAGGCAAAACTCCGGAAGAGGCAGGCGACAGTCTCTGTGAACTAATTGTAGGTTTATGGGCGGATTTGAAAGATGTCCCGAAGGAAAAACTGGGACCCGAACCCCTGCTTCAGCAGCAGTATCTGAGAACGTTATTCTTAAACTAAGTTCTAACTTTATTTTTAAAGCATGCCAAAACTATTTAAATGGCTGCTTTGTCCGCAAAGCCTATGATTAAGGTTGCAGACGCAAAGGTTGGAACGTGCATAATGAACAGGGGTGAGCCTGCCAAGGTCACACAAAAGGAAAGGGTCACAACCGGAACCCACATGCACTCCAAGACAAAGCTGACCGTACAGGGCATCTTCTCAGGCAGGGCAGAAACGCTTACGCTTGGCCACCATGAGAACCTTGAGGACATTGAAATAGTCAACAAGAAGGGGCAGGTTGTGGCTAAAATACCGCCGGAGCAAATCCAGATAATGGACCTTATGAGCTACGAGACGCTGAATGCGGCAGTCACAAAGGAACAGTTTGAGCAGATAAGTGAAGGAAGCGTGGTTACGTTCATTGAAATTCAGGGAAAGATTATCGTGATTGAGATAAGGGAAGGGAAGGAGCAGGAATAGGCGTGTTTATCGGGTCCGGGTAGTTTATATTTCCAATAAAAACCGGCTTCTACGGAAGATGAAAACAAGAGCGCTTATCTATTTTAGTTGCAGTTTGGCGCTGCTCTTGCCAGCATTGAGGGGTCAAGGTTAAAGGATGTCATACCTCCATTGCCGCTCAGTTCCTGCCCCAACTTAAAAGGAAGGCCATGCTTTGAGTAGTAAGTGGAGCCGTCTTTTGCAACGACAAAAATAACTACTGATTCTCGATCAACAGCACTTACTGCCGGCACATAAATAGTAAATTTACTATTTCCTGTATGTATCGTCAACGTATGCTCTGGTAAGGAGACACCCCGGGGAAGGGTTATTATTGGTGAGAATATGACTGGGAAAGGATTTTTTTGGTTATCGTCAACGTAATTGTAGGGTAGGACCAAAGTTGTAAAGCCCTTCAGATTACAACCGTAACTAACCGAACCAGCCGGGGTATATGCAATTCCTTCAGAACATAAATAGCCTATACTGCCACCGAATAACCGGTACTCCCTTTTTGAAAATGGATGACGCATTCGCTCTACTAAACCGCTACCCCCGCGGCTAACTGCAGGCGAGGTTATTAAGGCATCATCAGATAATTTTGCAAAATCACTACCCAGCCATTTAGGGTGGATATTACTTGTTATAAATGCGTCTTCTCTTATTGTAGATAAAAAATAATTTACACCTTTAGGCAAAGGAGGCGCTACTATGACTTTAGTAACATCTCTGGGATTCACAAGGTAAAGCTGCTCAAAAGCAGTTTGGGAAGGGGGGTTGACTGTGTTCACAAGCGTTTCCAAGCTAGGACGCGCCAATACGCCAACTGCTAAAGCGACTGCCAATCCTGCTGCTGTTGCAACGTTCCTCATTGTTATTTTAACAGAAACAAAGTTCATATTTCTATGCCTTCCCTGATTGCTTCCCTGACCACGATGCTGAGCTTTTCCATTTTTCGGAATTCAGCTGGGGTGTAGCACAATAATTCAAACGGGCGGTTGTACGGCCAAAATTTGTATAAGGGAGGGGCTCTTTTAATCCATCTCTGCTTCTTAAAATTTGGCGAAACAAGTATAACATCAACATCGCTATCTTTGCGGTTGGTGCCGCGTGCCATTGAGCCAAACAGCAGCAGCTTGCTAACCTTGATTTTTCTAGTTACACGCTCCTTAAAAAGCTTCAAGTCCTTTGTCACTTGAACAGGTGTTTTGCCCATTCGATTACCTCCTTTGCAGCTGTGACTGCTTTAATTGCATCAGAACGAGAAAAAAGCTCAAAAGGCGAAGTTCCGGCAACGTCAGGGTAACGTGATTTTAAATACACAGGATTGAGTTGCTCGCAAGCGCTCATTATACTGCTTGGAACATCTAACTGTTTTGCATAATATGGCAAATCATGACCTTTAGAGAAACCTCCTTTTCTGTCAAGCAATAAAGCCTTTAGGGCTTTTTCAACGGTTTGGTGCGCCAAATACGCCACTTGGTAATAATCCTCTGACTGCAGCGCATGCTCTGCACTGAGTAAATCTCGTTTGGCTTGCTCCCACCATATTTTTACTTCCTCTTTCATCGCTGGGCTTTATTTCTCGCAGAGTATAAATATTTTGCTCCAAGATAAGCAGCACGGTAACGTTCATTGAGAGTCAGGGCAAGGTTATCGTTATTAAAGTGAGGGAAGGGAAGGAGCAGGAATAGGCGGGTTATTTGTAGGGATGGTGTCTCGTGGCGATTTTGCCTGAAACCGCGAACATGTTTGTTTCAGCAGTTGAAGCTGCAGATGGCCCCTGAACCCTGAAGGTGTTTCCGTTTGTGCCTCCAGTAACAGTCTGGAGAACTGCTGGATTGCCCAGGTATCCTGCTGGAGGTGCCGGGCTCACTGCTCTGAGGAATGGCCCTAACAGGCCTAACCGCGCAAGCCCAAAGTTGTTGGTGTTGCCTAGAGGAACATTCGGGTCGCATGACAAAACCCCAGTTCCTAATGCAAAGCATCCTATGTCTGACGTGTCCCTTATCTCAGGGCCTGGCTCAAGGGCATCAACAACATATGTTCTTGTGCCGAAAGGAAAAGCAACTGTATAGGTTCCGGTTTCAGGAACATCAAGTCTGAATCTTACCCTGGCAAAGACCGACTGCTCACCAGCAACTGCTTCTTCTCCGGCAAACGCGCCTTCAAGTGCGAGAACCATCAGCGCACTTCCGCCTTCCGAAAAAGCGAGATACGAATCAGCAGTCCAGTAAAAGAATTCAGCAGGGAAGTTGTCCGGAAAACTTATCGGAGCAGTAAGGTCGTAATTGACACCGTCACTAAGAATGCAAAACTTGTCGGCCTTGCCTGAACCATCAGGGTTAACGCCCAGGCACGGCTGGAGCGCTAAGCCACGGGCATCCTGAATATAAGACGGGAAACCGCTAGCAGTGATGTGGCTCGGAGGAAGTGAAACTTGGGTATTGTCTACAAGCGCAGCTAAACCCACAAGCGCTACCACAACCCCTATTTTCAGTTTGGTCCCAATGCCCATTTTAGAGGACAGAAACAAAGTTCATATTTCTATGCCTTCCCTGATTGCTTCCCTGACCACGATGCTGAGCTTTTCCATTTTTCGGAATTCAGCTGGGGTGTAGCACAGGAAGTCTTTGGGGTAGTCAAGGTCCCATTGCTTTGAAACAGCATAAGCTCTTCCCAGGGGAGATACGCCCTTAAATTGGGGCGATACAAATATGAGGTCTATATCACTGTCTTTCCCCGCTTGCCCGCGGGCTGTTGAGCCAAAAAGTATCATCTTCTGGACTGCAATGTGCTTTATCAGCTTCAGCTTGAATTTTCTCAGTTCCTTAACTATCTCATTTGGTTTTTTGCCCATTCCAAAACCTCCTTTGCAAGCTTAACAAGTTCTTCAGCTTCTTCTTTAGTTACTGACTTTGCTGGTTTTAGAGCAGCATCAGGATATCTCGCTATTGTGTAGGCAGGGCTTATTTTCTTGCATTTATCGATTATGGCAGCAGTTGCATCAACTTTTTTTGCAAGCGTTTCCAAATCATGAATTTTCCTGAATTCAGAACCTTTGTAGAGGACAAGCGCCTTCAGCCCTTTCTCAACTGCCTGTTGCGCCCAGAAACCCGCTGCGTAATAGTCACCTGCTTCAGCTGCATGCTCTGCTGTTTTCAGGTCAGCTTCCGCATAGCTCCACCATAGCTTAATTTCCTCTTTCATCGCTGGGCTTTATTTCTCGCAGAGTATAAATACTTTGCTCCAAAAAAAAATGAGGGGGAAACGAAGGAGGCAAAGAAGTAGGCTGCTTTTCTGCGGTTGCTTAAAGCTCAATTCGTCTAATCCTTTTTACTTTGTCAAAATCATGGTCGTCGCTGACTATCTCAGTGAGTCCTAAGCTGCGCATGATGGCGGCATGAAAGGCGTCCCTTGGCTTAAGGCCGGATTCGTCAATAAAATTCAACGCGCTGAGGGGAATCTCTGAGCCCACTTCCCTTATTGCCAGATTCGGTATGGCGTAGATTCCCTCGATTAGCTGGCGCAGGGCTTCTTTTCTGCCGTTTTTAACTGTTGCCCACATAAGACATTGTCATCTTGACGAATGATGCTTCTGTTTAGCCATATGCCTGATTAAAGCCAGTAACTTGTTTCTTCCAAGTGGAAGCTTTATTTCTGCGGCTTCTGCGGGTGTTTTACCTTTAAGCTGCATGCAGGGATTGATGAAATTCCTGCAAATCCGGTGAAGGTCAAAAAAAGATTTCGCACATGAGAAACTCTTGAAGTTTCTCATCACTTTAATGCGGTCATCAAGGTTTTGATTGTACCGCTCGATTGGATTGTTGTTGTGCTTCACACCGTGTTTTTTGTTAGCGATTGGCACTCCAAACACTAGTTTGGCAACTCCGTAAAAGAGCTTGTTGAATGCCAGTCTGTAAGGCCAGTAGCCATCACAAACAAATGTCATGAGCCTTCGGTCTTTTGCCTTCTTGTGTTTCTCTTTGAGAAACACTTCCAAAATTTGTTTATAACACGATTTCTTGATTTGTCTCAGGAAATCAACGCACGCAGGTAATGTTCTTTTCTCGACGAGTGAATGAGCCAGAATGTATTTGGTTTTGCTGTCGGCAGCATTCAAATCGTAACAATGTTTTTCATCAACAGTTACGTATTTTTCGTCATAATGAACTCGCCCCTTTATGGTTGGCGTGACTTGCTCGCTTAGCGGATTTTAAAAAAACACCAAACTTTGTATGCCATTCTGCAATTGTCCAACGTGTAACCTTTACTCCATCATGCTGCCACATCTGGTTTTGCACCTTTGACAATGAAAGACCATCATCATGCAAGTGAACAGCTCGAACAACATCTTCTGGTAAATGTCGCATTCTTTCAAAACCATCAGGTTCCACGAATTGCCTTCGGCAATTGTTACAGAGATAACTCTGTTTTACTCTTACTTTCCTGTATCTTTTGCCATTTTCAACAACATTCTTTGACTTACAGTATATGCAATCCATAGGTCACACCTCTGATTGCATAGAAATAGATTCACTCATATATTAATCATTCGTTTAGTAGACGGTATCCCCACATAACCTCATCCAGTGCCAAAGCCGAAGTTGCCGCTTCCTTGCCATCAACTATCTGCTGTAGCAATGAGCGGGAATTCTTGCCCTTCTCTGACTGGTCAAAAAAGCAGAAAACAAAGAAGTTTGCGTCTAAGTAAATCATTTGCCATCGCCGTAGCTTTTGCCAAATTCCTCCTCGTACAATCTGTCTCCGAATATCCACTTTGACACATTTCCGCCATATTTCCTTGCCATTTCACTGGCTTTTTCCACTATGTCCTCTGCAGAAAGGGGCCTTATCTCTACCTTTTTTTCTTTTACCTCAAGCAGCGCAGTGGAGTTCTCCCTGAGCCCTATGCTTTCCCTGACTATTTTTGGTATGACAACCTGCCCTTTTCCACCTAGTTTAACTTTAATTATCACTTTTTCTCACCAAAGAACCAACTAAGTCGTACTGATATTTATACTTTACGCTTGAGAATTGCACGCTTAAATTTCCGTTACCCCAAACGACTCGATGAACTCTTTCAGCTGCCTGTATTTTGCGACATAGTCATAGCCTTTCTGCGTCAGAGAGATCAGCTTGCGGTCGCCTTCCTTCTTCACGGCAAGCAGCCCTTGTTTTATAAGGCTTTCAAGGTAGAGCTTAAGCCGGGCATATGAGAGGTTTGACTTGTAGAGCAGCCTTGTCGGCTTCATGCTGCCCTCGCTCTCGCTTATTGCTGAGAGGATGTCAAATATTATGTCAGGCTTTGCCCTTTTTGATGTCATGTTTCAACACCAGCCATATATTTGCCAGCAACTGCAGGTATGCAAGCAGCCTCAGCGAGTTGCCCACAAAGTAGAAGATAATTGATTCAGGTATTAAAAGGAAGAACATGTCGCTCACGAATAGCAGCGCGAATGATGACAACACCAGAAATGCGTTGGCAGTCTTTTTTTTGAACAAATTCTCAATCGCGTGGGTTAGCACAAAGGCTAGCAGGATGACAGGAAGCACCTGGCCTGTCAGGTATGCGCTTTGGCTGCTAACCGTAAGCAGCGCGAGCAGCACGAATAACAGGAGTGTTACCCTTTTGCTGGTTATCCGGAAGAAGAGCGCTGTCAGCATGATATAGCCTGAGTTCACAAGGAAAATTGAGGATATGGCGAGAAAATCCTGGAACGGTCCTTGGGGTATAAAGTTGAACAGTCCGGGGAGGTGAGCAACGTTGATGTAGTTGAACAGCGTCCGGCCAAGAAGGCCGAACCCCAACAGGAAGAATGAAGCAGAAAAGAACATGCTTGCCCTGTTGCGTGTCAGAAGGTAGCCCCTGAATGTATAGGCTGCTATGTAAAGTGCGCATATGGATGACAGGAAACCAAGCACAAGGCCTATCAGGAAAAATATGTGGCCTTCTATTGGAATGTGAACCATGCGTTGCTCAAAGGTACAGCTTTTTAAAAAGTTTTGGAATATGGACTTCCAATACATATTTTACGTCACTATTTTTGCTTCACAAGCTAGTTATAATGTGCCTTCCTGATTGTGCTTATGCCTGGAGAAGTTGGGTATTGTGCTTCAGGCAAATAACAGAGGTGGTTTGCATGGACGATAGCGAAGACAGCAATGGCTTGCATCTTAAGCCTGAAACTGAAGTTAAGCCTGCTTTGGCGGTGTATTACGAAAATGAGGATGACGATGGAGGCTGGATTGAGGAGCTTCTTGAGAACGACGAGTTAAGTGACAACGAGGCTGCGTTCCTTGTTGGCTATTGGAGCACAGAAAGGGAAGGGTTTGAGTAGCTACCGCTCCACAAACAGGTAGTGCTTCTGTGGCTCGGTGATTTCGAGAAGTATCCTTTTTTCTATGGCTTTTTCCGGGTCCGGAAGGAGCTTAAGCCTTCCCTTCATTTCCTTGAAGCCCTCAAAGGGCTTCTGCTCTTTCGCTTCCAGTATTTCCCACATCCTTTTCTTTCCCATTCCTGGCAAAAGCTCAAGGCTGTGCATCCTTGTGCTTAACGGCTGTGCTGTGTTGAAGAAGCTGACAAACCTTGCCTCGTTCGCCTTTATGATGTTAGCTATTACGAACTCAAGCTCTGCCTTTGCTGTTGGCGTCAGCTTGTTTGGGGAAAGCCTGCCGTTTATGTGGTGTATCTTGTCCCTTTTTCCTTCGCCGATGTAAATCTCTTCATGCGGCTGGAGCGTGATTTCCTTTTTCGGCACAAGCTCCAGAAGAACAAAGTGCTCCTTGCCAAGGGCCTGCACTATGGCAGTTTTCACGTAGCTGGGTCTTGGGTCAAAAGGGTAGCCGTTTGGCAGGAAGTCCAGCACTATGGCACACTCTTCTCTTGTCCTTTGCTGTTCCATCTCCCACCAACTCCGTTGATTCAGGCATTCTTCTGCTGCTCTTCAAACTATCTTAATGCTATCCCCCTAACTGTGTTTTTCAGGTAAATTCAGAAGAGGTATATAAAAAACTTTTGCACATGGCTGCTGGCAGATGGGTTAAGCCACTTTGACTATCATCCTTGGAGCAGTGAATATAGAACATTTCTCTAAACATAAACAAAATAAAAGTAGCAAACTATTTATATTAGTTATATCATATCTAACTAACTGATTGAAAGATGGAAACCCTTGTTAAGGCAAAGAAGTGGGGTAGCTCTTTGGGGCTTGTTATCCCGAAAGAGATGGTGAAGGAGATGGGAGCCCAAGAGAAGAGTGAGTTTGTTATGAGCTTACGCCCTACAGGAAAAAGTGACGTCTTGAAACAAGCTTTTGGCAAGCTGAAAGGCAAGGGTGAAAGAAAAACAGCACAGGAGTGGAAGGATGAATTCAGAAGAACGCTCTACAAAGAGTGGTAAGTTTTTCTTTGACACTTACGCAATTATAGAGATTTATGAAGGCGATGTGGCTTTCGCGAAGTATGCGGGCATGGCTTTCTTTACAACAAAGCTCAACCTTTTTGAGCTTCACCAGTATTTTCTCAGATCTGGGAATGAAATGTTCGCCGATGCCGAAATTGAAAAGTACGCTCCGCATCTGCAGAGCTTTGACGTTGAAATGATCAAAAAAGCAAGCAAGTTCAGGAAAAAACATAAAGGCGAGAACCTTTCAATGACAGACTGCATCGGCTACGTTTCTGCAAAAGAAAAAGGCTTAGTTTTCCTAACCGGAGATAGCATGTTTGAAGGACTGGAAAACGTGGAGTTTGTGAAGTGACTGATGAATCTGGGCAGTTGCTGAAGCTCTTAATCTCCATTTGTTTACTACTTTATAATGACACAAAATCGTAAGATTTAAATAGTGGCTTTGAAACGAATGGATTATGGCTAGTGAAGAGGAGGGGCAACGAAAGCTTAGATTGGAGGATGTACTAGACAGAGTAAATAGGGAAATAGGGGAAACAATCACAGTTATGGGTCAAGAAGTCTGTAAAATCCCTGATTTTATTTCTTCGTTTTTTCACAGCACAAGTGGCTGGAGTGACATTCATGTTGAAGGCCATCAAAAGTTACAAGCACTCGGCTACCATGACTTAGTTGAGAGGGCAAAACCATTGTTTGGCCAAGCGCTTGACCTTTGGCTTGAGAAAGGCTATCGGTATGGTCCTTCTTTATTGACTGCGCGGGAACACGAAAAGATTCACAGCTCAGGTTATGAGCGATTCATGGTTCTGCCAGACACTGTGGTTTCAATTGCTAACCAGACTTTAAAGTTGTCTGAAGAGAAAGATGAGCCTATGAGTGTCGGAGAGATTCAGAGAGGAAGGATACTGGCGGGTATGCCGGCTATTGATGATAGTGGAACAGTTACTGGCGAAATAGTGCCAATATCTGACTCTTATCATTTCTTGTCTGAGCAAAGGAAAGGTGAAGTTAAGGTGTGTGAGCAGCAGATAGTCTCTACGCTCAGAACCATCGTAAATGAGGCTGTTGGCATGAAAGTTGCAGAGTTGACAAGATATAAAAGCATAGTTAGAGCCGCTAAACGCTAAGGGTAAAACAGAGCGTGGACCATTAGTTCTTGACCACAGGTCAAAAGAGCCTCTGGACAACGAGCTTATTGGGATGTGGAAAAACAGAGTAGGTTTAGTTCCTTTTTCAAGACGAGTTGATTGGTATCACAAGCCTTCAAGCCTTGAATCTGCGGCTACTCCGAAACTAGAAGCTAATACCTGAGAAAATCTGCCTACTTCTTCGCCAACGTCTCGTTAACCCGTTCGATTATCTTGCCGCTTGCGTCGTTTGTGAGGCTTATGCCGTAGCCCTGGAGCACTACTTTCAGCTCGTTTGGTGTTTTGGGAAGCATATCAACTATTTTGCATATGTGCTCTTCTTTCAGCCTGTTTATGGTAAGCTTGGCAATGGCTGCGTGAAGCTCTTTCCCGGCTTCAGGGCTTATCTCGGCAAATGAGTTGATGTACTCCTCCATTCTGGTAATCCTTATGCTGGGCTCTTTCTCGCGCTGCTTTATTTTGGCTATTTCTTCCTTCAGTTCTGCAAGGGTTATTGGCGTCTGGCTTATTGTCTTTGGCTCCATCTTTTTTCACTCCGCTTTGGCCGCAGCTGCATTTGCTTTCCTGAGGTGAACAGCCCCTACAATCAGTTCCTTATCCTTCCCGCCATCTTTTATCTTTACCTTATAGCAGCTTCCCTGCATGCCAACGACTGTCCCCATCCTGCCCCTGAACCTTCTGAAGTATGCTCCTTTGGTAATTGATGGCTTCAGGTTGAGCTGCACCTGCTCGCCGGTCTCAAGCTTTTTGACGAATTCGCTTACAGGAAGCTTGCCTTTCTCCTTCTTAGGCACGGAAAACATGTGCTTTGCCTTGCGCCTTGAGGTTCCTACGCGTTTTACCATTGAGAGCCTGGAGAAAAAGAGGCATTATAAAAACTTATTGTTGGCTCATTTCCTTCTTTTGCTGCCCCTGCCGCTTTTCACAGTCATTTTTTTTCCTTTTCTTGCTGCCCGTCTGGTGATTTTGGGCCGTTGCCGCCTTTTTTTAGGTATATTTCTCTTGAGAACCGTCTTAAGCTCGTCAGTGCGCTCAGAAATCTTCCTTATGAGGGTTTCCTTTGTCTTGACCCGTGCAATTTCCCTTGCCAGGTCCTTGTCTTTTACAATTTCCCTAATCCACGCCTCAAAGTCGTTCTTGTCGCGGTTGACGTGGTAGCGGAAGACATCATCTGTAGCCATGGCAAGGGCTTCTGAAAGCTCAACAAGGCTTCTGAGGTTTTCGTTGGTGCACAGCCAGAAGCTTACATGCGCAGGCACCTTGGCAAGTATGCCTCTTGCAACAATGGCAGGCACGTTTCGTTTCATTCTAAAACCTTCAGGTATGGCGCTGTTTGGCGTTTTGAACGCTTTTGCCAGCCGTGTTATTTAAAATTTTCTGTTTCTACTGCCAAGTTACGCATCATGTTTTTAAGGCAATATCCCGGAATTTGCAATTTCAATGAACTGGAAGGCTTTTTTAATCGTAGACTTTAAGGACATGTCAAACTGGATAGCCCTTGCCATAGCCATCCCGCTCCTTATTTGGGGCATCAGGACACTGGTCAAGCTGACAGGCATAATGAAAGGCGTTTCATGAAGTTTTCCAAAAACTATTTATACCGTTTTCTGGTTGCCACTGCCCATGGCCGCTGAATCTCAGTCAAATCCTTTCCCAAGAGCTTATGACTTCAAGCGCATAGAGGAGAATGTTTCAAGGCTTTGGAAGGAAAGGGGCGTTGTTGAGGCTGCTTTGGCTTATGATGAGAAGAAGCCTTTGTTCAGCTTTCTTGAGGGCCCACCGACAGCCAATGCCCCTCCCGGCCTGCACCATGTTGAGATGCGCACCATAAAGGACCTTGTCTGCCGCTATAAGTTCATGAAGGGCTTTTCAGTGCCGAGAAAGGCCGGCTGGGACTGCCATGGCCTGCCTGTGGAAGTCCAGGTTGAGAAAAAGCTGGAGCTGGCAACCAAGAAGGATGTCGTGAATTACGGCATTGGAAAGTTTAACGCAATTTGCCGCAATGATGTTTTCTCGTTCATCAGTGAGTGGGACAGGCTGACTGAGAAGATGGCTTTCTGGATTGACCTGGAAAACCCTTATGTGACGCTGAAGAATGAGTATGTGGAAAGCGTGTGGTGGAGCCTGCAACAGCTGCATAAGAAGGGGCTGCTGTATGAGGACTTCAAGGTTGTGCCTTATTGCCCTCGCTGTGGGACCCCTCTGAGCAGCCATGAGGTTGCGCTTGGCTACGAGGATGTTACCGAGCCTGCAATAACAACGATGTTCCAGCTAAAAGAAAGCCCTGGCCGTTACTTTCTTGCCTGGACAACAACGCCATGGACTGTGCCGGGCAACATAGCTCTGGCTGTCCATCCTGACATCACTTACGCTGTTGTTGAGGATTCTGCATGGCCAGGCAAGCAATTTGTGCTGGCAAAGGACCTTGTTGGGAAACATTTCAAAAATCCTGCCATAATTGAGGAAATGCAGGGCTCTGCACTTGACGGCAAGGCGTATGTGCCGCTGTTTGGCTATTTTGCTGATAAGCTTGACAAGCCCGCCTGGGTTGTCACCCTGGCTGGTTTTGTGACAACTGAGGAAGGCACAGGCATTGTCCACCAGGCTCCTGCGTTTGGCGAGGAGGACTACGAAAACTGCAAAAAGCACGGCCTGGCGTTTGTGCAGCCTGTCAATGATGATGGCCGCTATGCAAAGGATATTGAGGACTTTGCAGGCTTGGGCGTGCAGGACGCAAACCCGTTAGTGATTGAGCGCCTTGAAAAGGACGGCGCGCTTTTCAGCAGGGAGAACTACACGCACAGCTATCCTTTTTGCTGGCGCTGCGGGACAGCGCTGCTTTACTATGCCATCAGGTCATGGTTCATAGCGGTCAGCAAGCATAAGCAGCGGCTGCTGGATTTGAACGAGAAAATTGCATGGTATCCTGACAACATAAAGCAGGGCAGGTTTGGGGACTGGCTTGCCAATGTAAAGGACTGGGCACTAAGCAGGAATAAGTTCTGGGGCACGCCTTTGCCTATTTGGAAATGCGGAAGCAATGGCTGCGAAGGGGAAATTGCGATTGGCAGCATTAAGGAGCTTAAGGAAAAAGCTCTGAAGCCGCTCAAAGACGAAGAGATAGACCTTCACAGGCCTTTTATTGATGAGGTCAAGCTTAAATGCCCGAAATGCAGCTCTGAGATGTCAAGAGTGCCTTATGTGATTGACTGCTGGTATGACTCAGGCTCTGCAACATTTGCCCAGCTTCATTACCCGTTTGAAAAAGGCAGCAAAGAGCTTTTCCAGAAAAGTTTTCCATACAGCTTTATCGCTGAAGCCATTGACCAGACCCGGGGCTGGTTTTATACCCTGCATGTCCTTGGAGCCCTGCTTTTTGACGACCTCGCCTATAGGAGCGTTGTCTGCGCTGGCCATGTCGTTGACGAGAATGGCGAAAAAATGAGCAAGAGCAAGGGCAACATCCTCAACCCGTGGGAGGTTTTTGAAAAGGTGGGGGTTGACGCTGTGAGGCTGCAGTTCTGCAGCACCTCCCCTGAGGCTCCCAAGCGGTTCAGCTACGGGATTGTCAATGAAAGCATAACTCCATTCCTTACTGTGCTGTGGAACAGCTGCTACTTTGCGTCAGAAATTTTAAACAAGGCTGCAACGGCCAAGGATTCACCGCTGAAGATTGAGGACAAATGGATTATCTCCCGGGCCAATTCTGTAACTGCATCTGTTGACAGCGCCTTAAGCAGGCACGAGTACCATGCTTGCGTGCAGGAGCTGAAGTCCTTTGTAGCGGATGATTTCTCAAGGTGGTACATAAAGCTGGTGAGGGACAGGTCTGGAATGCCTGATGATGCACTGCAATACACATTCAGGCATGTAATTTCAAGAATTGTGAAGCTCCTTGCGCCTTTTGCCCCTTACGTCAGTGAGGAGCTTTACCAGCTTCTTGTCAGGGAAAAAGCAGCCAGTGTGCACCTTGCAGAGTGGCCCAAGGCTGAGGTGGTGGATGCCGGGCTGGAGCAGCAGATGGCGATTGTCCGGAGCCTGGTGGAAGCTGTAATGTCTGCCCGGGACCACATGCAGCGCGGCCTTCGCTGGCCTGTAAAAAGGGTTTCTGTCATTACCAAAGATGAGAAAGTAAAGCAGGCTGTAAGATGCCTTTCTGAAATAATCAAGAAGCAGGGCAACGTAAAGGAACTGACGCTTTCTGATGTTTTCAGGGAAGCCAGGCAAAAGGTCAAGGCTGATTACAGCAGGCTTGAGCCGGAATTTGGGGCATTCCTCACCCCAAAGATTATTGCCAATCTCGCAATGCACAGCTCGTCCGCAATGTTGCAACACATTGAAAAAGAAGGCAGCTTCAGGCTGGATGTTGACGGCCAGATGGTTTCCATCACAAAGGAGCACATGATAACCGAAGATGAAATTCCCGGCAATTATGTTGCTGCCAGGTCCGAGTATGCTGAGCTGTATGTTGACACAGACACCACAGAGGAAATGGAAGCTGAGGGCTATGCCCGTGAGCTGATTCGCAGGATTCAGCAGGCAAGGAAGGATGCCGGGCTGACAAAAGAGCAAACGATTTCAATAGCTATCGCTCTTCCGCCTGACTTACAGCAGCTAAAAGGCACTTTAAGCGACTACATTGCTGACATAAAGTCAAAGGTCGGTGCATTCAAGCTTGAGTTTGCAGAAAAAAGGCCTGAGCAGGGAACTTTCAGCAACGAAGCGGTTGCCAGGGTTAAGGGGCAGAACGTAGAGATTTTCCTTACAATCACAAAGTAACTTTTTGCCCGGCTTTTCACCAACTGGTCAGGAGCCAACCAAGGATAGTGCACCAAAAGGGATAACGACCTTATTATCAATCATACAATCGGGGTAGCGATGTCTTACTGACGAAAAGCGGATGCCAAGGCTCACCATTTTTGGTCTTCTTAAGATAATAAAGCTTAATGTTTTTTTCTTTGAGACGATTTATTACTTGTCTATTCCTGTTAAGTAGTTTCCCTTTTTGTCCCCATGCACAGATCACGATATCAGCTTTAGCAATGCAATCAGAAATATGAAAGTCATTTTCTTTTCCAATTGGTTCAGAAACTCCTTTGAGTTTGTCACTATCTGTCGACCGGTAGGCAAAAAGGTTTACAACAATTAAGGACCCATATCTCCACCTTTTCGCAAAATCTATGCATCTTTTGATAGTTCTATCATCAATCTTGTCATCAGCCGTACTCGGATTAAGCATTAGAAAACAGCATGATTTTTTGGTTTCATCCCAACATCTCGAAAGCCAATATCGATAAAGTCCGTCATCTGATATTAAGGCTTCTTTTTCCATTCTTCTGTCAACAGTCTGCGCATTTTAATATTTTTTGGACAGGGTGATAAAATGCCTTATGAAATACCTCAGGAGCTACAGTATAAAGAGAAGATTTTATTTGGGTTGACTTTTGAGCAGCTTGCTTATACGGTTTTGTTCTTACCGGCAGGATGCTGCTCTTTTTCAAGCTGCCCTTTCAGTTATATGCTCGGGCTTTTCTGACGTTGATTCCCAGTGGTCTTGGGCTGATGTTCATGTTCTTCAATTTCAGGGCTTTTTTGTTGAACACGGTTGTGTGGCTGCGCTTCGGGAATGCAAAGTGCATATGCCCGCAGATGCTTAAGGTTTTGGAGGGTTGAATAACCGAAAAGTTTATATAGATGTATACTTAATAAACATAAACTTATACCAATTGGATATGTAAAATGACTCAAACTGTTGTTATTAAGGGAAGGGAAAAGTTGGCTCATTCCCCTAATTTGAACACTATTCTTATGGTTGAAGAAACATTGAAGAATGGTGAATTAGTGACTTTGGCGGATTTGAAGAGGAAACTTCCAAAGAAGGTTATGCATCAGACTTTGCTTCGAATTTTAGATTACCTACAGTTGAGCGGGAAAATTGTTATTGGCACTAAAGGCATTCTTTGGGTTTTTACAGAAAGAAAAGAGTTGGATGAGTTGATTAAGAGAGGGACTGAGGTATGAATAAGCCGGTTAGGGTTATTCTTCTTGGCGAGGCCGACTCTGAATACAAAAAGCTGAATGAGATGGTTGGCCAGCAGCTAATGGAAGGGAAGGAAAGCACTGAAGAAATCCAATTGTTGCGTTCCATCAAGCAGAAGATTGACTTCATCAAAGCGAATCCGTTCTACGGGAACAATATTCCGAAAGCGCTTATTCCGCAGGAGTATATTGGAATGTATAAGGTTAGCAACTTGTGGAGGGTTGAATTAGCCAATTATTGGAGGATGCTTTATACTATTAAGGGAGACCAAATCGAAGTTATCTGCTTTGTTCTGGACGTTATCAACCATAAGGATTACGATAAAAAGTTTGGTTACAAGAAAAAGTAGAAACTAATTTTATTCGGGCTGGCTTTTGGGCGGCCATTTGGTGTTGCCTGTGGGGCGCTTGACAGAAAAGTTTAAATATGAGTTTACTAATTATTCCAACATAAAATTACTAAACTACTTTAGTTAAAAACGGGCAGGTGACTAGCATGGGCATGGCGAAAGTGACGAGGAATTACCAGATAACGCTTCCGAAAGACGCAAGAAAGCTGTTCAGCATCAATGTGGGGGATACGCTGCTGGTAAGCCTGAGGGAAGAAGGGCTTGTGATTAAAAAATTTGAGGAAAATGTCATTAACGAGGCAGCTGGCACCTGGAAAAAGGTTAAGGACTCTGTCGAATACGTGAGAGGCATGAGGGCTGAGTATGAGAAGAGGGCAAAGAGGCTGGGCATATGAGCGAGGATGGAACAACCGCCCTCGTCATAGATACGGACCTTTTCATAGATACCCTGCGGAATGTAAAAAGGTCGATTGAATGGTTCAGCTCAATTGCAAGGAACAAGCGGTTCAGCATTTATTACTCCGCCCTCACTGAGGCGGAAGTCCTTGCTGGAAAAGATTGCGAGGATAATAAGAATGAAGAGAAAGCTATTGCTTTTTTATCGATTGGCAAAAAAGTGCTGGTCACCAACGAATTGGCACGGCTGGGTGGTGCGTTAAGGCGAAAATACGGCCTGTCCATTGTAGATGCTATAATAGCCGCAACCGCATTGGAGGCAAAAGCCCTGCTTTGCACAAGGAACGTCTCCGATTACGCAAGAGTGCCAAATTTGAGAATAAAGGCGCCGTACTAAATGGCAGAGAACATCAGGGAAAGGATAGCAGAGGCTGTTGCTGCTGAAAGCAAAAGCAGGGACTATGCTGAGCGCTTCTATGATGCAGAATCCTCAATGGATGCGCATTTCAGGCTTGATACTGCGCTCCTTGATAGCATTTTGCCAGGAAAAGGCAGCTTGTTTGATGCCATGATGGCAAGGGGGAGGCATGTTCTCTATTTTGCAGGAAAAGGCTTTGACGTTTACGGCAACGACTACAACAGGCACATGGTTGAATTTGTCAGGAAGGACCTGAAAGCTGCAGGCCTGAAGGCCAAGCTTTACAATTTGGACGTTACCTGCCTCGATGGCATAAGGGATAACTCCTTTGACTATGTGATTTGCATGTACAGCAGCCTGGGCTGCATACCGGGTAATGCCAACCGTCAAAAGGCCATGCGTGAGTTTGCAAGGGTCACAAAGCCCGGCGGCCTTGTGGTGGTTCATGCCCACAGCCCGCTTGGCACCCTGGAAAAGCCCGGTGACCTGCTATGGCTGCTTAGGGACCTGTTCTGCAGGCCTGGCGGCCTTGAGAAGGGGGACTGCTATTACTATCATGGCAGCGATTTGGGCAATTCCTATGTGCATGCATTCAGGCCGGATGAACTTGAGGGCCTGTTCAGGAATGCTGCCTTGGCTGTTGTAATAAAGTTTTACTTGTCCTTCCGGCAGGGCAAGGTTGCCAGCCCCCTTCTCAAGTGGCTGAGCGGCGGGTTTGTGTTTGTCGGCCGGAAGAGGCAGGGTTAATTCTTCCTGACGATACCGTAAGTGTGCGTCATGTAGGCAAAATGCGGCCTGAATTTCAGCTTGAACCTCAGCAGGGGAAGCGTGCTTCCCCCGAATTCCACCAGCCTGTATCCTTTCTTCTTCAGGCTCCACAGGTCTTCGAGGTTTGCAATCTCACCCAGCCCTTCAAAACTGTAGTCGCATATCCCGACACCTGAATAATATCCCTTGTTGGAATTGGGTGTTTCCCATCCCGCGGTTATGGTGCATGGCCGCCCGTCGACAACAAGCGTTTTGGCGAGTTTCATCCCTTCAAACTCAAGGTCAAGAATGTTGATGTACGTCTTGTAGTAGATGAAGTTGGAGTTTTCCCTGCTTGCTCCCAGGCTTAAAAGCCTTCTTCGCGCAATCCAGTCGCTTACAATTTTCTTCAAAGCTTCCCTGTCAATCAGCTTGGTGTCAACAACCTCAACAGAATGTTCTTTGTAGAACCGGTTCTTTATGTTCCTGAGCTTTTTCCAGCCTTCCCCCGACATTGTGTCTCCATCCCAGCGTTCCATATCAAACACCGGCCAGTAAAGCGGGTAACTTGGCCGCAATGCCCTGTAGCTGCCGTTTCTAAGCGATTTCAATGTTGCTGCCCTTAAAGCCTCGGATTGGTCCACAACGAGCTTTGTAATGCCAAGTTTGCTGAAGCATGTGTCAAGCGCTTCGTGCAGCAATTCAACCTGTTTCTCGCGGGGCGCAAGCGCCTCAGAAAGCATAAAGGCTTCGCCACTGGCCTCGTTGTGCGCTATAAAAACTCCGTAGCCGCCTTCAGATTCCAAAAACAGGGGCTTTCCCCACTGTTTCCCGTTAGCCAGGAGATAAGCGTAGTTATGTTCAGGCGAATGGCCAAACCTGCTTATGCACCTCTTTATCTCATCGCTTGCCCCTTCAACGTCTGCTATTATCTCCATCGCAAGCTGTTTTTGCTGCCGGATTTTTAAAGTTTGTTTCAGTCTATCGGGTAATATCCTGCCTTCTTGACTTTTGCAAGCTCTGCAGCATCATAATTCTTCTCTGCCTGCTTCCACAAGGAGGCGAACTCTTCATAGGTTAAGACCATGTCGTTTGGGCCAAGCCTGTCCTTAAGCCCCCGCTCATAGCTGTAGTAGTTCAGGGCGCATGTATGGTAATGGTCAAGCTCATGGACTATAAACTTGTAAAGAAAGTTGTAGTCTATCCTCCTGAAAAAAATGTGAGGGGCAACTATCGCCTGAAGGACGTAAAAGCCGCTGAACTGTGTGTAATAGTTGTCCATGTCAAGTATTCCTTCCTTTAGTGCCTTGTCTGCAAACATCTCTACAGGCGAGTATGGGTAGGCGCCCGCAAAGGAGAACTTTCCCTTTGTTTCCTCCTCCCACCTTCCGGCTGGCTTAATCATCACCTGCACAGTGATTTCCTTCTTGTCGTAGAAAAAGTCAGGATGGTCTGCAAATGCCTGGAAGATTATCCTTGAAAAGAACGGAATGGAGATCTTGATGAATTCGCTGTAGCCTATTTTCCTCCTTAAGGTATTGTAAAAATCATAAAACTTGAATCCCTCTTCTTTCTGGCCTTTCTCCCGCGCAGCATAAACTTTTTTCTGGTAATCAGCCCATTCCTTCTGGTCACTCTCAAAGCTTGCCTTGCTGAAGAAGGTAAATATTACGTTAAGCTTGCGGCCGTTTATTACTTCGCTCTCCACAACTGCCTTTTTGCCGGAAAGCCTGTAAGCTATGTCTGACAGGCTGAAGCCGTGATGCCGCTCTCCAAAATCCATACGTTTCTTCTCAGCAAAAGGATATTTAAAATTTTTGCTATGATTGCGTTTTCTGCGTTTTGTTTCAAAAAATTTTTATACACGGATGCGCAGTAAATGTCATTCATAACAAAGAGGCGTAAAGGTGCTGGCTTTTGCTGAGAACAGGAATGTTTCCATCAGGCACAAGGCTGTCTTTCAGAACTTTTTTAGGGCGGTAGAGGAGCCTTTGGCAGACACCACGTTCACGATGAGGCACATCTGGGCAGGGCCTATGAAGCACACTTGGACAGTCATAAACGGCAACCTTTGCGTTTTTGGCTTTTTGAAGGATAGGCATGTCCTGTGGGGCCCGCCGGTTGGAGGCGGCAAGCTTGGCGAGACGATTGCAGTGTGCTTTGACCACGTGGAAATGCTCAACAAAAGAGCAGGCGCGGTTGCAAAGCCTGCAGCGATTTACATACCTGATTGCCTGAAAAGTGAATATGAATCTGTTGCAAATGAACTAAGCTGCAGCCTTGGCTACTGGACGCAGGACTATGTTTACAGGACACAGGACCTTATAGGTTTAAAAGGCGGGCAATTTGATTCCAAGAGGCACAAGGCTAACTTCTTCATGAAGAATTATGACTATGCTGTTGAGGAATTTGACTTCAAAAAGCATGCGAGCGAATGTTTGGAACTGATAGACCTCTGGCGGGAACAGAAGGAGGAAACCATTCCTGATTCGTGCAGGTATGAGATTGACTCGGAAACAGAGGTTGCAAAAAAGCTGGTCGGCTCATCACCTGAGCTGGGGGTAAAAGGCATTGTAGTCAAAGTGGACGGGAAGGTTGCAGGGATAAGCTTGGGCGAGCCCCTCACGGCCAGCATGTGCAGCAACATCATTGAAAAGACAAATCCCGCCCTTAACGGCGCTTCCGAATTTATTTTCAGGGAGTTTGCAAGGCATCTATCATCCTATGAATTCCTCAATGCCCAGGACGACTTTAACGTCGACTACCTGAAGCGGGTAAAGCTTTCATACCACCCGGTAAAGCTTCTAACCAGCTACTGCCTGGAGAAGAAGTAGCTGATCATCTTGCAAACGACCTTTGCTGCCAGCACGTCAGGGGCATGGTTTCCCTGTATGGGCATAAGCTCTGTGACGTCAAAACCTACAACATTTTTTACGGCAGCGATTTTTCTCATGAATTCAAGCATCTGGTACCACTGCATGCCCCCTGGCTGCGGAGTGCCGACAGCAGGCATGATTGAAGTGTCAAAGGCGTCAAGGTCAAGCGTGACATAAACATTCTTGCCAAGGCTGGTTACAGCATCATCCATCCATTTGCTGCCGTTCTGGATGTCTTTTGCGAAAAACACTTTTATCCTGCCTTTGCTGCTGCTGATGTGCCTGGCCTCCTCCTCTGCAATGCTTCTTACCCCGACTGAAACGACAGGGCACATCTCAGAGATGCGCCTGGCCACGCAGCCATGATTATAGCGGTTCCCGGAAAGCTCATCCCTCAGGTCAGCATGCGCATCTATGTGCAGCACCGACAAGTCCGGATATTTTTCCATATGCGCCTTTACCGAGCCGCTGCTGATGGAGTGCTCCCCGCCCAGCATTACAACTGTTTTGCCGTCGCTTAACAGCGTTTTGGCCGCCTCATATATCCTGTCCGCCATCTTCCGGGCGTCGTCAACAGTTTCCAGCTCGTCAAGCGTGCAGATTCCCAATTCAGAAAAGTTCTTCCCTGTTTCCTCATCATAGAACTCAAGGCACCTTGAAGCTTCAATTATCGCCCTTGGACCATTCCTGGTTCCTGGCTGGAAAGTAGTGGTTGCGTCGTAAGGCACAGGCAGTATTACCACCTTTGCCTTGCCGTAGTCTGCAAGCTCGTGCGGTATTGCTCCGAAATTAAATGGAACGTAAAAGTGCGGGTTCTTGGGTGCCATGACAATCAGCCTGGCGGAAAGAAGCAGATACTGGTATTAAAATATTGCTGAAATCAACAACCCAACCACGGCAAGCTGTGGGGTATGTAAGTCGTTGGATTGTTGGTTCTTCAATGGGAAATCATATCACCCCAGAGAGGCGGGGTAAACACCCATTGAAGAAAACTACTGCAGCAGCGCCCTTTCCTTCTTTACTATGGTCGCTGCCTTCTGCACGTTTCTGGGGTAGTGCTTGACAAAGTCCCTTCCCCGCTCAATCATGTTCTTCTCCACTCTTTCAGCTTCAAGCATGCCGGTAAGGTATGCGATTGCCTTCTCGTCGCTGAAATATTTACAGGAGAAGATGTCAAAGGATGCATATCCGTCAGAGGGGAAGGTGTGTATTGCAATGTGGCTTTCAATGAGTATGACAAAGCCTGTCAGCCCTCCCTTGTCAAACGAGTTCGGCTGGATTGGTATCTTTGTAAGCTGCGGGGTTGAGAACTTGTGCATCCCCAGCATTTCAGGCATCTCGTTCAGCATGCCCATGATGAAATCATAGTCGTCAAGCTTTTTCTTGTCGCACCCGTACAGGTCAAGTGTTAAGTGTGGCCCAAACATTTTACTGGTTGCTCACCTCGCTTTTTTGGGAAAAATCCTGAGAATGAAGAGGGAGGATAGCCTTTGCAGTATTTCTTTGCGGAAGAATACAGAAAGTTCCATACAAATCTGCATCACTCACTGGGTTATTCGTGTTCATCTAAACCAATCTTTTGCACACACTTTTTTATAAGAACCAATATTATGAACGCTTATATTTAAACTTAACGATTTTCCGGATTTCCAGAAAAATTTTCGGCAAAAGGTTTTGATAAAAAGTTTCTTTAATGCATCCTTTTCATGTTTCACCGCAAAATGCTGATGCAATAAAATTATTTTGGTGCTCCAAATGCTTTTTCCAGTTCCCTTCATTTGCCTTCAAAAAAATAATTGTTTAATTCGTCAATCGCAAATCGGGATGCGCCCGATTGCGCATTCAGCCTCTGCTGAATTGCGGCTGCTGCCGATTTGCATGCTCGCCCCTTCGGGCTCGGGTGGTTTTGCTCAGACCCTGATTTTCCACAAACAAACACCACCAATCAGAGATTGGTGGAAAATCAGATTATAGAAAAAGAAAAAAGGCGATAGAAAACTATATATACTTATTTCTTAAAAGTTTTAGTAAATGTTGTTGGGTGTGCACGGGCTGACTGCCACATGAAAGCTGGAAAAAAGGTTTCAAGCGATACTCCGCTGTTTGAGCTTACGCTGAGGAAATATGAGAAGCCCCAGACAAGGAAGGAACGCGAGATGGTTAAGAGGCTGTGCCTTAGCCTGGGCCTGCTGCAGCCTGGCGACTCGAGGGATGTTGTTGTTGATGTCCTGCACATTCTTTTCAAGAGCGGGAAAAGAAAGCAGCTCCTGAGCGTTGAGGAGATAGAAAAAAAGGTCATTATCAACAGGAAGCTCCATAAGCTCCAGCTTCAGGGAATAGCCCAGTCCAATATAAGGCGCCAGATAAAGCGGCTCAGGAATATCATGCTTGTCGAGAAGGTGAAAAGCCGCTACAGGATTAGCGAGTTTCTCAGCGCCTCTGAAATATTCGCGGAGAAAATTGAGAAATTTCTTTTCCAAAGCGTCATCCAGCGCGTGAAGGAATACCTTGCCGCTGCTGACGAGCTTTTCACAAGGAAGTGACTGCTCTTCCGTCGCAAAAATAGCAAAGTTTAAATAGAAGTATGCGCAAAACAACAGTTTCTCCTCGATAAAAAAGGAGAGCGGGGGATTCGCGCTAAACGCGAAACGCAAAAAACAGTTGAACCAAAAAACGGGGGTGTAATGAATGGCGCAGAAAGTTGCGAAAGTCGGCGTAAAGAAGCAGGACGGATACCTCTATTTTGTTGACAAGAGGGGCAACGTTGCCAGGGCAAAGATGGTCCGGGGCGGAAAAAAGAAAGGAGCCCAGAAGCAGGAGGTTGTTGCCAAGGTTGGCGCAAAGAAGGAGAAAGGATACCTCTACTTCATCGACAAGCAGGGCGACATCTCCAGGGCCAAGATGGCAAGAGGAAGATAAGCCTTCCTTCTTTTTTCTTTTAATTTTTTTTCTTCGCACTTGGTGTAGATTCTCTTGTTGTGCCTCTTAGGCTGCTGATTGCCGCAGCCATGTCTGCGCTTTCGTAAATGTATGAGCCTGCAACCACTATGTCTGCGCCTGCTGCAACCGCCTGCCGCGCTGTATCAGAGTTTATGCCGCCGTCAACCTCTATCTCAACTTCCAGCTTTTCCCGGTCAATGGTTTCCCTGAGCTTCTTGATTTTTGGAAGCATACTTTTTATAAATGACTGCCCGCCAAAGCCTGGGTTGACTGTCATGATAAGGACCATGCCAACATCCTGAAGCACGTGGTCCAGGGCGGTTAGCGGCGTGGATGGGTTAAGCGCGACTGCAGCCTTCGCACCTTTTTTCCTTATGCTGCTTATTGTCCTGTTAAGGTGCACTGCTGTCTCTGCATGCACTGTAAGGATGTTTGCGCCTGCGTCTATGAACTGGTCAATGTAGTTGTCCGGCTGCTCTACCATCAGGTGCACGTCGAATGGCAGCTTTGTAACGACCCTTATGCTTCTCACAACCGGCGGGCCAAATGTTATGTTCGGCACGAAATGCCCGTCCATGACGTCGATGTGCATCATGTCAACGTACTTCTCAACCTTCCTTATCTCGTCAGCAAGCCTGCCGAAGTCAGCAGAAAGTATTGATGGAGCTATTTTCACCATTCTTTTTTCACCATGCCCTCTGCTCAGGCTGCATTATTTAAATCTTGCTGCTGTGTGTTGTGCGTGGACAAAAATATTTATAAACCTCCCCAGAAGAGCAGGTAAGGAAACAAATGCCAAACCGAAAAGCCGCGCAAGCGGCAGCAGCAAAAGATATGAACCCCAATCCTAAGCACATCGCAATAATCCTTGACGGCAACCGCAGGTTTGCCAAAAAGCTGATGCTAAAGCCCTGGATGGGGCACCAGTGGGGGAAGGAGAAGGTTGAGAAGCTTCTGGACTGGGCTGCTGAGCTTGGCGTGGAAGAAGTAACGCTATACGCCTTTTCTGTTGACAACTTTAACAGGCCAAAGGAGGAGTTTGACTACATCATGAAGCTGTTCAGGGAAGGCTGCAAACAGTTGAGAAATGATGAAAAACTGCAGGAAAAGGGCAGCAAGCTTGGCATCAAAGTAAGGTTTCTTGGCAGGCTGGGAATGTTCCCTGAAGAAGTAAGGAAGCTCATGCTTGAACTGATGGAAAAAACCGCAGGCAACAAAGGGCTGATTGTGAACTTCTGCATGGCTTACGGCGGGAGGCAGGAGATAGTTGACGCTGCAAGAAAGATGGCTGCTGACGTTGCAGGCGGCAAGATTTCAGCTGATGAAGTCAATGACGAAACGTTCAAGCGCTACCTTTACATGCCAGAAGACCCCGACCTCATAATCCGGACAGGCGGGGAAAAGCGGCTGAGCGGCTTCCTGCTTTACCAAAGCTCATACGCCGAGCTTTTCTTCCTTGAGAAGTTCTGGCCTGAGTTTAAAAAGCAGGACCTGGTGCAGGTTATTGAGGAGTTCAGGCAGAGGCACAGACGGTTTGGAAGATAACAAAACCTGCCTGCAAGTCCCACGTCGAGGCAATGCACGGCGGGGCACCGTCGCCGCAAGGCGACGTGTGTTTGGGATTGACAAATCGCACTGAAGTGCGGGATATTTGACCCTGCGACTTGTCAACAATCATACAATCTGATTCAGGACCAGCTTTACCAGCGCGCGAAGTTCTTTTTTTGCCTCAGACTCTAGGAGTACTTCATCAATCGTTTTCAGTGCATCTTCAGCAAGCCCGATGGCAGTCTTCTTTGCATATTCGATTGAACCGTGCTTTTTTATGATATTGATTGCCTCCTTTAGCAGTTTTTCATCCTTGGTGTGCATGTCGAGTAACTCTAACAGCCGTTTCTTTTCAGCTTCTGAGGCAACATTAAGCGTGTGAATCACAAGCAGTGTGCGTTTCCCCTCGTTAATGTCATCCCCAATTTCTTTTCCTATGCTCTGGTTTTCTGCAAGGTTGAGGATATCATCCTGTATCTGGAAAACAACCCCTCCTGCTTCAGCAAAGTTACCCAAGGCCTGGACCTGCTCATCAGTCCCTCCTCCAAGCAATGCTCCAAGCTTTGCTGCCATGCACGCCAGTGAGCCGCTCTTGTCAGCGCACATCTGCAGATATTCTTCTAGAGTCGGGATTTTCCCCGACTTTCCACTGTGCCACCATATGTCAATTGCCTGGCCAAAGTGGCACTTGAGCAGCTGGGTGCTGATTATTTCGTACGCCTTCCTTTTAGTCTCATCCGGCAGGTCTGAGTTCTGGATTGCAACATAAGGGAGGAAGTAGATTGCGTTCCCTGCGTTTACAGCAATATCAACGCCAAACCGCTTGTGCAGCACCGGCTTGCCCCTTCGCAGCTCAGAATTGTCCTCGATGTCATCAATGATTAATGTGCCGTTGTGGATGAGTTCAGGGATGACTGTAAATGGCAAGATTTTGCTTGTGTTTCCGCCAACTGCCTCGCAGCAGACCATCATCAAGACGGGTCTCCACCGCTTGCCTCCCCTGTCCAGGAAATCCCATACAGGTTCACTGACAGCTTTTGTTAGCGCTTCAGTATCCTGCTCCCACTTTGCCTTCCCAATTGCTTTCTCTACCCAATCTGTCGTAATCTTGCCAGGAAGAAAAGTGTGGAGCGTTTTTTCAACGCTATTCACATACTTGCTATTTTCAAAATTCATGATAAAGAAGAGCTTAACGGCTATTAATAAATTTATCTTACAGTTAGTTAGGGACATAAGTAATGCATAAAATCTTGCATGAATTTATGGTCTGCCCAGAACGTTTCCAATGCCTCTTGCATAGCATCAATATTTTCAAAATACTGAGATTTTGTTACACTACCTTTGGTAACTTTCCAGCAAGTTTCTATGGGATTCAGCTCAGGTGAGTAGGGTGGAATGTACTCGACGCTGATGTTGGGGTGCTCTTGGATGAAGTTTTTTATGCACGAGGTTTTATGATACCCGACGTTATCAAGCAGCAACAAATACTTCTTTTTCTTACCCAATTTGCTGAATAAAGTCCAGAGAAAATGCTTGAAGGTCATGCTGTTTTGTGCATCGTAAAAGTCGTAGTAAAATCTGTGGCTGCTGGTTAATGCACCAAATGTGGTCAGTTTTTTAGCACTCCAAAAGAATGCTCCTTGCGGGGTTTCTCCTCGAGGAAACCATATCTTCTTGTAAGTTGTTTCAAGGTGAAAGCTTGCTTCATCCAACGCTACAACTTCAACACCCATGTACTGCGTTTCAAGTTTTTTTTAAAATCCTCCCTGAATAACTGCACCTTTTCAGGGTCGTTCTTTATGTGTTTCGACCTTGGCGTTATTCTTGAGAAATCGAGCTTGTGCAGCAGCCTCCGGACATGTCTAGTGGAGTATTTTCTCTTAACTTTTTCTCCAATTAAATCTGAAAAATGCTTGGTATCGATTGAACAATAATGCTCATTTGCAGCTTTAACTTTTGTTGTCAATTCAGTCTTAAGTTTGGCAAGAGTTTTTTTAGTCAACGGCGTTGGTCTGCCGCTGCGAGGCAGATTTTTGACGCTACCCGTCTTCTTGTATTTCCTAATCAATCGACTTATCGACGACTGATCGCAGCCAACAAGTGCTGCGATTTGTTCTTGTTTCTTCCCTTCCTTGTCCCATTTAAGAACAAGCTCGCGTGTTTGTAGGTTTATCATACAAGCAACAGAACATAACAACTATATAAAATATGCGTTATTTTTGTCCTATACTAAGTGTAGTCCTTGACTTCAACTGTGCGTTTCTTCTGCAGTTTAGAAGGCTGTTTTTCATCGCTGCTGCCAATCTCAACTCTTTGCTTTACACACCCAATCTTTGCAAGGATGAACATGCCCAAAAACAGGGTTGCGGACAGCGCTGTCACCAATGCGAGCAGGGGCACGATAAATGCGAGAATCAGCCCTAAAGCCATGATAAGCGGTATGAAGAGAATCATGGCAACGATGCCCGGCGCCTTGAGCTTCACTATCATCATGCTGGCATCAGCGTTTTTGAAGGGAATGCCAAGGCTTGTTCATGGCTTGTATTTGTAAATGTACTGGTTTGCCCTGCCTGCCTTCTTGAAAAGCACCTGCTTGCTCTTCCTGAGCTTTGACAGGTTGTTTATGACAGAGCCGGTGGATACTTTCAGGCTTTTGGCAATCTCCTTTGAGGTGAACCACTTTGTCCTGTATTTTTTCAAAAAGTCGCTTACTTCCTGCTGTCCCATTTAAGGTATGGCGGTTTTTCAAATTCTCTCTTCAATTTCCTTCAAAGCTTTTTCAATACTAACTGCCTTGAGCCCTGCAACCTTTGAGAAGGCTGCATCTTCTGTTACAAACCAGTCAGCATTGCGGCTAAACGCTATGGCGGCATGAATTGCGTCTCTCGGCTCCAGGTTATGCTTCTTAAGAAGTTCGAGGGCTTCTTCAATAGTTGCCATGTTAACGCTTAGGAACTCCAAGTTTGGCAGTGCCAAGAAGTTTTCACAATACGTAATAGCTGTGGCACGTTTTTTGCTCTTGCTAATTTGGTAGAATACTTCGTCAAAGGTCAGAGAAGCCGTTATTCCTCTCACGTTTCCTTGTATTATGCTCTTTATGAGCCTTCGCGAATCATCTCCAAGACGGTTGTCTGCAGTGCCAGCGAATATTAAGACGTTACTGTCTATGTATGCGAGCATGCCTTTCATCCAGTTGTTGGAAGTAACCCTTCCTTATATCTTCCATTGTAAGTTTCACTTTAGGGGATGACTTGGCTATTGATTCTGCTAGTTCAACAAAGTCAGAAGCTGCCTTACTAATGACAAGCTTATTTTTATTATAGTCCATAACCACGCTCGCGCCAGGCTTAAGCCCTAAATCATCCCGGAACATCTTCGGGATAACCACCTGCCCTTTCGGGCCCATCCTCATCTTCGCCATCATTCTGCATCACCAGTCATACTAGAAGTTGTACTAAAGTATAACTTATATTTATACTTTTTCCTTTATCTCTCTCAATATCTGCTGCAAGAATTTCTCCGCATCCACAGTACACTGTTCCTTTCCTTTCCTTACAGTTACCGTCTTGGCTGCCACTTCTTTCTCTCCAACAACGATTATGTAGTTGACCTTGTCCAGCTCTGCCTCCCTTACCTTGTAGGGCACGCTTTCCGCCTTGTCATCAACTTCAGCCCTTATTCCGGCATCAAGGTATTTCTGCCTGAGCTTGCCTGCATAGTCATTGAACCTGTCCGCAACAGTTAAAATCCTGACCTGCTCAGGGCTAAGCCAGAGCGGGAATTTGCCTGCGTAGTGCTCTGTGAGCACCCCAATGAACCTTTCCAGGCTGCCAAGCAATGCTCTGTGTATCATTACTGCGGTGTGCCTCTTGCCGTCCTGCCCCTCATATTCTGCCTCCATTTTCAGCGGCATCTGGAAGTCAAGCTGGATTGTTGCAAGCTGCCAGTCCCTTCCGATTGAATCGCGGACGTCAAAGTCTATCTTTGGGCCGTAAAACGCGCCTTCACCCGCCTTTATCTCGTACTTCAGGTTGCTCGCCTTTAGGGCGTCTTCAAGCGCCTTTTCAGCCAGGTCCCACAGCTTGGGGTCGCCCATTGATTTTTCGGGCTTTGTGCTGAGCTTTGTCTTGAACTCAAACTTGAACGTGTCAACGTAAATGAACTTCACAAAGTCCAGCAGCTGCATTATCTCTGAGCTGATTTGCTCATTTGTGCAGAATATGTGGCTGTCATCCTGCGAGAATTTTCTCACCCTTGTCAGCCCTCCCAAAACACCTTTGAGCTCGTTCCTGTGGAGGTTGCAGAAGTCCGCAATCCTTAATGGAAGCTCGCGATAACTCCTTGTCCTGCTCTTGAACATCAGGACATGGCTCGGGCAGTTCATGGGCTTGAGGCTGAATTCCTCATTGTCAACATTCAGCACAAACATGTTTTCCTTGTAATGCTGCCAGTGCCCTGAGAGTTCCCATAAAGCCTTGTTGAAAAGCTGAGGTGTAATAACTTCTTTATACCCTCTTTTGCGGTATTCTTCTCTCACAAAGCTTATCAGCTCATTGTAGATTACAGTGCCTTTTGGCAGGAAGAACGCACTTCCGGGGCTCCAGTCATGGAACATGAACAGCTCCAGGTCTTTCCCGAGTTTGCGGTGGTCGCGCTTCTCAGCCTCCTGCAGCATCAGTGAGTAATCGTCAAGTTGCTTCCTGCTCGGGAAAGCTATGCCGTAGACTCTCTGAAGCGGCTTGTTCTTTGCATCGCCCCTCCAGTATGCTCCTGAAATCTTGGTAAGCTTGAACGCCTTCACATAGCTGGTGTTTGGGACATGAGGGCCGTGGCACAGGTCAACAAAGGTTCCCTGCCTGTAAGCGGTTATTTCTTCTCCTGTTTTCACGTCCTCGTTTATTATCTCAACCTTGTAGCTGTTGTCCTTGAACAGCTTCAGCGCCTCTTCCTTCGCCAGGACATCCCGCTTCATTTCCAGCTTTTCAGCAACAACCTTGGCCATCTCCTCTTCTACCTTCACCAGGTCGTCAGGCTTGAATGGCTCATGCTCAATGTCATAGTAGAAGCCGCTTTCAAATGTTGGGCCGATTGTCAGCTTGGCAAACGGGAACAGCCTGGTAATTGCCTGCGCCATGATATGGGCAGCAGAATGCCAGAACACGCTTTTTCCCTCTGCAGAATCAAACTTCAACAGCTGCAGTGATGCATCACATTCAATCGCTCTTGTCAAATCCCACAGGACGCCATTCACCTTCGCAGCGACAGCCTCCTCAGCAAGGCCGCGGCTGATTGTTCTGGCTACCTCAAGGGGTGTTGTGCCTTTCAGAAACTCCCTGGAAGCGCCGTCAGGAAATGTGATTTTAATCTCTTCTTTTGCGGCTGCTGAAGCTTTAGCATCGCCTTTGCCGCTCTTCTTATCATTTGCTGCTGCCATTTCAAAAACTCACCGAGCCGCCTACAAATGCTGCCCAGCTTACCCGCAGCGGCGCAGTGGTATTTATAGGTTTGTAAAATAAAAAAGATGAAAGAAAAAATTAGGCTTAATGGTACTGGTGCATCTGTTTCTTGAAGCCTTCAACGTCTCCGCCTTTCTGATATTGCCTGAACAACAGGGCTACTGATTTCATTGCCGCAATTCCTTCAGCTTTTACATCAGTTACTTTAAGCCCTGTGGCAGGATTTACTGTTGTTGTCAGGTAGTGCTCTGCCTGATCAGGGGTTACTAAGGCCATTGCAGCATTCTGCTGCTTAATTCTGTAATACTCGCCCAAGTTCTTCAGGGAGTCATTCCAAAGCTGTGGGCTGAAGCCTTCTTTTCTTCCCTTTTCAATCATCTCAGCAGGGTTAAAACCGTAGCTGTGTAATATGGTATGTAGATGCTCTACTTCTACAGCAGCCGCATGTCTGTCATTTACGCTCAGAGTAGCGTCATTCATCCTTGCAATAGCCGTCTCCAGCTGGCTGCCCATGGGCGTGCTTATCCTCTTGAGAACAGCCACAGAAAGGTAATTGACAAATTTCTCCGCCAAGTCTGGCTTTAGCATGTAATGCTTATCCTGCAATTGCTTTGCCTGGTCCTGTATTGGGAGGTGTTCAAAGGCTGCCCTGTCGGCAGGGGTCATTCCTTGCTTAAAGAAGTCAATAAGCAGGGGAACGCGTATGTTTGAAATATATTCCTGTAATTCTGCAGCTGTGCGCCCATGCTCAGGGGAAAGTGCCTTATCCAGTATGTCATCAATTGTCATTTTTCAAACACCTCGCGATTTATTTTTATTCGCTTAACGAAATAAAACGCATAGTCAACGAATCCTCCTTAAGCCCATGTATTTAAAGTTTTTCTGCATTAATCACTTTCTTGTAAATACTTGACAGGAATCGATCAAAATCAGCATCACCAAACATTTAAATAGTCTCCCAAATCACGCCAGAAGAGATGGCGAAAAAGAAAAGTGGCACGCGTAAAGGCGGCAACGTCAGCAATTACAAAGCTCCTGCTGCAGCAGTTGATGAGAAGCCGAAGTATGATGCTTCTGAGATTGAGAAAGCAGCCGGAGCCGCAGCCACATCAGCTGCAGCGGCAGTTGATGAATTCGAGCTTCTGGCATCCAAGCTGCCGAAGGAGGCGCAGGAGAAGCTTCGCGAGATGAAGGTGAAGCTTGACAAGTTCAAAGGAGCCCTTCTTGCGAAGTTTGACAAGTATGTCATGGGCATTGCATTGCTTCCCCCTCCAATGCCTCAGCAGCCAGGCATGTTTGCGCCAGGCCAGCTTCCCCCGACGCTGCAGCCGCAGATGGCACAGATGCAGCCAATTCAGCAGCAGCCACAGCAGCAGGAAGGAAACGGCGAAGACGGAAATTTGCAATCGCAGCAGCAGTTGCAGCAGCAACTGCCTCCGCAGGACCAGGTCAACATTCTCATTTTGATTGATGATTCTGACAGCAAGAAGATGACCAAGGACGAGCTGAAAACCAAGCTCACCGCTATAATCCAGGGCATGGCTTCCGATGCTGACAAGAAGTTTGTTGTCCAGTCCATAATCCTTTCAGAGTTGTGGCAGAACTGCTTTGACGGGAAGTATGACCTTGTCCAGCTTATTGCGACCTCTGCTCCAATTTACGATACAGGCATGCTTGCAGCCGTGAGAATCTCTGAAATCCACAAGCAGATGGTTATCAGGAAGTTTGAGCGCTACATAGTCAGCTACGTTCTTGCAGGCTCGCTGACTCAGGGCAGGGCCACTGAAAAGTCAGACATTGACGTCTTTATCGTTGTTGACGACACTGATGTCAAGAGGATGTCAAGGATTGAGCTTAAGGACAAGCTTAGGGCAATCATAATCGGCATGGGCATCGAGGCTGGCGAGATGACCGGCGTGAGAAATAAGATAAACATCCAGGTTTACATCCTGACTGACTTCTGGGAATCAATCAAGGACGCCAACCCAATCATTTTCACGTTTCTGAGGGACGGTGTCCCATTGTACGACAGGGGCATTTTCATGCCGTGGAAGCAGCTCCTCCAGATGGGCAGGGTGAAGCCAAGCTCTGAAGCCATTGAGCTTTACATGAGCTCAGGGGAGCAGCTGCTTGAAAGGGTGAGGTTCAAGCTTAAGGAAATTGGCATGGAGGACCTGTTCTGGTCAATCATAACCCCCACGCAGGCTGCAATCATGCTTTACGGCATTCCCCCGCCCACTCCAAAAGAAACCCCTGAGGTTGTGAGGGAGATTTTCGTGAAGAACAGCAAGCTGCTTGAGGAGCAGTATGTTGGCACTCTTGAAGCGGTCATCAAGCTCAGGAAGGACCTTGAGCACGGCGACAGGAAAGACATAACAGGAGTTGAGGTTGACAAGCTCCTTGCCGACTGCGACAAATACCTTAAGAGGATTGGAGGGCTGTTCAAGGAAATCCAGCAGGTGAAGGAAGAGGAAGGCATAATCAGGTCATACGACACTGCCGTTACAATGATAAGGGACGCCCTCAAGCTGGAGGGGATTGAGAAGGTTGATGACACAGAGCTGGTCAGCACTTTTGAGGACGAGCTGATAAGCAAGAACAGGATAGGCGTGAAGTACCTGAGAATGCTGAATGCCATAATTAAGGCCAAGAAGGACTACGAGGCAAAGAAGCTCAACAAGGCAGAGATTGAAAAGGTCAAGAAGGACTCTGCTGAATTCACAACAGCCCTTCTCGAGTATGTCCAGAGAAAGCGGGGCAGGGAGCTGGAAAGGGCAAAGGTCAGGGTGAAGTACGGCAACAAGTTTGGCGAGGTCGTGCTTCTCGAGTCCGACGCATTCATAGTGAGGGATGTTGACCAGCAGCAGAAAGAGGTTTCAAAGGCAAAGATTACAGAAGAAGGCGGATTGGCTGCAGAAGCAGAGTCAAGCCAGGAAGAGCTTGAGGCAGCCCTTGCAAGCAAAGCCATCCCGCAGAGGACATTCATCAGGGAGAAGCTCTTTGAGGACCTGAAAAGGATATTCGGAAGGGACATTGAGATTCTGGTAAATTACTAGTTACGCCAGGAGGTTAAAAGTTATCTGTAGTCTTCCTGTTGCGAGCCTGGTGCCCCGTATTTCGGGTTTTTGCCTCCTGAAACAGCATAGCCTGCTGCCTGCGCTGCTCCCGAGACATAGGCCTCCACCTTGACAGCAAACCCTGCACCGGCCGAGCCATCGCTTTTATCACCGCTCATGCTTTGGCCTGTTACTGTCCATTCTGAGCCGCAATTGCAGCCCATCATTATCGTGTCATGCCGTGCCCCTGCTGCGCCGGTAACTGACTGTTGGTTGCCGTACATCTGGTGAGGCTGGTTCTGCGACTGCTTCTTTTCGTATTCAATCTTTACAGCGCTCAAGTCATTCTGCTTCTGCCAGAATTGTTTTTCGGAATCGCTTTCGCCGCTGAAATTGCTGCTTGACAGCTTCCCTTCCAGGCTACTGCCAATGGACTGCTGTATGAATTCCTGAGAGCCGAGCTGGTGCAGCTCAACCTGGCTGCCATCACGATGGCTGTGCATTGCCATTATCTGCTGCTCGGCAACAGCAGCAAGGTGTTTTGGGTGCTCTTCCGCAACTGCCTCAGCAAGGCTATTTTTGCTGTTGTTGCCTTCTTGCTGTGGTTGGTGAAATCTCATTTTTACCACTGGTCGTTGCAGTCCCGCATGAATCCGCAGTTAACGCAGGTTACCTTGCAGTATGCCTCAACCATTACCTCATGGCATCTTGGGCAAAGCTCAGGCCCATGCCCTGCGTTTGCATCTGCAGCTGCAGCAACCATGCGTGAATCGGTATTTTTCAGTGCTTATTAAGTTTTATATAAATTTGCATCATTAAGTTTATTAATGAAAAGGTTTTGGGCATTAAGAGAGGGGGAACAACGTGCAAACCGGCTACAAAGTCTGCGATCTCATGACAAGGAAGCCCATTGCTGTAAGCCCTGCCATGGCCGTGCGGGAATGCGCAAGGCTTATGCGTGACAGCAACGTCAGCTCCCTCGTGGTTAAGGAAAACGACCTGCTAAAAGGGCACATAACTGACGATGTCCTGATAAGAGAAGTTCTTGCTGAAGGGCTGGACGTGGATTCTACAACTGCTGCGGATGTTATGCTCACGAACGTGCCTGTGATTGAGCCGAAAAAGGACATTTATGATGCACTCATGCTCATGCATGATTACGAAATCAGGCAACTGCCAGTCATTGACCGTGAGAATGGCAACAAGCTTGTGGGCCTGCTGACAATGAAGGACATTCTTAAGATTCAGCCCCAGCTCTTCGAGCTGCTGGTTGACAAGCTTGTCCTGAGAGAGGAGGAGCAGAAGCTTACCGGCGGCCGCTACCCCCTTGAGGGAACATGCGACAACTGCGGCCAGTTCTTCCCGAAGCTTTATGACGTTGAAGGGGATTTTCTCTGCACAAAATGCTCGGGAAGCAGGAAAAGGTTCGTCTCCAGCATAGGGTTCTACTGAGCCGAATCCGAAACGTTTATAAACAATTTTGCCAACAATATGCCGCATGGCTGATGCAAAAAGAGGTCTTCTGCAAAGTATAATGCAGGCTATCCCTGTTTTAGGCGTGAAGAAAGAGGAGGAAGGCCTGCCAGCCAAAGGGCCGCTGCCTGTGCACATGCCAAAAGCAGCTCCTTACAGCACAAGGCAGGGCTGGTACACCCACAGGATAAAATACAAGGGCATGTTTGACCTTGACGGCTTTTACAAGACAATGGCACTGTGGTTTAAGGAAAGAAGGTTTGAGCTGCACGAGAAGCTTTACAAGTCAAAGCCGCCTGAGCTGAGGATTGAGTGGGAGGCTGAGAGGAAAAGGACAAGCTTCGTGAAGGAGCTTGTGTTCGTCTATGTGCACATGTGGGGAGACTACAATGTCGAGGTCATACAAAACGGCAGGAAAAAGAAGATGGCAAACGTCAGGATGATAGTAACCGTGGATGGGGACATAGAGGCACCTTATGCTGACATTTTTGGCCAGAAGAGATGGACAGCTACAAACATCGAAAGAAGAATCCTGAGGGTTTTCCAAAGGTGGATTATACTGAGGGAAGTCCAGGGTCTTTACTGGGACAGGCTTTATTATGAGCTTTACGACCTTTACGGAACGCTTAAAGAATTCCTGAAGTTCGGGGCAAGGTAAAAATGGGCGAAAGAAGGCTGGTCATTGACCACATGAAACTGGGCTATGAGGGGCTGTTTAACCTTCACGAGCTATACTCGCTGATGAACCAGTGGCTCAAGGATAAGGGCTTTGACACCAGGGAAGCCAGGAACCAGGAGCATGTGAAGCCGGGAGGCAGGTACATAGACCTTGAGCTCCTGCCGTGGAAGAAGATAACAGACTACGCCAGGCACGTTATCAGGCTGAACATCAGGATACTCAACATGAAAGACGTTGTGGTTGAAAATGATGGAATCAGGACAACGCTCAACAAAGGCAAGATTACGATAGTCATGGACGGCTACCTTGACACAGACTACGAAGACAGGTGGGAGGCAAAGCCGTTCTACTTCTTCATCCGCACTTTGTTTGACAAGTTCATCTACCGCACTTACAGCACGCAGTATGAGGAGCTCCTTGTTGAGAACTGCCTCCAGCTCAACGCAACAATCAAGGCCTTCCTGAACCTTTACCAGTACGAGTACGGCGCAATGAGAAGGCCCGAGCTGCTGAAGCTGTGACTGCAATTAATCACTCAGGGCATATGCAACAATTAAGTTTAAATAAAAACTTCTTACACGTTTTTTTGATTGACCCACACCAGCCTTCTGGGCGGGGTGCAACTCAAGCCATGCTTGAGCTTGTTTTTCCTAAAAAGGTCATGCCTCTATGGCGCAGTAGCTAGCGCGCGTCCTTGGTAAGGACGAGGTCCCGGGTGCAAATCCCGGTAGAGGCTTTTCTTATTCTTCCCTTGCATTGCTTATTTTGCATCTGCAAGGTATTTGTTCAGTACGTTCTATAAACTACGAATATTTTTATAAAATCTTGTTTTTTATAAATTTTATAATATATAAGCCAAAGTTATTTATGATTCAAAGCCTTATCAAGCTTAAGTTCGGATGCTTTTCCGTTTTTCTGAGAAACGACGCTGGATAGCACAGCAGGCGCAACAGCTTTACACAGCGGGGAGCAAAAGATGGCATTTGAGGACTATGATGTTGAGTACGGGTATTCGCTTAGTGACCTGAGGCGCAGCTACAGCAAAAAGGCTTACGCCCTGCCGGATTATGAGGCGCGCAGCCTTGCGGAGATTGAGCACAGCATGGATGCAGGCAGTTACAATGAACGCTCAGAATGCATGGACCATCTTGCATACCTTGAAGACCTCCAGAAAAAGCTTTCCTTTATAGCAATGGCTGAAGAGCGAGAAGGCATAATGAACTGGGAACTACGGGAAGTTCTTGGTGTTATAAAAAAACTTGCAGCGCGGCTTTCCTCGCTTTCAGAACAAATGCCAACAGTAATCGTGTATAAGATGTCATGACTTATTTCTTGAGAACTTGCTGGCTCAGCCATTGCCTCATTATACGACTAGTCCACCATAAAGTTTAAATACTAAGCAACGCAAGAACATCCAGCAGGTTTAAGCGGTTAGAAGCCAAAAAAACTAAAAAAGGAGGGTGCAAAAAATGGCTAAAGCTGGTTCAGTGGCTAAAGCTTCAGATAGCTCTTTACAGGCAGTAGGTAGCTGGGCTTTCCTGCTGGGTGTTGTCATTGCCCTGATTACAGGAGCCCTTTTGCCAGACAGGGCAAACCCTACAGTAACATCATTCCTCGTGCTGTTGGGCACGATAGTTGGGCTGCTTAACGTTACCATGAAAGAAACAAACTCTTTCCTGCTTGCATCGGTCGCGCTTGTGCTCGTTGCAGCACTGGGCGGCTCAGTGGTAAGCGGCGTGGTGCAGGTTGGCATGTACCTTGGGTCAATGCTTGACTCAATCCTTGTGTTTGTCGTGCCGGCAACCATCGTTGTAGCGCTGAAGTCCATATTCGTGCTTGCCGAGCGCAAGTAAGGCGGGCAAGGGCTTCTTTTTCTTTCTTTTTTCTTTATTTTTGTTTCATTTCCGGCAGGAAACCGCAGATTTTATAAATCGCCTAAGACTTCGCTCATCTCCGTTTCGGGCTCGTGATCTAGTGGTTATGATGCTTCCTTGACGTGGAAGATGTCCCCAGTTCGAATCTGGGCGAGCCCATTCAAAACCCGCCAACCAAAGTATGGCTGCTTTTGGGATTAACACGAAAAAGTTTATAATGTTGCAGTTGTTCTTCTTTGAAAAGTTCCATAAATTTTGCCATAGAAGGCGGGAAGGTGGGCAACATCAGGCTTGTCATACGGTATTCGGTCATCTTTTTTGTAATCTCGCTGCTGTTGACAGTTCTCATCATGAGTTCGCTCATCAAAACAGTGCTGGCTGGCCTGATTCTGAGCTATGTGTTCTACCCAATCTATAAGCTTGTCCTGTCAAGGCTGAAAAGCAGGACTGTTTCAGGCTTGCTGGTCACCATGCTTGTGCTGCTTCTTCTAACAGTGCCTTCTGTTTTTGTCATAAACCAGCTTTCAACTGAGGTTTTTGCAGGTTACATAATCACCAAGCAATATGTTGAGGGCGGTTCCAAAGCCATTGAATGTGAAGACGGCGCATTGTGCAAGCTGCTGCCGCACAACCTTAAGGAAGCAAGCCCAAAAGTGAAAGCCGTGCTTAATGATGCCATAGGGAAAGCGTCAACATTTGTGTTCAACAGGCTCACACAAACGCTTCTTTCCGTGACATCCATTCTCCTCCACCTTTTTATTGTCTTTTTCATAATGTACTACATGTTCAAGGACGGCAAGGAGCTTGTTGACAAGGTTAAAAACGTTTTGCCGCTGCCAAAGCACAGGCAGGACGCATTCACAAGCCAGTTCAATAAGGTCGTTTCCGCAGTGGTTTACGGCACTGTCGTGGTTGCCCTTGTCCAGGGCATCCTGGGCGGTGTGGGCTTCTTCCTCTTTGGCGTGCCTTCGCCTGTCATTTGGGGGCTGGTCACTTTTATGGCAGCTCTTGTGCCTTTCCTCGGCCCGTTCGTCATATGGCTTCCCGCCGCGCTTTTGCTCATGTTCAGCGGATACTCATCTGGGGACGGCACTGTTTTCCTGAGGGGGCTTGGCTTGTTCCTGTACGGCATGCTCCTTGTCAGCGGAATAGACAACGTCCTTAAGCCCAGCCTGATAAGCGCAAAGGCAAAAGTGCATCCTGCGCTTGTGCTTCTCGGAGTTATAGGCGGCCTTAACTTCTTCGGCATAATCGGGCTGATTGTTGGGCCGGTGATAATGGCCATGCTCGCAACTTCATTTGACGCTTACCTTAAAGAAAAAGCGCAGCCAGCATCCCCAGCTTAGTGCCTTAGGCATTTACGCTTCTTTGGTTGAATTGACGGCGTTGACGCAGTTTTGCCGTAAATTGGCTGGAATACGGTCGCATAGCTTGACATTGCCAGTCTTCTTTGCCACCCTGTGATAACAGGTCCACCTGTTTGCAGGCTCGCCTATCTCTGCGCATAGCGAAGGGTCTGCATTGGCTGTGCCTATTGCAAGGAAGCACCCATCCCTTTTTTCAAAATCGAGGATGTAAGCGCAGGTTGGGCCTGAGCTAAGGTTCTTTGCCAATGCAACATAACAATCGGACTTCTCATTTTCGCCTTCCACTTTCGTGCAATGCTCAGGCTTTTCAGTAGCTATGGCAATCTGGCCGTAGCAGAAGTTTCTCCAGCCAAGGTCATCAACATTGCCGCACAACGGAGGTTCTATCTTGTTTATTGCAAGAAACGCTGTGCAGTAGCCTCTCGCTTTTAATTCGCCAATCTCTTCGCACAGCTTCCTGCTGTTTGCATCAACAGCCAGCTTCGCATAGCAGCTTGAGGTCACGGAACTGGAGTTAAACACCTTGCCGCAAAAGTAGGACTCATTCGCAGAAAAGGCAAGGTCGCGGTAGCAGTTGTTTTTGGCAGCGGAGCTTGTTTCGTTTTTGCATATGTCCATCCTCTCAAGGGCGCGGTCAGCGCCCTCCTGCTTCGGGGCACGCCAGGTTATAACAAGTATCGCAACCACCATTACCGCCAGGAGAAGCATGAAGCTTTTGCTATCCAGCAGTTTCTTAAAAACTCCGGGCTGCACAGGCCTTGCAGCAGCCGCATCAGCCCTGCCGGCAGCATTCCCCGCCTTTTTCCTTACCAGAATCTTCATCCTTGCGATGAAGTCAAGTTTTGTGTGCCGGAAGCCGGTCGTGCCGCTGCTATCGCTGCGGTTTGCCAGTCCTCCCCTCGCTTACCGTAGGGGAGGCTGGCAAAGCCTGCAAGACCACAACCTGCATTCCCACTTAACTTGACATTATCTGAAACTCTCAAGGCAGGCAACTCCCGAGCAGCAGCCTTTGCAAGACGTCCTTGTTCCAGTTGAGGACTGCCCTCAGGAAAACCTCATCCATCTGCACACCATGGTCGGCCAGCGCATTTAGGTTGTCTTCTTTGTTGCGCTGCAGGGCTGTTCGCTCGTGGTATTGCTTGAAGGCAAGCAGCCTCCGCATGTCGCTTGCTGACACTGACATCTGCAGCCTTGCATCATAAGCCTCTCCATCATCTGGAATGAGAAGCTGCAGGTAGCAGGCGGCTGCATGTTCTGGATTTGCGCCTTCTGAAATCCCGGCAAATGCCTTATGCTGTGAAAGGTAGTCAACGTCAGATTGCTGCCTTGTCAAATCTGCCTTTTTCGCCTTCAAGTCAGGCTTTTGGCCTTTTCCGGCAAGGCAGCCAAAGAGATTGAGGCCTGCCATGGCTACCACCTTGTCAAGGCTGGAGGTTGGGAGAATTGACCCAAGCCTTATTTTATCATTCCATGAGCGGATTGTCAGCTCTGCGTAGCCTGTCAGCAGGGAGACTTCGTTAATTATCGCAAGCTTTGGAATGCACTCTGCTCCTGAATCAGCAGCCATTACTGATTCCATGACAGAATATGGCAATGATTCAACAAGGTAATGCGCGAGCAGCCTGTTCCTGGCGCTTCCCTTTGGAAACAGCGCATAGTCCTGCGTGGGCATTTGAGCCTGAAAGATTTGAGTAACCTGGCTAAGCCTGTCTTGCAACAATTGCTGCCACCTC